>JBEEOV010000001.1:0-59988 GCA_041191465.1 Pseudomonadota bacterium
ATTCCTAAGCCTTGCAAAAAATGTCATGGCGCCGGAAAAATTAAGTCTCAGAAAACGCTAGAAGTGAAAATTCCTGCCGGTATTGATGATGGCATGAGAATTCGTTCTTCTGGTAACGGTGAGCCTGGCGTGAATGGCGGGCCGAGTGGCGATTTGTATGTAGAAGTTCATATCAAAGAGCATCCAGTATTCCAGCGTGAAGGTGAAGACTTGCATTGCGAAATGCCGATTTCATTCATTGATGCTGCTTTAGGTGGTGAGATTGAGGTTCCGACTTTATCTGGCAAAGCGAGCTTTGATGTTCCAGAGGGAACCCAAAGTGGCAGAGTATTCAGATTGAGATCAAAAGGGATTAAGAGTTTAAGAACTGCTTTGCCTGGTGACTTATATATTCATGTCCAGGTTGAGACGCCCGTAAAGCTGAATGAATCTCAAAAAGATCTTTTAAGAAAGTTTGATGAGAGTCTTAAGTCGGGTGGTGCTAAGCATAGCCCTCAGCAAAAAGGCTGGTTAGATCGAGTAAAAGATTTCTTTAATTAATTTTTACTCAATTATTAAGATTTAAAGCAATGTTCAGGACCGGGAAATTTCCCGGTTTTGACTTCTTGAACGTAGCTCTTAAAAGCAGCCTCAATAGACTCTTGTCCTAATAAAAAGTTTTTAACAAACTTAGGACTTCTCCCTGGAAAAGCTCCTAGCATGTCATGCATGACCAACACTTGACCAGAACAATCTGGACCTGCGCCAATGCCAATAGTTGGCAATTTGATTGATGTGGTCACTCTTTTGCCAAGCTCTGAAGGAATTGCTTCCAATACCAGAAGTTGTGCACCAGCTTTTTCCAGCGCTTGTGCATCTTTGACTAAAAGATCAGCAGCTTCAGTAGATTTACCTTGTACTTTGAAGCCACCCAAAGTGTGAACTGATTGAGGTAGTAGGCCTAAGTGCGCACAAACTGGGACGCTTCTCTCGACTAAGAATCGCACAGTTTCAGCAAGCCATGAACCACCTTCTAGTTTGACCATATGGGCGCCTGCTCTCATCAGTGAGGCAGCATTTTCCATAGCTTGTTCAGGCGTTGAGTATGTTCCGAATGGCATATCAGCGATTAGAAAAGCTGATTGATTACCTTTGGCAGCACAACTAACGTGATACACCATTTGTTCAATCGTGACTGGAATGGTGCTCGTTTGCCCTTGGATGATGTTGCCTAATGAGTCACCAACCAAAATTACATCAATGCCAGATTGATCCATCAAGCTGGCAAAACTAGCATCGTATGCTGTTAGAACTGCAATCTTTTCGCCTGCTTCACGCATTGCTTGAAGTTTTGAAATAGTGATTGGCGCTCGATTGGCAGCAGCTTCTTGTAGGTAACTCATAATTTTTTGCAGTCTTTAAATATGTTGACTAGGGCAGTTGCAGCCTTTGACCTTTTCAATACGTTGGTGTTCAACATTAGGAATGTATTTCGTTAATTTACCAAATCCTGGTAAATCAATATCCGGAGCGATTTCTAGGAGTGGGAGCAACACGAATGATCTCTCAACCATGCGTGGATGGGGAATGGTTAACCGATCATTGTGAATAGAAACATTATCGTATGCCAATACATCTAGATCTATGGTTCTTGGTGCATTGATATAGGGTCTCTCACGACCAAAAGTATTTTCTACTTTTTGGCAAATCGCCAATAAATCTTCTGGAGCTAATTGGGTCTCAAGTGAGATCACAGCGTTGATGAAGTCAGGGCCTTCTGCATCTACTGGAGCACTTTGGTACATGCAACTGCGTGTGAGTACCCTTAGCTCAGGATTTTGAGCTAAACATACTATGGCATCTTTGATGAGTTGTTTCGTATCACCAATATTGCCACCAAGACCAATGAAGGCCAGTGCCATGAAACTCCCTTTTCAATATAACTGTACTTTATCTTTTTTTTAATTATTTTGCTCGGTAGGGCTAGATTTTGCCACGCGTGAGCGATTTCTTCTGCGACGCTTTTTGGCGGGATTATTTGTTGCTTCTTGGCTTTGTGATTTGGCAACTAACATGAGGTCTGCTCTTAGATGTTCATCGCCTTGCCAAAAGTCAGTCCACCATTGGCCAATTTCTGCATCAGCTTGCCCGGTTTCGCAGCGCAACAAAAGAAAATCGTAACCAGCTTTGAATTTTGGACTTTCAATGAGGCGATATGGATAGCGACCAACTCTTTTTTCTAGACGGGGTTGCATTGCCCAAATTTCACGCATGTCTGCTTCGTGACGGCGCTGCATGCCCAAGAAAGCTTTTTGTTGATTGAATATGTCATCAATCGCAGCGTGAAGTGCTGGAATGCTTGGCATCCCATTGTTTTCGAAATTAGTCCAAGCCTCTTGAACGTCATGCCAGAGTAATGTTGCAAACAAGAATCCGCCTGATACAGGTTTACCAGCTTTGATTCGAGCGTCAGTATTTTGCAGTGATTTTTTGACAAATAGTGTGCGATCTTCATCTGACAAAATCGCTTCAATCAGGGGAAGAATTTTGTGATGCAGGCCAACTTTTTGCAAACCTTCGATTGAAGCCCATGCGTGCCCTGACATTAGCAATTTTAGAATTTCGTCAAACAACCTTGAGCTTGGCACATCCTGAATTAAATCACCCAAGCCTTCAATAGGCTTAAGGGTATTTTCTTCAATTAAAAAACCTGTTTTTGCTGCAAAACGAATCGCTCTTAGCATCCTCACGGGATCTTCTCTATAGCGTTGGCTAGGTTCACCAATCATTCGAATAATCTTTGCCTGAATATCTTGCATGCCTGAGTGGTAGTCCAAAACTGTTTCGGTTTGAGGATCGTAGTACATGGCATTAATCGAGAAGTCCCTACGGGTGGCGTCCTCTGCTTGACTACCCCAAACATTGTCACGCAGGATGCGACCGTTTGCTGCCACATGGGCGTCATCTGCTTGCACGTGTGCTCTGAAGGTTGATACTTCAATGATTTCTGGTCGCTCTTTGCCATAAAAGGTCACATGAACAATTTGAAAACGTCTGCCAATTAATCTTGAGCGACGAAAAAGTTTTTGTACTTGCTCTGGTGTGGCGTTGGTCGCCACATCAAAATCTTTCGGGGCGATTCCAAGAAGTAAATCTCTGACTGCGCCACCTACGATGTATGCCTCATAACCCGCTTCTTGCAATACATGGGTAACTTTGACAGCATTTTTTGACAGTAATTCAGGGTTAATGTGGTGTGAACGCTTGATGATTTTTTTAGGGCTCAATGTGTGCCCATGCTTCAAACCTTTTTGCTTAGGAGATTTGCTAAGGATTCTGTCTATAAAACGACGAATCATGCGAATAACTCCAAAATTGGCCAACTATTTTCTATCGCTTTGGCGCGCAGAGATTGATCTGGGTTGGTAGGTATTGGTTGGGTTACTTTTTCCATCAGTGGTAAATCGTTAATGGAGTCTGAGTAGAAGTAACTTTTTTCTAGGGACGACCAAGATAATTTTTCTGAAGATAACCAGCTTTCAACTCTAGTTACTTTCCCTTCTCTAAAGTTTGGAGTGCCTGCAACTTTCCCTGAAAAATTGCCAGTGGCGGGGTCTCCCAATACTTCTGGTTCCGTAGCTATTAGATGTTTGATGCCAAATGCTTGAACGATGGGGCGAGTGACAAAGCTGTTGGTAGCTGTCACAACGCAGCAAAGATCACCTTGATCCTGATGTTTTTTGACTAAATCAAAAGCGCTTGAGCGAAGGTTTGGGTTGATTACTTCGTGCATAAACTGTGCATGCCACTCATTCAGTTGTGCACGTGAGTGTTCTGAGAGCGGTTTTAGGGCAAAAGCTAAAAAAGCATAAATATCTAGGCGACCTGCTTTGTAGTCTGCGTAAAAGCGTTCATTTTCACTCGCATAGTGGTTGGCATCTACAACACCAATTTTGACTAAAAAGCGTCCCCACTCATGATCGCTATCAATGGGTAGTAGGGTGTGGTCTAAATCGAATAAGGCAAGTTGTGTCATTGCTTGTCATTATGCTCAATTTTTTTGAGCAAGCATTTCTTTTACTAATGGAAGAGTGATGGCTCTTTTGGTTTCTAGTGAATAAGCATCAAGGGCTTCTAGCAAAGACATGAGGCTTGGCATGTCTCTATGGAAGTGTCTTAGTAGCCAAGGAGCCACTTCTGTCGATAAATTTAAACCTCTGGCAAGAGCTGCCTGTTGAAGAGCTTGAAGCTTCTCACCATCAGATAGCGCATGCATCTGAAATACAAGCCCCCAGGCTAAGCGAGTTCGGAGGTCTTCTCTTAACTGTAAATTGGCAGGCGGTAATAGACTGGCTGTAACTAATGATTGTTTGGAAGATTCTTTAATCAGATTGTGCAATCTAAATAGGGCGCCTTGCGAGAACTCATCTAAATGATCAATGTCATCAACGCAAAGAATGACTGGAGATGTTGAGTTCTCTTCAATCGCTTTGCCAGCTTTGCGCCAGTCATCAGGGCTGCTGTCTTGATTGAGCATGAATGCATCAATACCTAGCTCAACTCCTTTAAGATACATCGCTTGAAGTATGTGTGTTCTGCCTGAACCACTAATTCCCCATGCATGAATCATTCGCATATCAACTCTCAGTGGGTCGGTGGAGCTGTCAGCTTGTAACCAAGAGTCTTGAAGACTTTTAAGAATGGTACTTAGATTCTCATTGCCTGTAGAAATGAAATTATCTAAGCTAGGCTTAGGAGTATGGCCTAGATCAAGAGCAATTTGGCGGGGTAAAGATGGTAGGTTTGTCACAGTTGATCGCTATTTTTTATACCAAGCGCTATCTTGGTAGGCTTGCATCGCATGCTTACAAAGTACCAGAATAATTGCACTCATTGGCAGCGCTAACAAAATGCCAAAAAATCCAAACCAACTGCCAAATAAAATCAGAGCAAAAACAACCAATACTGGGTGCAAGCCAATTTTTTCGCCCACCAATTTGGGTGTCAAAATGAAGCTCTCTAGCGCTTGACCCGTTATATAAAGAGCTAATACTGCTAAAAGGCTTACCCCTGTTTCTGCCTGCAGTAATACTGAGAGTAGCGCGAGTATCAGAGCGGCGCCATAACCAATGTATGGAATAAAAATTGCAATACCAGTGAATAAGCCTAAGGCAAGAGCGCCCGTCACTCCGAGTACATATAGTCCTACAGAGTAATAAATAGAAAGTACGATGATGACCAACAACTGACCTCTTAGGTATTGCGATAGCAGTTGATCAATTTCTACAAAAATTTGTTTTACAAGAGGTAACCAACGAGGGGGAATCAGAGGGTTTAATTTTCTAAAGAAGTCATCCCATTGGCTAATCAGATAAAACACGATGAAAATTATTAGTACCAAGCCAAATAAGCTGCCGATAATGCTTTGACCTGAGCTTAGGATCGTCGATAGGCTCGAGCTGACAATAGCATCTGCATTGTTAGAAAGTTGCTCGCTAATGCGACTTTGGATGATTTCTTGAATTTTTTTAAGATCAAAGTTAATCGCCAAGTTATCTAACCAAGGTTGCACTGCATTTTGAGCAAAATTTAGCCATACTGGTAATTGCTGGCGTAAGGCAGGTAGTTCTTTTTGTAAAACGCTTATAAATAAAAGAATTAATCCGAAAATACCCAAAAAGCCAATTAAAACCGTTAATGCTGCAGATAGCGTTTTGCCGGCTCTTAGGGCTAGAAAGCAGGTAAATACTGGCCTTAAGACATAAGCCAGGATAAAAGCTGCCAAGAAAGTTGTTAATAAAGAGGCCATAGGTTTAGCGTATCCACTAGAATTCTAAGATTCTACTGATTCAAATACATTTATAGCTATGTCTGATCAAAATTCTTCTAAATCTCAAGGCCTTTCATACCGTGATGCGGGTGTCGATATGGAGGCTGGTGATGCCTTAGTTGAGCGTATTAAGCCGATGGCCAAAAAGACCATGCGCGATGGCGTATTGGCTGGTATTGGCGGTTTTGGGGCTTTATTTGAGGTGCCTAAGCGCTATAAAGAGCCTGTTTTGGTTTCCGGAACTGATGGCGTCGGTACAAAGCTTAAGTTGGCTTTTGATTGGAATCGTCATGACACAGTAGGCCAAGATTTGGTTGCTATGAGTGTGAATGATATTTTGGTCCAAGGGGCAGAGCCATTATTTTTCTTAGACTACTTTGCTTGTGGAAAGTTGTCTGTAGATACTGCTGCAACAGTTGTTGGTGGTATTGCTAAGGGTTGTGAATTGGCTGGCTGCGCATTGATTGGTGGTGAAACAGCTGAGATGCCAGGTATGTACCCAGAAGGTGAGTATGACCTTGCTGGTTTTGCGGTGGGTGCTGTTGAAAAATCAACCATGATTGATGGCACAACGATTGCTGCGGGCGATGTTATTTTAGGTTTGGCTTCAAGCGGCGCTCATTCAAATGGTTACTCTTTGATTCGTAAAATCATAGATCGCGCTGGCGCAAAAGCCACGGATGATTTCCATGGTCAAAGCATGAGTGATGTGGTGATGGCGCCAACACGTATTTACGTGAAATCAATGTTGGCTTTGATGGCTAAGATGACTGTGAAGGGCATGGCTCACATCACAGGTGGCGGCCTAGTTGAAAACGTGCCTCGTGTTTTGCCAGAAAATACACAAGCAGTGTTGCATCGTGATGCGTGGCAATTGCCAAAATTATTCCAATGGTTGCAAAAAGAAGGCGGTGTTGAGGATGCAGAAATGCACCGCGTATTTAACTGTGGCATTGGTATGGTGGTGATTGTGAATGCTGCTGATGCGGCTGCCGCTAAAGCTCAATTAGAGTCAACAGGTGAGACTGTTTATCAGTTAGGTGAGATTGTTGCTAGACCTGCTGGCGCACATCAAACAATTGTTATTTAAGTCAATTAGTTAAGTTGATAGTGAGCAAGGCACACTTGCTCACATCGTTGCATGTCTGCCTCATTCAGAGGATCAAACACTTCTCTATCAGAAATTCCACGTAACCAAGTTAACTGTCGTTTTGCTAATTGTCGCGTGGCTGCAATAGCTTGATCTTTGAATTCTTCAAAGTTAATTTTTCCATCTAAATAATCCCATCCCTGCCGATAGCCGACAGCTCTCATCGAAGGTAGGTCTGGGTGAAGTTGAGGATTCTTATGGAGAACTTCCATCTCTTGAAGAAAGCCTTGCTCAATCATGAGCTCAAACCGTTTTGCAATACGCGCATGCAAAACACTTCTATCAGATGGTTCAATAGAAATTAAGCGTAAGTGAAGAGGTATATCGCCATCACCTCGACCCGAGTCTTTGGGCTGCTCGTTAAGCCATTCTGACATTGGTTTGCCACTTTGCAGATAGATTTCTAAAGCTCTTTGTACTCGTTGAGCGTCATTTTTTTCTAGCCTGGCAGCGCTAGCAGGGTCTACCTTGGCTAGCTGATCATGAATAGCAGCCCAACCCAGTTCTTTTGCTTGCTGTTCAATTTGCAATCTAATTTCAGGTGATGCTGCAGGCATATCAGACAATCCATGCGCTAAAGCTCGCCAGTAAAGCATGGTGCCGCCAACAATCAGAGGAATATTATTTCTTTCCTGAATTTCTTTAACCCACTGCTTTGCATCTTTGGCAAATTTGGCCGCAGAGTAGGGGGTTTCTGGTTCGGCAATATTGATGCCGTGATGAATTACCTCTGCCATTTCACTGTCGCTCGGTTTGGCAGTGCCAATATCCATGCCCTTGTAAACCAGTGCTGAATCCATGCTGATGATCTCAATAGTTTTGCCAAGATTTTTGGCTTGTCTGGCAATTTGCATAGCCATTGCACTTTTACCACTAGCTGTGGGGCCAACAATAGAGATAACAGCTTTTTGAGACATGCGTAGTTATCTACCGCGCAAAAATAATTTATCCAAGTCTTGGATTGTTAATTGCACCCAAGTTGGCCTACCGTGATTACATTGATCTGCTCTTTGGGTTTGTTCCATTTGACGAAGCAGGGCATCCATTTCGGCAAGCGTTAACAATCGATGAGCTCTCACTGCTGCGTGACACGCTTGAGTAGCTAAACGCTCATGTTGGGCCGCATCCAAGACTGCTTTAGAGCCAGTTAGATCTAAGTCATTGAGTAGATTTCTCAATAGCATCACTGGGTCGGATTTTTGTAATAAGGTTGGAATGGTTCTGATGGCCAGTTGGGTTGGCGATAATGTTGCCAAATCAAAACCAAGTTGAGCAAGTGTGTGGCGATGCTCTTCGGCTTTGCCAATTTCAAGTTCTGTTGCGTGCATCACAACGGGCACTAGCAATTGTTGCACTTTGATGCCTGTAGATAAGTCATCCTTCAACTTTTCATACAAGACACGCTCATGAGCGGCGTGCATATCAATTAATACAAGACCATGCTTATTCTGAGCCAAGATATAGATGCCATGAATTTGAGCTAGGGCATGTCCCAGGGGTAAATCAGATTCTTGTGGGGGTATATTCGTCGTTGTGTTGGAATTGATCTGGGTAAATAGTCGATCAATATCATCTTTGCTATTTTGATTGAGGGGCAAGAATTGATTGCCTGCTTGACCGACCCATGATGGTGGGCTACTGATGCTCGTGAATGCATGAGGTGCTGCAAGTTCAGGACTCTCATGGATGCGTTCGCCGCCACCTGTGCTCAAGGCATTTTGTATGGCTTTGTAAACAAATTGGTGAACCGCTCCACCTTCTCTAAAGCGAACTTCGGTTTTGGCTGGATGTACGTTCACATCAACTAGTTGAGGGTCAATCTCTAGGGATAAGACAACCATAGGTTGTCGATCACCATGCAACACATCTTGGTATGCGCTGCGAATAGCGTGTTGGATCACTTTATCTCGAATAAATCGACCGTTAACAAAGCTGTATTGTTGATCTGCTCTGGCTCTGCTAGCAGTTGGTTTACTGATGAAGCCACGTAAAGATAAAACGCTTGATGTGCTTTCTAAAGGAATTCTGGATTCATGGAACTCTTGCCCCAGGATGGCATCTACTCTATTTTCAATGTTGCCTGATGCCCAACGTTCAATGACTTTGCCGTTGTGCCAAATGGCAAAACCAATGTCTGGTCTGGATAAGGCAATGCGTCTCACCACATCTAGACAATGACCTAATTCAGTATTTGCGCTTTTTAAGAACTTTCTTCTGGCGGGCGTGTTGAAATACAAATCCTGGACATCAATGGTAGTGCCAACACTGCCAGATGATGGGCTGATATCACCGACAGTTTGACCGCCATTCACTTGTATCTGCCAAGCGTGATCATCTTCAGCAGTACGAGTGGTGATTGAGAGTCTTGAGACTGATGCGATTGAAGCTAGCGCTTCACCACGAAATCCTAAAGATGCTACTGATTCAAGATCGCTCAAAGATTTAATTTTGCTCGTCGCATGGCGTAGAACTGCCAAATGCAATTCTTGATGTGCAATTCCAAAGCCGTCATCTTGAATAGAAATTCTTTGGCAACCACCTTCCTCTAGTCGAATCGTAATTGCTTGTGCCCCTGCATCAATAGCATTTTCTAAAACTTCTTTGACAACAGATGCTGGGCGTTCAACAACTTCACCGGCGGCAATTTGGCTAATAAGGGTATCAGGAAGGGCGGCAATCACCTGTCTCATAAAAAATACTTTTAGTGCAGACGATGTTGCTGTTCGAGTTGTGCAATTTGCGCTTTGATCTCGTCTAAGTCACTGGCATCCGTTGATGTGTCAATATACTTTTGCATATCTTCAATGGCTGGTCTGATGTAATCCAGTTGGGCCAGGGCTAAACCTCTATCCCTGACTTCTTCAATCGCATCCGGCAATAAAATAACTAGACGTTGTTGAATGCCTAGTAATCTTTCCCAGCGTTCTTGCTGGGTGTAGATTGCTTTTAGATTCCTTAAGAATCGAGACAAAATTTCTCTTGAGCTGGAGCTTCTTAAAAAAGCACTGAGCGGTAATTGATACTCACCACGATATCCTTGGGCATCTAGATAAGGATCCAACATTTCTTGTAATTCTTGTTTGGATAAAGAAGTGCCCGTGAGGGGGTCCATGATCACCTCGCCTTGTGGCAGTGATAAACGCATCATGAAGTGATTGGGGAAAGAGACACCTTTGATATTCAATCCAATCTGTTGGCCAAGTTCCATAAATATCAAAGCTAATGAAATTGGAATGCCTCTTCTTGTTTCAATCACGCTGTGCAGATAAGAATTATTTGGGTCGTAGTAGTCATTACGATTCGGACCAAAGCCCAATTCTTTATAAAAGTAGTTTTTTAATATTTGGAGTTTTTGTACTCCTGCCATCTCGTGGGTGACGCGCTGTTTTACCTTGTCGGCAAGAAGATCTAGTTCATCAAAAACATGCTGAACAATCAAGTCTGGGTAAGAGTGTTGCGCTACTGCGATGGCTGCTTCTGTCAGAGGGAAGTGCTCATCCTCTGATACTAGCGACGCGAAGTAATCTAATTGTTGTGTTGGCATAAATCTTGGTTACTTTATTTCGCTTGATGTAAAAAATCTTTCGTTCTAAATCCTGTTAACCACAGAGTGGCTAAATATACGAACCCAGCTAATGATAGCCACAGAGTTAGTAATCCAATTCTAATCATTGGCGTGTTTCTTAGTGCTAGCCAGTCATGCTCTCGTGCGCCAAAATAAAAAACAGCGCCTATAGCAATTAGTCCGATACTAAGTTTCGCAAAAAACTTGAACCACCCCGCATTTTTTTGGAGTACATCTAATTTGGCTAGACCTCGCCACAAAAGAAAGGCATTGATACACGCGCCTAAGCCAATTGATAGTGCAAGCCCAGCATGATCTAGCCAAGGAACTAAAACAATGTTGGCTAGCTGAGTAATAACTAGAACACGAATAGCAATCTTGACTGGGGTCTTGATGTCTTGTCTTGAGTAATAGGCTGGTGCCAAAATTTTTACCAAAATAAGTCCAATTAAACCGACTCCATATGCCGCCAGTGCATGTTGCGTCATATTCACATCAATTGCATTGAACTGACCGTAGTGGTAAAGCACAGCAGCAAGCGGTTGGCCAAACATTAGTAAGGCAAGTGCTGCTGGTGCAGCGAGGATGAAAGTTAGTTTCAGGCCCCAATCCATCAATTTGGCAATTTGTTCTTTGTCTGCCAATGCATTGGCTTTGCTAAGGCTTGGAAGTAAGACCGTGCCAAGAGCTACACCCAATAAAGCTGTTGGAAACTCCATGAGTCTGTCGGCATAAGATAGCCATGAAACGCTACCAGCCGTTAAATGAGATGCAATATTGGTATTAATGATGAGTGATAGTTGTGCAACTGAGACTGCAAATAAAGCTGGCAACATCAGCTGCAGAACTTTTCTAGCTCCTGGGTGGTGCCACGCATTTTTGATGGTTTGCATGCTTAAACCAATTTTTGGCAACATGCCAATTTTTTTGAGAGCTGGAATTTGCAAAGCAAGTTGTGTGATTCCCCCAAGAATCACACCTACACCTAAAGCATAGATGGGCGTTTCAAAATAGGGGGATAGCAACCATGATGAAAAAATCATGGATAGGTTTAACAGGACTGGGGTAAACGCAGGTACCGCAAACTTTTTGTAGGTATTCAAGATACCGGCTGATAGTGACACCATAGAAATCAGGCCGATATAAGGAAACATGATCCTGGTAAGTACCAAACTGGCCTCATAGGCGCCATTTTCTTTAAGGCCTGAGGCAACCACGAAAATAATCCATGGGGCGCCCACTACGCCCAAAATAACCGTGGCAATCAAGGCCCAGAATAATAGGGTTGCAATGGCGCTCACCATCAGTGCTGTGCCTTCTTTACCCTCTTTGGCGTTGGTTTCCCCTAAAACAGGTACAAAAGCCTGAGAAAAAGCCCCTTCTGCGAATAATCTTCTCAGTAAATTGGGGATTCTGAATGCCACATTGAAAGCATCTGTCCATTCTGAGGCCCCGTAGGTACGGGCAATGAGGGTTTCGCGAAGCAACCCCGTGATGCGGGATAGCATGGTCAAGCTACTAACTTTGGCGGCGGCGGATAATAAATTCACAGGCGTAGTTTTACAGATTTTTGGCAGGGGTGGTAGGCTTGCTCAGGATAAGTTATAATCTTTTTCTTTTGGCAATACCCCTAAAGGTTACAAACATGGCAAATACAGCCCAAGCTCGCAAACGCGCCCGCCAGGCCGTTGCACAAAATGAACATAACGCAAGCTTGCGTTCACGTCTACGTACAGCTATCAAGTCTGTGCGCAAAGCCGTAGACGCTGGCGACAAGGCTACTGCAGCTAAGGTTTTCCAAGCTGCTCAAGCAACAATCGACAAGATTGCAGACAAGAAAGTAGTGCATAAAAACACTGCTGCGCGTACAAAATCACGCCTATCTGCAGCTGTTAAAGGTATGACAGCCTAATTTATTTAGGTTGAAAAAGAGCCCGTTCCCTGATCCGGAGCGGGTTTTTTGTTTCTAGTTGTTTGATTTTATTGGGATTTCGCAGGCCTCAACAATTGGTAAATTGTTGTCTTTTGCGAAGTTTTTGACGAAATCCATGGCTTTAGGCTCTATGTCACGAAGTCGCTCATCTACAACAACGCATTTAAGACCGCCAATATTGACCGGTTTAACGTAAGGTGAGTAGGTAAAGCGAGGGTCGCTAGCATCGTCTTCTGGTCGAAACTGAGCCATAACGCCACAAAGTCTTTCGGCCCAGTCACTTGGCCTGAATGGCTTGCCATCGTGAGTGAGACCTTGGATGAAGAATTGTTTGGCCGTCACGATGTCTTTGCAGTATAAATAGGGTGATAATTCGGGATAACCCCTAGATTTTATCAGCCTCGCATAATAATTAGTAAATATTTGAATTAATCAGGCACTTAAAAAGCTATGGCGTCGAATATTCCTGTTAGGCACTACCTTCAATTCGCTGATTTCAGTGCGGATGAGTACGCTTATTTATTAGAGCGTTCAGCATTTTTAAAAGCCAAGTTCAAGCGCTATGAAACTTGGCATCCATTGCATGACAGAACTTTGGCGATGATTTTTGAAAAAAACTCAACGCGCACAAGATTGTCATTTGAAGCAGGTATTCACCAATTAGGTGGTCACGCTGTATTTTTAAATACCAAAGATACGCAATTGGGTCGCGGTGAACCTGTTGAAGATGCCGCGCAAGTTATTTCGCGGATGACTGACATCATCATGATCCGTACATTTGGCCAAGACATCATTGAACGTTTTGCTGCGAATTCTCGTGTACCGGTCATCAATGGCTTAACCAATGAATACCACCCATGCCAAGTTTTGGCAGACATCTTCACTTTTGTAGAGCATCGCTCAAACATTCAGGGTAAGACGATTGCTTGGGTAGGCGATGCTAACAATATGGCATACACCTGGATACAGGCTGCTGAAATTTTAGATTTCAAAGTGAACTTCTCTGCACCAGCTGGTTATCAGTTGGATGAGTCTATGTTGAGTGCTGGATCTAAAAAGTATTTAACAGTATTTAATAATCCTTTGGACGCTTGTCGTGGCGCGGACCTTGTGACCACAGATGTTTGGACAAGCATGGGTTATGAAGACGAAAATCAAGCTCGCTTAAAAGCATTTAAGAGCTGGATGGTGACGGATGAGTTGATGTCTGTTGCTAACAAAGATGCACTTTTCATGCATTGTTTGCCTGCCCATAGAGGGGAAGAAGTGTCTGCTTCTGTGATTGATGGCCCACAAAGCGTGGTGTGGGATGAGGCTGAAAATCGTCTTCATGTACAAAAAGCTTTGATGGAGTTTTTGCTTTGCGGCAAGCTCTAATTTTTATTGAAACTTAAGTAAATTAATTTATATGTCAGATATCAAAAAAGTAGTTTTAGCTTACTCAGGTGGTTTAGATACCAGTGTGATCTTGAAATGGTTACAAGACACTTATCAGTGTGAGATTGTGACATTTACTGCTGATTTAGGTCAGGGTGAAGAGCTTGAGCCGGCACGTGCTAAAGCGTTGAAATTTGGTATTAAGCCTGAAAATATTTTCATTGATGACTTGCGCGAAGAGTTTGTTAGAGATTTTGTGTTCCCGATGTTTCGTGCGAACACCATCTATGAAGGCGAATATTTATTGGGCACATCGATTGCTCGCCCATTGATTGCAAAGCGTCAAATTGAGATTGCTCACAAAACTGGTGCGGATTCTGTTTCTCATGGTGCCACAGGTAAAGGTAATGACCAAGTTCGTTTTGAGCTAGGTTATTACTCATTAGAGCCATCTATTAAGGTGATTGCTCCATGGCGTGAGTGGGATTTATTGTCTCGCGAAAAATTATTAGCCTATGCTGAGCAACATGGCATTCCTGTTGAGATGAAGCACAAGCAAGGTGGCGCGCCATACTCAATGGATGCCAACTTATTACACATTAGTTACGAAGGTCGTCACTTAGAAGATCCTAAGGCTGAGGCTGAAGAGTCAATGTGGCGTTGGACGGTGTCACCAGAGCAAGCCCCAGATGCTCCAGAGTATTTGGATATCGAGTTTGAGCGCGGTGATGCTGTAGCTATTAACGGCACACGTTATAAGCCGCACGAAATGTTAGCTGAACTTAATAAAATTGGCGGCAAGCACGGCGTGGGTCGTCTAGATTTAGTTGAGAACCGTTACGTGGGCATGAAGAGTCGCGGTTGTTATGAAACTCCAGGCGGCACTATTTTGTTAAAGGCGCACAGAGGCATTGAGAGTATTACTCTTGATCGTGAAGTGGCGCATCTCAAAGACGATTTGATGCCTCGTTATGCCAGCATGATTTACAACGGTTACTGGTGGGCGCCAGAGCGCGTGGCAATTCAGACATTGATTGATCACACTCAGCAAAATGTGAGTGGTTTTGTGCGCGTAAAACTATACAAAGGCTCAGTGACGGTTGTAGCACGTGACTCGAAGAACACATTGTTCGATCAAACTATTGCAACGTTTGATGATGATGGTGGTGCTTATAACCAAGCTGATGCTGGTGGATTTATTAAATTAAATGCCCTACGTATGCGTATTGCAGCTAATGCTCGTCGTAAGCGCGGTTCTTAATCATTGAAGTAATAGGATAAAAAATGCAATTTGATCAAGTCTCAGTTAATAAAAAAGCGAACGTTTTCTTTGATGGTAAATGTGTTTCACATACTGTGACATTGCCAAGTGGTGAGCGTAAGTCTGTGGGCGTTATTTTGCCAAGCACATTGCGTTTTGATTTAACGACTAAGGAAGTGATGGAAGTGGTTGATGGCACAGCTTATGTGAGCATCAATGGCACACCTGAGCAAGCTTTTACAGCTGGTCAATCATGGACAGTTGAGGCAGGCGGATACTTTGTGATTCGCGCTGAACAAGCTGTTCATTACGTTTGCCACTTCGGTTAATTTTTAATAAAACCACTGGGTATGCCGTTAATGGCATTCCCGGTTGTAAGCCCCTTCTTAGTAAACCAGCCTTGGTTCATTTCTAAGGCGAAACGAACTGGTTGGCTTGGGCAATGATTATCTTCAGTCATTGCTTTCATCTCAATGATATTCACGATCTTGCCGTCATCTGCTAGAAATGCAATGGCTAGAGGTATTTTGGTATTTCTCATCCAAAAGCAGTGAGTTCCTTTGCTTTCAAAGACAAATAACATGCCTTCATCAGGTGGCAAATAGTTGCGATGCATGAGCCCAAGCTGTCTAGCTTGTTCGGTGGCAGCCACCTCTGCAACTATTTTGTAAAGACCTGCTTGAAGTTGGATGGAGGGTAGTTTTTGTGCCTGACTTACCCCTTGCCATCCTAGGCAGAGGGTAAGGGCAACAATGACGCGATTAAAAAATTTCAATGCGTTAAAGACTTGAATTACTCAGCTGCTTTAGCTTTTTTGGCTTTAGCTTTTTTGCCAGACTTTTTCTTTTTAGCCTTCTTAGCTTTTTTAGGAGCTGGTTTTTCAACTGCTTGTTCTGCTGCTGGTGCAACTGGAGCGGCTGGTGCAACTGGAGCAGCTGGCGCTTGAGCAAAGCTTGTGGCAGCAAATAAAGCCAATGCAATTGAAGTAATAATTTTGCGCATGATTTCCCTTTATTATTAATTAATTTAATTATTTACCAATCAGAACTTTATCAGACTGTGAGTTCAGATTCTAGAATGTTTTCACTAAATGAGGACCGATTGATAGGTCTGTATAAAGAGGTTCAAAAAGGGTGCATTTAGTCTTCAACTCAATTTGAAACTTATGTTTAGAATAGGAAACATGAGCAATAAACCTAAAACTCCTAACATCATTGAAACTCCCTCATTTCAGGAGGATCATGCTGCTGTCATGGATCGCCAATCTGAGCGAGTTCAGCCGCCTAAGATGTACCGAGTTGTTTTGCTTAATGATGATTACACCCCGATGGAATTTGTGGTGATGATTATTCAAGAGTATTTCCATCAGGATCAAGAAAGCGCCACAAGAATTATGTTGCAAGTACATCTTGAAGGTAAGGGTGTTTGTGGTGTATATACTAAAGATGTCGCCTCAACAAAAGTTCAACAAGTAGTAGATCGGTCCCGTGAAGCGGGGCATCCCTTGCAGTGCACTATGGAGGAAGCATGATTGCTCAAGAACTAGAAGTAACCTTGCATATGGCATTTGTAGACGCAAGAGCGTCGCGACATGAGTTCATCACTGTCGAGCACTTATTGTGCGCTTTATTGGATAACGCCACAGCTGCCGATGTGCTGAAAGCTTGTGCGGTAAACATTGATGACTTAAAGGGCAATCTTAAAAATTTCATTAATGACAACACTCCCATAGTCCCTGGATCAGAAGAGGTTGATACGCAACCTACGTTAGGTTTCCAGCGAGTGATTCAGCGTGCCATCATGCATGTTCAATCTACATCTAATGGCAAAAAGGAAGTCAATGGCGCTAACGTTTTAGTGGCTATTTTTGGAGAAAAAGATTCTCATGCCGTTTATTACTTGCAACAGCAAGGCGTTACTCGCTTAGATATTGTTAACTACATCAGTCATGGCATCAGAAAAGACCAGGTGGAGTCACCAAAGACCAATGAGTCTAGTTCTGAGAGTGAAGAGTCAGGTGGTAGCTCCAAAGACAGTCCGCTAGAGCAATACACCCAAAACCTTAATGTGCTGGCCAAGCAAGGTCGCATCGATCCATTGATCGGTCGTGAGGGTGAAGTTGAGCGTGTGATTCAAGTGTTGTGCCGCCGTCGCAAAAATAATCCTTTATTAGTTGGTGAGGCAGGTGTTGGTAAAACTGCCATTGCCGAGGGGTTGGCTTGGAGAATTACTCAGGAAGATGTCCCAGATGTTTTAGCCAAAGCGACTGTTTATTCATTGGACATGGGTGCTTTGTTAGCGGGCACTAAATATCGTGGTGACTTTGAGCAACGTCTAAAAGGTGTTTTGAAGAACCTCAAGGACAATCCGGATGCCATTTTATTTATTGATGAAATTCATACATTAATTGGCGCTGGTGCAGCATCTGGCGGTACTTTGGATGCTAGCAATTTATTAAAGCCAGCACTTTCCAGTGGCCACATGAAGTGTATTGGCGCAACGACCTTTAATGAGTATCGCGGTATTTTTGAAAAAGATGCTGCCCTATCAAGACGTTTTCAAAAGGTTGATGTCTTGGAGCCATCGGTTGATCAGACAGTTCAGATTTTGCGAGGTTTGAAGTCAAAGTTTGAAGAGCATCATGGTGTTAAGTATGCTCAGGCAGCGCTCAATGCTGCTGCTGAGTTATCTGCTCGGTATATCAACGATAGACATTTGCCTGATAAAGCAATTGATGTGATTGACGAGGCTGGTGCTGCTCAACGTATTTTGCCAAAATCAAAACAAAAGAAAACAATTGGTCGTCAAGAGATTGAGGACATAGTTGCAAAGATAGCTCGTATCCCGCCGCAATCAGTGTCAGTGGATGATCGTAGTAAGTTGCAAACTTTGGATCGAGATCTCAAGAGTGTTGTATTCGGTCAAGATCCGGCTATTGAGGTGCTTGCCTCGGCAATTAAGATGTCTCGTGCTGGTTTGGGTAAAGATGATAAGCCGATTGGTTCTTTCTTGTTCTCTGGCCCAACTGGTGTTGGTAAGACGGAAGTTGCCAAGCAGCTCGCCTTCATCATGGGGGTTGAGTTAATTCGCTTTGATATGTCTGAGTATATGGAGCGTCACGCAGTTAGTCGCTTGATTGGTGCTCCTCCAGGTTATGTGGGCTTTGATCAAGGTGGTTTATTAACAGAGGCTGTTAATAAAAAGCCACATTGCGTTTTATTGTTAGACGAGATTGAAAAGGCTCACCCGGATATTTTCAATATATTGTTGCAAGTGATGGACCATGGCACTTTGACTGACAACAATGGCCGTAAGGCTGACTTTAGAAACGTGGTCATCATTATGACGACGAATGCTGGTGCTGAAACCATGCAGAAATCAACCATTGGTTTCACAACGGTAAGACAAGCTGGCGATGAGATGGGTGATATTAAGCGTACTTTCACGCCTGAGTTCCGTAATCGTTTGGATGCGATTGTTGGCTTTAAGGCGCTTGATGAGAGCATTATTTTGCGCGTGGTTGATAAATTCTTAATGCAGCTTGAAGAGCAGTTGCATGAGAAGAAAGTGGATGCTAGCTTTACAGAAAACCTCAGAAGCTACTTAGCTAAACATGGCTTTGACCCGCTCATGGGAGCAAGACCAATGCAACGTTTGATTCAAGATTTGGTTAGAAAAGCGCTTGCAGATGAATTATTGTTTGGCAAGTTGGCGCACGGTGGTCACGTCGTTGTCGACATGGATGCCAATGAGAAAGTAGTTTTAGATTTTGATGCGCCTGTAAGACCTGCTGTGAAAAAAATCTCATCAGGCGCTGCAGAGACCGAAGAAATTTAAGCTCTACCAGTACTGCCAAAGCCGCCAGCACCGCGTTCGCTGGCGGTAAATTCTTCTACTTCAGACCACTCAACTTGAGCGACTGGAACAATCACTAGTTGCGCGAGGCGCTCCATTGGTTCTAATTTAAAGGCTGTTTGACCGCGATTCCATGTGCTCACCATCAGTTGACCTTGGTAGTCTGAGTCAATTAAACCTACTAAATTACCTAATACGATGCCGTGCTTGTGCCCTAAGCCTGATCTAGGCAAGATAAGAGCGGCATATCCAGGATCATCCAAATAAATAGCTAAGCCAGTTGGCACCAATACTGTTTGGCCTGGCTCAATAGTGATGGCTTCATCAAGACATGCTCTCAAATCAAGACCAGCGCTGCCTGCAGTAGCGTACTGCGGCAAATTGTTTTTCATGCGTTCATCAAGAACTTTAACTTGTAGTTTTTTCATATTAGATTTTTGTAGATACGAGCTGAATGAGTTCGCGCGATAGCGCGAGTTTATTTAATTTAGAGGTTTTTGTGCTGCCAGATTGTTCAATGATCAATAGTTGGTTTTCATCGAGGCCAAATGTATCTGGACCAATATTGGCAACCAGCATTGGAATATTCTTACGAACAAGCTTTTCTTGACCGTGTTTTTCTAAGTCATTGGTTTCTGCTGCGAATCCTACGCAATAAGGCTTCGAATTTTTCGCCGCTACTTTTGCTACGTCAGCCAAGATGTCTGGATTGGCAACAAACTCTAGTGATGGTGAACTGTTATCAGCCTTTTTAATTTTTTTATCTTGAACGTTTTTTACTGACCAATCAGCCACGGCTGCCACCGCAAAGAAAACATCAGCATCTAGATGGTTCATAACAGCGGCATGCATTTCTTGGGCACTGGTCACATTAATACGTTGAATCTGTCCCGTGAACTCTAAAGGCGTGTTGATGTGACATGGTCCAGAGATGAGTTGAACCTTTGCACCTGCCTCTAGCGCGGCTCTAGCGATTGCAAAACCCATTTTTCCAGAGCTTTTATTCGTAATACCCCTGACTGGATCAATAGCTTCATAGGTGGGGCCTGCAGTAATTAAGACCTTCTTGCCTGCAAGAACTTTTTTCTGAAAAAACGCAATCACACCTTCTAAAATTTCTGATGCTTCTAGCATGCGACCCATGCCATTTTCGCCACAAGCTTGCGAGCCGCTAGTAGGTCCTAGAACAGTAATTTGATCTTGATGTAGTTGCGCCACATTTCTTTGGGTTGCAGCGTTTTCCCACATTTGCTTATTCATGGCTGGTACAACCACGAGTGGGCACTCTCTGGCTAAGCAGATGGTGCTAACTAAATCGTCTGCAAGCCCTAATGCTATTTTTGCCATTAAATCTGCGCTGGCTGGCGCCACCAAAATAACATCTGCTTTTCTGGATAGCTCAATATGAGCCATATTATTGGGTATGCGTGAGTCCCATTGACTTGTATAGACTGGTTGTCCAGTGAGTGCTTGCATCGTGACTGGGGTCATAAATTGTGTGGCAGCTTCGCTCATCACAACTTGAACAGATGCGCCAACTTGTATCAATGAGCGCGCTAATTCAGCTACTTTGAATGCAGCAATGCCACCGGACATTGCCAGTAGTATTTTTTTGCCTTCTAGTGAATTCATGACTCAGCAACCCTAATTTATTTATTAACGCGTTTGATTTCGTCAAAGATTAACAGAATCACACCGATAGTGATGGCGCTGTCTGCGATATTAAACGCTGGCCAGTGCCAGTTGCCATAGTAAACATCAATAAAGTCTACAACTGCACCATACGCAATACGATCTATGACGTTACCAATTGCACCGCTCAATACCAAACTTAAGGCCAAGGAGAATAATGTTTGCTGAGAGTTTTTACGAATCAACCAAATCATGGCCAGTGCAGCAACGATTCCCAGCCCAGTAAAAAACCAACGTTGCCAACCACCTGCTTGCGCTAAAAATGAGAACGCTGCACCCGGGTTGTATACCAAAGTCCAGTTAAGAAAGCTGGTGACGGGTTTTGCAACACCCTCAAACAAATTATTTTTAGCCAATATTTTGGTTAGTTGATCGATGACCAGTAACAAGATAGATAAGCCAAGCCAAGCTAAGAAGACTTGATTGTTGCCACCAGATTTGTTTGACCGTGCCAAATTGCTCTCCTAATTAGGCTACTTGGCGTTTTTCGCCAGAACCAAATAAGTTGGTGGTGCAACGACCACATAACTCTGGGTGCTGTGAATCATGTCCAACATCATCTCTATAGTGCCAACAGCGACCACATTTTTGGTGAGATGAAGATTTCACGGAAACAGTAATTTCAGTGATACCTGCTTTCTCTTCAACGGTTGCGCTAGATGTAATCGTGATGAACTTTAAGTCATCGCCAAGAGATTTTAAAAGTGCAGCATCTGAACTTGAGGCTTGAATATGGATTTCTGCTTGCAGTGATGAGCCAACATGACCTGCTTCGCGTTCATGCTCAATAGCTTTTGTAATGTCAGAACGCATCTCACGAATACGTTGCCACTTAGTAATTAGTGCATCGCCATCTTTAATAGAAGGCAGTGCATGGAATTCTGCGGTGAATATCGTATCTTTGCTGTCAGTGTTGTGCGCAAAGATCTTCCAAGCTTCTTCTGCTGTAAATGATAGGAATGGCGCCATCAATCGCAAGAAGGATTGGGTGATGTGGAATAAAGCATTTTGTGCAGAACGGCGTGCAGGTGCATCCGCGTCAAGGGTGTAGAGGCGATCTTTCAGAATATCCAAATAGAAGCCGCCCATATCCTCTGAACAGAAAGTCATCAATCTGGAAACCGCAGGATGGAACTCATAGCGTTCGTAATGCGCCATTAAGTCTTTTTGTACTGCATCAGTTAACGCTACAGCGTATTGGTCAATTTCTAACCAATCTTTGGAGTCAAGGTGGTGCTTAGCAATATCAAAATCAGATAAGTTGGCTAATAAGAATCTCAAGGTATTTCTGATGCGACGGTAGCTTTCAACCACACGTTTTAAAATTTCATCAGAGATAGTCATTTCGCCAGAGTAGTCAGTTGACGCTACCCATAAACGAATAATCTCAGCCCCCATTTTGTCAGCGACTTCTTGTGGGGCAATGACGTTACCCACAGACTTACTCATTTTGCGACCTTGACCATCTACGGTAAAGCCGTGAGTTAGTAATGCTTTATAGGGAGGTTTGCCATCTAACATCGCGCCAGTTAGTAGTGATGAGTGAAACCAGCCACGATGTTGGTCTGATCCTTCAAGATATAAGTCAGCCCAACGACCTTCTGGATTATTTCTTGATGCGTCATTTAAGGTGGTTGCGTGCGAGCCACGAATAACATGCCAATGAGTAGTGCCTGAGTCAAACCAAACATCTAGTGTGTCTTTGTTTTTTTCATACATGGCTGCATCATCGCCCAGTAAATCTTTTACTTCGATGGCTTGCCACGCTTCGATACCTTCTTTTTCAACTCGAGCCGCAATGATTTCTAGTAACTCTGGCGTGCGAGGATGAGGTTCACCAGTTTCTTTGTGAACCAAAAACGCCATTGGGACACCCCATTGACGCTGTCTAGAAAGCGTCCAATCAGGACGATTAGCAATCATGTTGTGTAAACGTTGTTTACCCCAAGCAGGGAAAAACTCGGTAGCTTCGATGCCTGCCAAAGCTGTTTCTCTAAGAGAGCCACCTGCATGAGGTTTTCTATCCATGCTTGCAAACCATTGGGCAGTTGCACGATAAACCACGGGAGTTTTATGTCTCCAGCAGTGCATGTATGAGTGATTTAATTTTGCGGATTTAAGTAATGAACCAGCCTGCTCTAGAGTTTCAACAATTTGCGGGTTAGCTTTCCAGATAGATAGCCCAGCAAACAAAGGTAACCAAGATGCATAAACACCATCACCCATCACAGGGTTAAGAATGTCTTGATCTTTTAAACCATTAGCTTTGCATGATTTAAAGTCTTCTTCACCATAAGCTGGAGCGCAGTGAACTAGACCTGTGCCGCTATCAATCGTGACGTATTCCGCCAAATAAATTGGGGATCTTCTTGCAAAGCCTTCGTGCGCTTTGCTTAATGGATGGTGAAATTCAAGACCAGCTAAAGCCTGACCTTTACATGTGGCAATTGTTTCACCATCTAGCTCATATTCTTTTAAGCAAGGCTCAATCCGGTCTTTGGCAAGAATGAGTAAGCCCTTAGACGTATCAACTAGTGCGTATTCAATTTCTGGGTGCGCATTCAACGCTTGGTTAGATGGTAGGGTCCATGGTGTTGTTGTCCAGATAACAGCCATACCTTCGTTTTTAGGTAATGCTTTTAAGTTGAAAGCTTTGGCAATTAACTCTAGTTGATCTTCAGGAAAGCTAAAGCCAACATCCACTGCGATATCAATTTTGTCTTGATACTCAACTTCAGCCTCAGCTAATGCTGAGCCACAATCAAAGCACCAGTTAACAGGTTTTAAGCCTCGGTAGACGTATCCTTTTTCAAAGATTTTTCCTAAAGCACGAATCTCATCAGCTTCGTTTTTAAAATCCATCGTTAGGTATGGGTTTTGCCAATCACCTAAAACACCTAAACGTTCAAAATCTTTCTTTTGTTTTTCTACTTGCACTTGTGCATATGCTCTGGCTTTTGCTTGAACCTCAGCAGTCGGTAAGTGCTTACCAAATTGCTTTTCAATTTGAATTTCAATTGGCATGCCGTGGCAGTCCCAGCCCGGAACATATAAAGCATCATAGCCAGCAAAGCCTTTGGCTTTGACAATCATGTCTTTGAGAATTTTGTTAACGGCGTGACCAATGTGAATATCACCATTGGCATACGGTGGGCCATCATGCAAAATAAATTTTTTCTTGCCAGATTTTGCTTTGCGAATCTTTTGATAGATTTTCTTTTCTTGCCATTCTTTTACCCATAGAGGTTCGCGTTTCGGTAAATCGCCACGCATGGGAAAGCTGGTGTCAAGCAAGTTAACTGGGTATGAATTTTTTTTGTCAGACATGATGAGTTATTTCAAAGTAATTTTTTGCTGCATTGGCATCTTGATTGATGGCCGTTTTAAGTGTTTCTAAATCGTTATATTTTTCTTCGTCTCTTAATTTTTTTAATAGCTCAACCCGAACTAGTTTTCCGTACACATTTTGTTGGAAATTAAAAACATGAACTTCTAACAAATATCTGCCTGAGTCATCAACTGTGGGCCGTTGCCCCAAGCTTGCAACTGCAGGTAATGGATTGTCGCTTAAGCCGTGCACTTGTGCGATAAAAATGCCGCGTGCTGCTGGCTTTCTTTTGTGTAATTTGTTGGCTATTGCTAAATTAAGGGTTGGAAATCCAAGATTTCTTCCTAATTTTTGACCGTGCAGTACATGACCGCTCAGCATATAAGGTCTACCCAATAGTTCTCGAGTTAACTCCATTTGGCCATTAGCTAATGCAACTCGAATTGCTGAGCTAGAAATTCTTTCTTGATTATCACTATTGAGCGTCTCCATCCGCTCAACTACGAAACCATGCTCTTTGCCAGCTATAGTTAAATCTGAAAAATTGCCGGCTCTCTTGGCGCCATAGTGGAAATCATCGCCAATCAGAATTGATTTCACTTGCAAGCCTTGCACCAAAATTTTCTCTACAAAATTTTCGGGGGTAAGGTTAGCGAATGTCTGATTAAAGTGAATCACTAAAACTTTATCAATACCAATTTCAGCCAAGGCTTCTAGCTTGTCTCGAAGACCTAGAATTCTAGAAGGTGCTTTTTCGGGGGAGAAGTATTCGATTGGATGTGGCTCAAAAGTCATGACGCATGACTGAACGCCCAATTGTTTCGCGTTATCAACAAGTTTTTTAAGCAAAGCCTGATGCCCCCGATGCACACCATCAAAATTGCCGATGGTTAGGGCGCAGGGGGTCCAATCAGATGCGGGAGGGATGCCTCTAATTACCTTCACGTTAAGGTATGAATTATATTGGCGGGCATGACTTCAATTGTGATTCTTATTTCTGGTCGTGGCTCCAATATGGAAGCCATCGTTAATGCAGCTCAAAATGAGGCCTGGCCGGCCAAGATTACAGCTGTTATTTCTAATCGTCCTGAGGCTGGAGGGCTTGATTTTGCTAAGTCTCACGGTATTGAGACTGCTGTTTTAGATCATCGAGCATACAAGGATCGAGCTAGTTTTGATGCTGAACTAGTCCAATTAATTGATTCTTTTAAGCCTGATTTAGTGGTTTTGGCAGGTTTTATGCGGATTTTGACCGGTGATTTTGTGAGGCATTATGAGGGGCGCCTATTAAATATTCACCCTTCTTTACTTCCTTTATTCCCAGGTTTGCATACTCATGAGCAGGCTTTGGAGGCTGGCGTAAGTGAGCACGGCGCTACTGTTCACTTTGTTACAGAGGCTTTGGATCATGGACCTATGGTCATTCAGGCGAGTGTGCCTGTCTTGCCAGAGGATACGCCAGACAGTCTGGCTAAACGTGTTTTAAAGCAGGAACATGTGATTTATCCTCGTGCAGTGCGCTGGTTCGTTGATAATCGCCTCTCTATTAGCGACAATCGAGTTTTAGTGAGTCCACCGGAAACTCAGTTGCTCATCTCTACGGATAAATAATTAATGTCTACTGATCAAAAAGCCATTGCGGCACGAGCAAAAGCCCTGCCTCAGCATGTGGAGCACCTTGGCGTTGTCATTACTGAGTTAATGAAGTTTGCCCACCCAGCTGACATGGTCGTGAGTAGGTATTTCCGCTCAAATCCGCGTTTGGGTAATAGGGATAGGGCTTTGATTGCTGAGGCCTCATTCACATTTTTAAGAAGAAAAACAGAAATTTCTCAATTTGCTGAGAGTGGTGCCGGTCCTTTGGCGCGGCGCTTGGCATTGCTATCTTTGTTAGTCACCATGATTGAGAGCGGCTTGGGATCTGGTAATAGGGCAGAGAGTGCCTTGGCTGATTTGGCTTTTGTGGTCCACCCCAATGAAATTGATTGGTTAAAGCGCTTTGGCACTATTGAGCGTCAAAATCTAGCGCCTTTAACTCGTGTGAACTTGCCTGAGTGGATTTGGAATGCTTTGGGAGCATCTGTATCCAAAGAGGAGTGTCTCCCGCTTGCGGAGGCGATGCTTAAGGCCGCGCCGCTGGATTTGCGTGTCAACACCATTAAAACGCAAAGAGAGGACCTTCTAGGGCTTTTAAATGACCTTGGTGGGCGTTATGCTGCTGAGCCAACCCCATACGCTCCCAACGGGGTTAGGTTAAAGGGTAAGCCCGCTTTGCAGACCCAAGAGTTTTTTAAAAATGGCTATGCCGAAGTTCAGGATGAAGGCAGTCAGTTATTGAGCATGCTTTTAGAGCCTAAGCGTGGTGAGATGGTGGTTGATTTTTGTGCTGGCGCAGGTGGCAAGACCCTCTCACTGGGTGCCATGATGAAATCCAGTGGTCGCTTATATGCCTTTGATGTATCGGAAAAGCGTTTAGCTAATTTAAAGCCACGTTTAGCGAAAAGCGGCCTATCAAACGTTCATCCGGTTTGGATTGATAACGAAAATGATGCCAAGGTGAAGCGTTTGGCAGGGAAAATTGACCGCGTACTGGTTGATGCGCCTTGCAGTGGTTTGGGTACTTTGCGCCGTAACCCTGATCTCAAGTGGCGTCAGTCGCCGCAAAGTGTGGCTGAGTTGACTCAAAAGCAGCTCTCTATTTTGACTTCTGCAGCTCGTTTGTTAAAACCGGGCGGTCGTTTGGTGTACGCCACTTGCAGTTTAATTTCTCATGAAAATCAAGGGGTTGTCGAGGCATTTTTGGCGAATAACACCCAATTTGAGCTAAAAGATCCTAAAGAGGTTCTAAGAGATAGCTTCCCGATGATGGATGGCTTGCCGATTGGGGCAAGTAAAAACAACTCTTGGTGGCAGCTGTTCCCTCATATTCATGGCACAGATGGCTTTTTTGGGGCTATTTTAGAAAGAAAAGCCTGAAGTTAGTAAAAGTAGCTAATTTTCATCTTTTCCATTTATCTACCATCTAAAAAACATGATATTTGTCAAATTTGCCAATTAAATGGTGAGCTAGACTAATAAAATCTTGTTAAAATCCTACTCTTAAGAAAATAGAGAGGATGGCCGCATGGCTTGGTTAGAAAATACGCGTGATTTTGTGTTGAATTGGTTGGCAAATGGTTACCTAGATTGGTCTGGGTGGCAGATTCTGTTGATCACCTTGTTGCTAACGCACATCACCATTGCCAGTGTGACTATCTTTTTGCATCGCTGCCAAGCACACCGTGCTTTAGAGTTGCATGCCATTCCTGCTCATTTCTTCCGCTTTTGGTTATGGTTGACCACTGGCATGGTCACAAAAGAGTGGGCTGCGATTCATCGCAAGCACCACGCTAAGTGCGAGACAGTGGACGATCCACACAGCCCTCAAATTTTGGGCATTGGTACTGTTTTATCTCGTGGCGCTGAGTTGTATCGCGCTGAAGCAAAAAACAAAGAAACGATTCAGAAGTTCGGTCATGGCACGCCAGATGACTGGATTGAGCACAACTTATATTCAAAATATCAGTGGCAAGGCGTTGGTTTAATGCTGTTGATCGATTTATTCTTGTTCGGCGCTGTTGGTGCAACGGTTTGGGCTGTACAAATGTTATGGATTCCAATTACTGCGGCTGGCATCATCAACGGTATGGGGCACTATTGGGGTTACCGTAATTATGATTGTGAGGACGCCTCCACTAATTTAATGCCATGGGGCATCATCATTGGTGGTGAAGAGCTTCATAACAATCACCACACCTATGCAACCAGTGCCAAGCTGTCTAACAAGTGGTATGAGTTTGATATTGGTTGGGTTTACATCCGCACCTTAGAAATGGCTGGTTTGGCCAAGGTCAAGAAGTTGCCACCAAAGCCTGTGCTTTCAGAAATCTCTCAAGCTTCAGAAAAAACTTTGCAGGCTGTGATTGCTAATCGTTATGAGTTGATGGCGCGTTACTCAAAAGCTCTGCGCCAAACTTTTGATGCTGAGGTGAATCATGTGCGTGAATTAGCTAATCAATTTAGTGATCAGCATTTGTGGTTATACAAGGATGAGGCTAAGTTGACTGATTCAGAGCGTGAGCGCTTGGAGAAGTTAATGGCAAGTAATAAGTCTGTGAAGCTAATGGTTGAGATGCGTCGTGATTTAGCGACGCTCTGGGAGCGTTCCCATGTAACTAAGGAGCAGTTAATTGCTCAGCTTCAAGCTTGGTGTAATAAGGCTGAGACCAGTGGTATGACCGGCTTGCAAGAGTTCTCATTGCGCTTACGTCGTTATACGGTTTAAAGACTAAAACACTAGGTAATAAAAAACCCGCTTAGAGCGGGTTTTTTATTTGAACAACGATTAAAACAACAAATCAATAATGATTGTTTAATTACTTAATCTTTGTTTCTTTGTATGAAACGTGCTTACGAGCTTTTGGATCAAACTTCATGATTTCCATTTTCTCTGGCATGTTACGTTTGTTTTTTGTAGTCGTGTAGAAGTGACCTGTACCAGCTGTCGACTCCAACTTGATTTTTTCGCGTCCACCTTTAGCCATTCTGCTGCTCCTTAGATTTCACCGCGAGCACGCAAATCAGCCAATACAGCGTCAATGCCTACTTTATCGATCATGCGAAGACCGGCGTTGGTAATGCGCAAGCTTACCCAGCGGTTTTCTGATTCAACCCAAAAACGACGATTTTGCAAATTTGGCAAAAAGCGACGTTTAGTCTTATTGTTTGCGTGGGAAACATTGTTGCCGACCATCGGCTTCTTCCCGGTGACTTGGCATACTCTTGCCATGACACACTCCTTGAAATGCGAAAAAAAGAGATTGTAGCAGGTGCGTAGAAAGTATTCCACTATTTACCTGTCTTTTTATATATTTTTCTGCGAAGTAGCCATGAAGACAGGTCTTAAAGTTAGTATTTACTATCATTTAAGGCATTAAATTCAAGTCTAAAAAAGAAATTCCTCCATTTTTGGAGACAATGCAGTGATCAAGGAGATGTACATCAATTAATTCCAAGGCTTGATGCAGGGATTGGGTCAATTCGATATCTTCTTGACTCGGTTTTAGGCTACCGCTCGGGTGGTTATGAGCAATGATTAAATGACTAGCGTTTCTTAGTAAACACTCTTTGGCGATTTCTCTGATGTGTACGGTGGTTTCTGAAATCGAACCCCTGAATATTTCATGGATATCAGTGACTCTTAAGTGAATATCCAGATATAGGCATACAAAGACCTCATATTCTTTTTTTCCTATCAACCCAATCAGATAGTTTTTGACTGCCTCCGTGGACTTCAGGACATTATGTTGTTTGATTCTTTCAAGGTAACTGCGTTGAACTAGCTCTTGTATGACTTTTAGTTGTGACCACTTAGATATACCGATCCCTTTGAATTGACTTAAATCCTCATAACTAGAACCTAGAATTGAAGATATGCAACCAAATTGTTTGAGTAAGCGCTGAGATAGGCCCAGTGAGTTTTCACCTGGGCTGCCGGTTCTAAGTAGTATGGAGAGCAATTCAGCATCACTCATTTGGCTAGGACCTTGTAATTGCAATTTCTCTCGAGGTCGATATGGCTCAGGGCTTTGATTAATCAATCTTTCAGCAGATTTTTGTGGGGTAGTTAAAATATCATCATGACTAATACAAATACGGCTGGCGGTGCCGAAGTTACCGCAAGTTCTTTTCTGACCTTGAACTACAGGATTGCTCTTCCTGAGGGGGGAGATGTCGTCAACACTTTCGAAGATAAGCCTGCGACCCTGATGATGGGCACAGGTCAGTTTGCTCCAACTTTGGAGCAAGCATTGCTTGGCATGAAGTTGGGGGAAAGAAAGACTTTTACTCTTGACCCAGAGGCAGCGTTTGGAGTTAAGAACCCTGATTTGATCAGAAAGATTTCTTTGCAAACGTTGCGTGAGAATAGCTCTCCTGAAGAAGATTATGTTGCTGGTGACATGATTGAGTTCAATGCGCCTAATGGCGCAACTTACTCTGGCACCCTGCTCGCCATAGATGGTGATTCTGCAACCTTTGACTTTAATCATCCTTTGTCTGGCAAAACTATTTTGCTCGAAGCTGAAATTATTGGAATTCTCTGAGTGAACACTACCCATCAATTGCCAACAGACAATACTGAGAGCGGGGAAATTCTTCTTGCCCAGCCTAGAGGCTTTTGTGCGGGCGTTGATAGGGCAATTACAATCGTTGAGCAGGCTTTGGAGAAATTTGGTGCACCGATTTATGTGCGTCACGAAATTGTTCACAACGCTTATGTGGTGAATGATTTGCGATCTCGAGGCGCAGTGTTTGTTGATGAATTGAGTGAAGTTCCTGCGGGTAATACAGTCATTTTCAGTGCTCATGGAGTTGCTCCTGCTGTAAGGCGGGAAGCTGAAGCGAGAGGCTTGAAAATATTTGACGCTACTTGTCCTTTGGTTACAAAGGTGCATGTTGAAGTAACAAAAATGCGCAAAGAAGGCATGCATATCATCATGATTGGTCATCGTGGTCATCCGGAAGTTGAGGGCACCATGGGCCAGGCACCTGATGGCATTCAACTGGTGGAAAACGTCAAGGATGTAGAAGCATTAGATATTCCTGCCAATGATCCTGTGGCTTACGTAACGCAGACAACGTTGTCGGTCGATGAAACCAAAGAAATTGTTGATGCATTGAAACGTAAATATCCCGCAATTGCTCAACCAAAAAAGCAGGACATCTGTTACGCAACTCAAAATCGACAAGATGCCGTGAAGTTCATGGCTCCCCAAGTTGATTTAGTGATTGTCGTGGGTAGTCCTAATAGTTCGAACTCGAATCGCTTGAGAGAATTGTCTGAAAAGTTAGGTGTTGTTTCCTACATGGTGGATCAACCAAGTCAGCTAAAGCCCGAATGGTTTGTAGGTAAAAAAAGAGTTGGGCTTACTGCGGGCGCCTCTGCGCCAGAAAGCTTGGCTCAAACGATTATTGAGCGAATTAAAGAGTTGGGCCCTAAGAACGTTAGAACCTTGGATGGTATTGTTGAAAATACCTCTTTCCCGCTGCCTAAGGGTCTCTAAAGACTTTATAAAGTCTTTAGGGCTTCCTTCTGGCGATTAAATTGATTTAATAACGCCGCGCAGCAAATCAACCATTTGCTTTAACTCTTCGCGAGTGATATTCAAGGCTGGCATAAAGCGCAATAAGTTCGGGCGTGGTGAATTCAATAAAAGTCCTAATGGCTCTAAATTGCGAGCACGCTCAACAATTTCTGGGCCAATATCTTTATTCAGTTTAAGTGCACGTAATAGACCTTCACCGCGTTCGCCATCTAGGCCTAGTTCATTACTTAGATCTAGCAATAGTTCTCTGAGGTACTGCCCTTTAGCCACAACCTCATCTAAGAAGCCTGGTGCAAGTAATTGACTGATCACGCTACAACCCACAGCGGTCATTAGTGGGTTACCGTTATAGGTGCCACCTTGGTCGCCTGGCTCGAAGCAAGCCACCTCATCGGTTGCTAGTAATGCAGCCAATGGTACGCCGCCACCAATGCCTTTACCTAAAGTCATGATGTCAGGATTGATGTTGTACAGCTGGTGTGCAAATAATTTTCCTGTGCGACCACAACCGGCTTGAACTTCGTCGACGATGAGCAAAATATTATTGGCTTTAGTGAACTCACGTAGTTGACGCATGAACTCGTGATCAGCTGGAATCACGCCACCTTCCCCTTGAACGGGTTCGAGCATCACGGCAACTGTTTTTTCATTCACTAATTTTTTAACTGACTCCAAATCATTTAATTCTGCTTTAGGAAAGCCTGGTACTTGAGGTGCAAACATAGTGTCCCAGCCTTCTTTGCCAGATGCACTCATGGTAGCTAGGGTTCTGCCATGGAAACCATGATTAAAGGTAATGATTTCATAGGCATTATTTTTATGTAGCTTGCCCCACTTACGCGCAAGCTTAATTGCGCCCTCATTGGCTTCGGCGCCACTGTTGGCAAAGAAAACTTTATTGAAGCAACTGTTATCTGTTAGCAAGTTGGCTAACTGAATCATTGGCTCGTTATAAAAAGCAGGGCTTGGGTTGATGACTTTTCTAGCTTGCTTTTCTAGGGCTTCAATCATGCCTGGATTCGAGTGACCTAGGCAGTTAACCGCCCAACCTTGTAAGAAGTCTAAATATTTTTTACCTTGGTGATCGGTGAGCCAAGAGCCTTGACCTTCCACAAAAACCAATTCTGGACGCTTAGTGATGTACATCACTGAGTGTGTATCAATATTCATATTTTTAGACTCTGAGTTCATGATTCATTAAGAATTTAAACAACAATTTTTACAAAATGATTAAGCGGGTGTTTTTTTAGCTAAATCTGCTGCCGATGTAAATGCATCGGCATAAAACTCATCGCTAGGTAAACCACATTTTGCAACGAAATCATTTTTTGCCGATTCAACGACGATAGGGGCACCACAGGCATATACCTGGAAACCAGACATGTCAGGGTTGTCTTGCATCGCCGCAGCATGAACAAAACCTGTTCTGCCAGTCCATTCATCTTCTGGAAGCGCATCAGAAACAACAGGGATGTATTCAAAGCCAGAAATCTCTTTTGCCCAAGTTTGGCATAGCTCATGGTGATAGAAGTCTTTTGGACGACGACCACCCCAATAAAGCTTAATTGGGCGTGAGATACCTTGATGGCGAATATGTTCAACAATACCTTTGATCGGGGCAAAACCAGTACCAGAAGCAATAAAGATGATTGGTTTGTTGGAATCTTCGCGTAAGAAGAAGCTACCCAATGGGCCTTCAAAGCGCAAGATGTCCTTTTCTTTCATCATCGTGCCTGATTCGCTGCTTCCAAACACAAAATCTGTGAAGGCGCCGCCCGGCATGTGTCTAATGTGCAATTCAAGAGGACCTTCTTCGTGAGGTGCGCTCGCAATTGAGTACGCTCTGCGTTTATCTTTGAGTAAGAACTCAATGTATTGGCCGGCCACAAATTGGAATTTTTCTGTGGCGGGAAGTTGTAACTTCACAATGACCACGTCATCAGTAACACGGCTAAGGCTGGCAACTCTACATGGAATCTTTTTGATCACCACATCTCCGTGAGCCTCAACCTCTCTCACATCAATCACTAAATCTGATTCTGCTTTAGCGCAGCAAAATAAGGCCATGCTGTTGAGGGCTTCTTCGCCACTCAGTGCTTTTTCGTTGTGGTCGCCATGACTCACACAACCGGACTCAACTTTGCCCTTACATGAACCGCAGGCTCCGTTTTTACAGCCATAAGGTAAATGAATGCCCTGTCTCATCGCCGCTTCTAGAACAGTTTCGTCACTGTTTGCGCTAAAAGTTTTTCCGCTATTTTTAATGGTAATTTGGTAAGACACTGACATTCCTTTTTTAAAGCATTACGATTGAGTTCATGCAACGTATAGGTAAACCTAGAATTCTCATTGTTGGCTGTGGCGACGTCGGTATGCGCTTGCTGCCTCTATTGGTCAAAAAATACAGAGTTTTTGCTCTGACTTCATCGCAAGACAGAATGGCTACATTGAGACAGGCTGGAGTGACCCCAATTTGGGGGAATCTTGACCAGCCACATACTCTGTGGCGCTTACCGCACTTAGCTGCCCAGGTGGTTCATTTAGCCCCGCCACCATCTCAAGGCTCCATTGACACCCGTACACACAACTTATTACGGATTTTAGCGCAGGGCAGTGGTTTTATCAGACAACTGGTCTATATCAGCACAACTGGCGTCTATGGTGATTGCCAAGGGGCAACGATTGATGAAACGCGCATAGTTAACCCACAAAGCCCTAGGGCTGCTAGAAGGGTGTCTGCAGAGGCTCAAATTAGAGCTTGGGCTGTGGCTCATCAAGTTCAAGCCCAGATTCTGAGAGTCCCTGGCATTTATGCAGGAGATCGGCTGCCTATTGAGCGAATTACACGTCAGTTACCTGCTTTGGTTAAAAGCGATGATGTCTATACCAATCATATTCATGCAGATGATTTAGCAAAATTAATTACCTACGTTTTATCTAGAGGTAAGGCGCAACGTGTTATCAACGCTTGTGATGACAGTGATATGTTGATGGGTGATTATTTTGATCTGGTGGCTGAGGCATTTAATTTGCCAAAACCACCAAGAGTCACAAGACAGGAGCTGCCAAACTTGGTTGAGCCTATGACGCTCTCGTTTATGAGTGAGTCTAGGCGTATACAAAACCACCGTTTGAGCGAAGTTAAATTTCGTTTAACTTATCCAACGGTGGCAGATTTTTTAAATCGCGCCAAAACTACTTCCAAGTGTCCTTGAGACCGACGCACATATTAAATACAGGCTTGGTAGCGGTGTGATCAACGCGGTCTGCAACAAAATAACCATGTCGCTCAAATTGGAAGCGTTGTTCAGCTTTTACATTGCTCAAACTTGGCTCTAGGTAAGCAGTTAATACTTGCTTAGAGTTTGGGTTGATGGCATCGAGGAAGTTTTTGTCGCCACTGTCTGGATGCGGATCTGTGAACAATCGATCGTATATGCGAATCTCAGCCTTGATTGCATTCTTCGCACTAACCCAATGTAGGTTGCCTTTGACTTTGTAGTTATTTGATTCAGGAGTGCCACTCTTGCTGTCTGCAAAGTAGTTGGCATGAACAGCAATGACTTGACCGTTTGCATCAGTGTCGTACCCTGTGCATTCAATGACAAAGCCATGGCGCAAGCGAACACGGCTGCCTGGTTGACCATCTTTGGGTGGATAGAGCCTAAAGAAACCTTTGATCGGTTCGACCATGAAGTCATCAGCTTCAATCCAAAGCTCTTTGGTTAGCGTGAACTCGCGGCGACCCCAGTCTTCATGGTGTGGATGTTTGGGTGCTGAGCAAGCTTCTTCAACAGTAGGATCAAAATTATCAATGATCAACTTGAGCGGCTTTAGTACCGCAAAAGCTCTTTCTGCTCTTGCATCTAAGTCGTCGCGTAGTGCTTGCTCAAGAACGGACATATCAATCCAGCTATCTGCTTTTGATACGCCAATACGTTCACAGAATAATCTCAAGCTCTCAGGGGTGAAGCCACGTCTTCTAATGCCAACAATAGTTGGTAAACGAGGGTCGTCCCAGCCATCAACACGTTTTTCCTCAACTAACTGTAATAACTTGCGTTTACTGGTGATGGCATAGGTTAGATTAAGGCGTGCAAATTCATATTGCTTAGGCAGTGAGCCTTTAAAGACGCCCACATCTTTTAATGCCTCTAATACCCAGTCATAAAGTGGCCGATTATTTTCAAACTCTAAAGTGCAAATTGAATGCGTAATATTTTCAAGGGCATCGGAAATGCAATGCGTGAAGTCGTATAGAGGATAGATGCACCATTTATCGCCTGTGCGGTGATGGTGAGCATGACGAATACGGTAAATCACTGGGTCGCGCATCACAATATTAGGATGCGCCATATCAATTTTTAACCTTAACACATGGGCACCGTCTGGATATTTGCCCGCCTTCATGTCTCTGAATAAATTTAAATTCTCTTCAGGGCTGCGATTTCTAAAAGGGCTATTAGTACCTAGTTGTGTGAAAGTGCCGCGATTCTTGTGAATCTCATCAGCTGATTGACTATCAATGTAAGCCTTACCTGCTTCGATTAGTTTTTCAGCAAATGCATAAAGTTCATCAAAGTAGTCACTCGCATAGTGTTGATGTTCTACGCCATCTACCACCCAATCAAAGCCTAACCAACGCACGGCATCAATGATGCTATCAACGTATTCAGTTTCTTCTTTACTTGGGTTGGTATCGTCAAAACGCATATTGCAACGAGCACCATTAGGAGCATGGCCATAGTCTCTGGCGAGACCAAAATTAAGGCAAATACTCTTAGCATGACCAATGTGGAGGTAGCCATTTGGTTCCGGCGGGAATCGAGTAATAACGCTTGGAAGTGGCTTGCCAGCTTGATCTAAGCGATTAGTATGCTTGCCACTAGCTAGGTCAGCGTCAATGATTTGGCGCAAAAAATTCGAGACCTCTAGGGTCTCGAATTTAGAAGGGGATGGGTTCTTCTTTTCAGACATTCCCATATTGTAAATTTATTCTTCGACGAAGGCCTCTTCTCTTGTTTTCTTAACGGCTGGCAAGGTCACAATAACAACCAATGCTGCAGCAGCAATCAATAGACCAAGAGATAGTGGTCTTGTAACAAATACTGTGAAATCACCCCTAGCCAACAACAAGGCGCGACGGAAATTTTCTTCCATCATTGGGCCTAGAACGAAACCTAAGAGTAGTGGCGGAGCTTCACAACCTAATTTAACGAATAGATATCCAATCACGCCGAATGCTGCAGTGATGAAAATATCGAAATTAGTATTGTTAACTGTGTAAACACCGATACAGCAGAACACTAGGATTGCTGGATACAAATGTTTGTATGGGATCGTCAACATCTTCACCCACACACCGATCAACGGCAAGTTCAAGATGATCAACATGAAGTTACCGATCCACATTGACGCAATCAAACCCCAGAATAGTGCTGGGTTAGAGCTCATCACTTGCGGACCTGGCTGAATGTTGTGAATCGTCATTGCACCTACCATCAACGCCATCACAGCATTCGGTGGGATACCTAATGTTAATAATGGGATGAAAGATGTTTGTGATGCAGCGTTATTGGCACTTTCTGGACCAGCAACGCCTTCGATGGCACCTTTACCAAATTCAGCGCTGTGCTTAGATGTTTTCTTTTCTAGTGAGTAAGCGGCAAAAGCTGCAAGAGCTGCGCCACCACCAGGCAACACGCCAAGAATAGAACCAATGCTTGTACCTCTAAGAATAGAAGGCATCATGCGCTTAAAGTCTTCTTTGCTTGGCCAAAGTGATGTCACCTTATCCAAGAATGTTTCACGCTTTTCTTTTTGCTCAAGGTTGCTCATGATTTCGGCGAAACCAAAAACACCCATCGCCACTGATACGAAACCAATGCCGTCAGTTAGTTCAGGAATATCAAATGAATAACGTGCAGTGCCAGAGTTAACGTCTGTGCCAATTAAGCCCAATAAAAGACCTAAAACAATCATGGCAATGGCTTTAACCAATGAACCAGAAGCCAATACCACCGCTCCGATCAAACCTAATACCATCAATGAGAAGTACTCGGCAGGACCAAATTTAAAAGCGATTTCTGATAGAGGTGCGGCAAATGCTGCCAATACCAAAGTCGCTACGCAACCGGCAAAGAATGAACCAAAGCCAGCAGTAAATAGAGCAACTCCAGCGCGACCACGTCTAGCCATTTGGTAACCATCAATCGCTGTCACCACCGACGACGACTCGCCTGGGATATTCACCAGAATTGCAGTTGTTGAACCACCATATTGGGCGCCGTAATAAATACCAGCCAGCATAATGAGAGCTGCAATTGGAGGAAGGGCATAAGTTGCTGGCAATAACATCGCAATAGTTGCGATAGGACCTAGGCCAGGCAATACACCAATCATGGTACCTAGTAGGCAACCGATGAAACAGTAGAGTAGGTTTTGAGCAGTGAATGCCGTTGCAAAACCAAGAGCTAAGTTATCTAGTAATTCCATTTATTGATCTCCTGGCAATTAAGCGGCTAAAAAGCTTGGCCAAACTTGGAATTGAAGCTTCAATCCCCAAATAAAGGCAACATAAGCAATCACATTCAGGATGATTGCATTGACAACCGTACCTTTCCAATGGAATTCGTGGCTTGCCATGGCTGAAATAAAAATCAACATGATCAATGAGACCACTAGACCCATTGGCTTAAGTACCAAGCCAAACAAAATGACGGAGCCAGTAACCCACATCACTGATACCCAATCCCAGCTTGCTAATTGGTCCTCAGAGGTTTTGGCTGACATTGATGTCATCGTGATGATGGCACCTAATAGAGCTAGAACAATACCTAGCCAAAATGGGAAGTAACCTGGACCCATTTTTGCTGGTGTACCCATGTTGTATGTTGTCGCAATGTAGGCAAATAAGATGCCGACAATCACAAACATCAAGCCTGAGGCAAAGTCTTTTTGGCTGCGAATTTGCATAAATGTTTCCCCAAAATTTTTATAAAAAAGCTTTCTTTGACAGAATTGTAAGCTTTCTTAAAGGTTGAATTCAATTTTTGTTTGCAGGGGTTTATACCTAGAGGTCCTCTCTGAGTCATAATTACGCTCATGAAAGTTACTCAAATTCGCGAAAATTTCTTAAAGTTCTTTGAATCTAAAGGTCATCAGGTCGTTTCTTCAAGTCCGGTGGTGCCAGGTGATGATCCAACCCTCTTGTTCACCAATGCGGGCATGAATCAGTTCAAGGATGTTTTTTTAGGCTTTGATAAGCGCCCATATACAAGAGCAACCACTGCTCAAAAATGTATTCGTGCTGGCGGTAAACATAATGACTTGGATAACGTTGGTTATACAGCGCGTCATCACACGTTCTTTGAGATGCTTGGTAATTTTTCTTTTGGAGATTATTTCAAGAGAGATGCGATTAGTTATGCGTGGGAACTTCTAACAACCGTTTACAAACTACCTGCTGATAAATTGTGGGTCACTGTGTACGCTGAAGATGATGAGGCGTATGACATTTGGGCAAAAGAAGTTGGTGTGCCAACCGAGCGAATTATTCGTATTGGCGATAACAAAGGTGCGCGTTACGCATCTGATAACTTCTGGATGATGGGCGATACCGGTCCATGTGGTCCTTGTACAGAAATTTTCTACGATCACGGTGAAGATATTCCTGGTGGTCCTCCGGGCAGTCCTGAAGAAGATGGTGATCGTTATATCGAGATTTGGAACAACGTCTTCATGCAATTCAATCGCGATGAAGATGGTGTGATGCATCCATTGCCAAAGCCTAGTGTTGATACCGGCATGGGTCTAGAGCGTATTGCGGCAGTCTTGCAGCATGTTCACTCAAACTATGAGATTGATTTATTTGTTAATTTATTGGCGGCTGCTAAATCAGCAGTAGATGGCGCTGGTGCTGGTAGTTGCGATAGCAATAGCCCATCACTGAAAGTGATTGCTGATCACATCCGCGCTTGCTCATTCACTGTGACAGATGGCGTGATTCCAGGTAATGCAGGGCGCGGTTACGTGCTGCGTCGTATCACTCGTCGCGCGATTCGTCATGGTTATAAATTGGGTGCTCGCGCACCATTCTTCCATAAGTTGGTGAGTGCTTTAGTAAAAGAAATGGGCGATGCTTATCCTGAACTAAAGGCTAATGAGGCGCGAGTTACTGAAGTATTAAAACAAGAAGAGGAACGTTTTTTCCAAACCATCTCTAATGGTATGGAAATACTGGAGGCAGCTTTAGCTGGTTCTTCTAAAGTGATTGATGGCGAAACTGCATTTAAGTTACACGACACATTTGGTTTCCCACTTGATCTGACTGCTGACGTATGTCGTGAGCGTGGTGTGACAGTGGATGAGGCTGGCTTTGAAGTTGCGATGAATCGCCAACGTGATCAAGCACGTGCTGCAGGTAAATTCAAAATGGCTCAAGGCTTGGAATATGTGGGTGCTCCAACTGTATTCCATGGCTACGATAGCTTGACCCAAGAGTCAGCAAAAGTATTGGCTTTATACGTAGATGGTTCACAAGTGCCATCCATTAAAGCTGGTGATAATGCTGTGATTGTTTTGGATAACACTCCTTTCTATGCTGAATCAGGTGGTCAGGTGGGTGATGCTGGTGAGCTACGCAACACAACAAGTTTGTTTGATGTTGAGGACACCTTAAAAATTCAAGCAGACGTATTTGGGCATCACGGACAAATTTTGGAAGGTGAGATCAAGGTTGGTGATCAACTTAATGCCAAAGTAAATGCTGAGAGACGCGCTAGAACTATTCGTCATCACAGTGCCACTCATTTGATGCACAAAGCCTTGCGTGAAGTATTGGGCACACATGTGCAGCAAAAAGGTTCACTGGTGGATCCTGATAAAACACGTTTTGACTTTACACATACAGCTCCAATGACTGCAGAGCAAATTGCTCAGGTGGAACAGTTGGTTAATGCGGAAATTTTAGCTAATGCCGCAGCGTCAGCAAAAGTGATGAGCTTAGATGACGCGCAAAAAACTGGCGCCATGATGTTGTTTGGTGAAAAGTATGGTGAAACTGTTCGCGTACTCGAGATTGGTTCATCAAAAGAACTTTGCGGCGGTACACATGTGCAACGTACTGGTGATATTGGCGTCTTCAAGATCTTGGCAGAAAGCGGCGTAGCAGCTGGTATTCGCCGCGTTGAGGCGATTGCAGGTGACCGTGCCCTAAGCTACTTGCAAAAACTAGATGCGCAAATTAATCAATTAGCAGCTAGCTTAAAAGCTACGCCAAGTGATTTGGCTCAGCGTATTACTCAATTACAAGATCATGCACGCTCTCTAGAAAAAGAATTGGAGCGATTAGGTTCTAAGTTGGCTGCTAGTCAAGGTGATGAGTTGGTCTCTAAAGCCGTTGAAGTAAATGGCGTACGTATTTTGGCAGCACAACTAGAGGGTGCGGATGCCAAGGTGCTAAGAGAAACCCTAGACCAATTGAAAAATAAGTTGAAGTCTGCAGCCATTGTTTTGGCATCAGTACAAGATGGCAAAGTTCAGTTGGCTGCCGGTGTGACGGCTGATGCGGTTGCAAAAGTTAAGGCAGGTGATTTAGTTAATCACGTGGCGCAACAAGTGGGTGGTAAGGGCGGCGGTAAACCTGACATGGCTATGGCGGGCGGCACAGATCCTAAAGGACTTGTTGCGGCACTGAATAGCGTTCAAGCTTGGGTGACAGAGCGTCTATGAGCAGCCCTAAAGTAGATAAAGAGGTGGATGCTAGCGGACTGAATTGTCCGCTACCTATCTTGAGAGCTAAAAAGGCTTTGGCTGAGATGCAAAGTGGTGAGGTTTTAAAGGTCATTGCTACAGACAGTGGTTCTGAGCATGACTTTCCTACATTCGCCAAGCAAACCGGCAATGATTTATTGGCTAGCGAAAAATTAGCAGACGCTTTTGTTTTTTATCTTAAGCGCCGCTAATTAACACATCATTAGCGAGTCTTCAGAAACTCGCTAAAGCCGTCTTTCACCTCAGGGTGACGTAAAGCAAAATCAACTGTAGCTTTTAGGTAGCCTAGTTTGCTACCGCAGTCATAGCGAACACCTTCGTACTCGTATGCCAAGACTTGTTCTTGGCCAAGTAAGGATTGAATTGCATCTGTCAGTTGTAATTCACCGCCAGCACCTGGTTTGATGGTGCGAATGTGGTTAAAAATTCTTGATGACAAAATGTAGCGTCCCACAACGCCCATATTGGATGGGGCTTTAGCGGGTTCTGGTTTTTCTACGATGCCATTTAATTTATAGATGCGATCATCGAATATCTTTCCATCAATCACGCCATAAGATTTACTTTGCTCTGGTTGAATTTTTTCAACACCCAAAATAGAGCTTCTGTAGTGCTGATACTTATCCACCATTTGTTTCATGACTGGCACTGGCCCGTCTAATAAGTCATCAGCCAGAATCACGGCAAAAGCCTCATCTCTGATGAGTTTTTCAGCACATAAAACTGCGTGACCTAAGCCCAAGGCTTCTGGTTGTCTGACATAAACACAATCCACATGACTTGGCTTGATGCTGCGCACCAACGCTAATAAATCTTTTTTGTTTTTAGCTTCTAGTTCAGCCTCAAGCTCATAAGCTTTATCAAAATGGTCTTCAATAGCGCGCTTACTGCGACCTGTTACGAAAATCATTTCAGTAATACCTGCTGCCATGGCTTCTTCAACCGCATACTGGATGAGCGGTTTATCAACCACGTTGAGCATCTCTTTAGGGCTGGCTTTGGTGGCTGGTAAAAACCGTGTGCCAAGACCTGCTACTGGGAAAACTGCTTTGGTAACTGTTTTATTCATATCAAGATGGTAAACGACTTAGTTGACTGTTTAGTTTTTCTAACAAAGATTCAAAATCAGCTAAACGTTGCTTCTCTTGAACAACCACTGCTTCAGGGGCTCTTGCGACAAAACTTTCGTTGTTGAGTTTTGAGTTGGCTTTAGCAATTTCTGCGCTAATGCGCTCAATCTCTTTACCGAGACGGGCTTTTTCAGCAGCTACATCAATTTCAACTTTAAGCAAAATTTTTGTATTGCCAACAATCGCCACTGGAGCGCCTGCGCCATCGCGCTCTAATGCAGAATCATCTTCGTAAATCTTAACTTCTGATAATTTGGCTAGTGCCTGAATATATGGTGCTGCAACAGTTAAAAACTCTGAATCACCTTTAATGTATAACGGCACGCGTTGTGCTGGTGAAATTTGCATTTCACCTCTTAAGTTACGGCAAGCATCAACCAGGGCTTTGACGTCGGCCACCCATGCCTCGCTCTTTTCACAATGTTTTTGTGGTTGAGCTACTGGGTAAGGCTGTAATGCAATGGTTTGTTTTGTTTGTTGATCCAGCGCTTTACCAGACATTGGGGCTACGATTTGCCATAACTCTTCAGTGATGAATGGAATCACTGGGTGAGCAAGACGCAGAATGGTTTCTAGTACGCGCAATAGTGTGCGACGTGTGGCACGCTGTTGAGCAGGGGTACCAGTTTGTAACTGAACCTTGGCAAGTTCTAAGTACCAATCACAGTATTCATCCCACACAAATTGATAGATAGATGTGGCGATATTGTCAAAACGATAATCTTTAAAACCTTTATCAATATCAGCTTCTACGCGTTGCAATAAAGAAACAATCCATCTGTCAGCTGCAGAGAAGTCTAGGTATCCTTCCGGACCACAGCCTCCGCCACATTCGCCTATGCCGTTCTCTTCATCTGTGCCTGGGCAGTTCATCAATACAAAGCGCGTGGCATTCCACAGTTTGTTGCAGAAGTTGCGATAACCTTCGCAGCGCTTTTGGTCAAAGTTAATATTTCTACCTAGCGTTGCCATCGATGCAAAAGTGAACCTTAGTGCATCTGTGCCAAATGCAGGAATTCCATCTGGAAACTCTTTTTTAGTTTTCTTGGCAATGCTTTCGGCTTGCTTGGGATTCATTAATCCAGTTGTACGTTTAGCCAAAAGAGTTTCTAAATCAATGCCATCGATCAAATCAATTGGATCCAAAGTATTGCCTTTGGATTTGCTCATTTTTTGACCTTCTGCATCACGCACTAAACCATGAACGTAAACAGTTTCAAATGGAATCTTGCCAGTGAAGTGGCAGGTCATCATGACCATGCGCGCCACCCAGAAGAAAATAATGTCAAAACCTGTTACCAAGGCTGAGGATGGTAAGAAGTGGGCTAATTCAGGGGTCTTATCAGGCCAGCCTAGCGATGAGAATGGCACTAAGGCTGAGCTAAACCATGTATCTAAAACATCATCATCGCGACGCAACGCGCCACTGTAACCGTTGGCTGCAGCCTTTGCTTTCGCCTCTGCTTCTGATCTAGCAACAATGATCTTGCCATCTTCTTGATACCAAGCTGGTATTTGGTGACCCCACCATAGTTGGCGTGAGATACACCAGTCTTGGATACCCTCTAACCACTGGTTATAGGTTGTTGTCCAATTTTCTGGAACAAATTTAACGTCGCCACATTTCACTGCATCTAGAGCAGCTTCTGCAATTGATTTGCCTGGGCGATATTGATTATGTTCAGTGGGTTTGGACATTGCCACAAACCATTGGTCTGTGAGCATTGGTTCAATCACAGATTTGGTTCGATCGCCTCTTGGAACCATCAACGTGTGAGGCTGAACTTTTTCTAGTAAACCTAGGCTTTCTAAGTCAGCAACAATCAGTTTGCGAGCGTCAAAGCGATCTAGCCCTTGATATTTTTGTGGTGCGTTTTCATTGATTTTTGCTTCCAACGTGAGAATGTTGATCATCTCAAGTTGGTGGCGTAAACCCACTGCATAGTCATTGAAGTCGTGAGCGGGCGTGACCTTAACTACGCCTGTGCCGAACTCTTTATCTACATAGTCATCAGCAATAATTGGGATCACTCGATTTGAGAGTGGCAGATTGACTGTTTGACCAATTAAATCTTTATAGCGTTCGTCTTCTGGGTGAACCATCACCGCAACGTCACCGAGCATCGTCTCTGGACGAGTAGTTGCTACCGTAAGGTGACCCTTGCCGCTAGTTAGGGGATAGCGGATGTGCCACATTGAGCCTTGCTCTTCTTCGCTCTCCACTTCCAAATCGGAAACTGCTGTGCCTAGGATTGGATCCCAGTTCACAAGACGTTTGCCGCGATAGATTAGTCCTTGTTCGTAGAGGCTAACAAACACCTCTACAACTGCCTTGGACATTTTGTCATCCATCGTGAAGTATTCCCGGCTCCAGTCAATAGATGCGCCAAGACGACGAATTTGGTTAGTGATTGTTGAGCCAGACTTTTCTTTCCAGGCCCAGACTTTTTCTAAGAATTTTTCACGACCTAGGTCGTGCCTAGAAATCTTTTGGGCATCAAGTTGTCTTTCAACCACAATTTGTGTGGCAATACCTGCATGGTCAGTACCTGGCACCCAGAGCGTGTTTTTACCTTGCATACGCGCATGTCTTGCCAAGCCATCCATGATGGTTTGGTTAAAAGCATGCCCCATGTGTAGGGTGCCCGTGACGTTTGGAGGTGGTAATTGGATACAAAAACTACCCTTTTTATCGTCCAATGTGGCGGTTGCAATACCCCTTTTTTCCCACTCGGGACCCCATTGGGCCTCGATGTTGGAGGGTTCGAAAGATTTAGCGAGGTCAGAAAGATTTTTAGACATAAGCCCGAATTATAATTTTTTGTTAGAACTAAAAGGCATATGTGACGAATATTCTCAATAATTTAAATCCAGAGCAGCTAGAAGCGGTGACATTGCCGCCTGTCAACGAGGCGGGCCAGAGTCAATCTGCCATGATTTTAGCGGGTGCGGGCAGCGGTAAAACCAAGGTTTTGACCACGCGTATTGCCTGGTTAATACAGACTCACCAAGCATCTCCTGTGGGTATTTTGGCGGTAACTTTTACCAACAAGGCGGCTAAAGAGATGCTCACACGTCTTTCGGCCATGATGCCCATCAATACCAGAGGTATGTGGGTTGGTACTTTCCATGGGTTGTGTAACCGTTTATTGAGGGCTCACCATAAAGATGCGGGTTTGCCTTCGACTTTTCAGATTTTGGATACTCAAGATCAGTTGTCAGCGATCAAAAGACTCTTAAAGTCATTAAAGATTGATGATGAGAAGTACCCACCCAAACAATTGCAGTACTTTATTGCTCATGCCAAAGAAAAGGGCATGCGTTCAAAAGATATGGATCGTGGCGATTCATTTCAGAACACGATGGTGGAGTTGTACCAAGCATACGAAGAGCAATGTCAGCGTGAAGGCGTGGTTGACTTCGCAGAATTATTGTTGCGAAGCTATGAACTCTTAAAACATCACCAACCTATTCGTGAACATTATCAAGAGCGTTTCCGTCATATCTTAGTAGATGAGTTTCAAGACACGAACGCCTTGCAATATGCTTGGCTAAAACTTATTTCTGGTTATGGCGCATCCAATCCTAGCTCTGTATTTGCTGTGGGAGATGATGACCAAAGTATTTACGCATTTAGGGGTGCAGATGTTGAGAATATGCGTTTATTTGAACGCCACTTCAAACCTTATTTGGTCAAGTTAGAGCAAAACTATCGTTCTTATGGACACATTCTGGATGCTGCTAACCATTTGATTGCCAATAACACTGAGCGTTTGGGTAAAAACTTAAGAACGGATGCGGGGCATGGCGAACCTGTGCGTGTGTACGAGGCTGCCACTGATGGCACTGAAGCAGCCTGGATTGTTGATGAAATCAAAAGCATGATTAATACGGGAAGCACCCGTAGTGAGATTGCAATTCTTTACCGAAGCAATGCGCAGTCTCGCATCATTGAGCATGGTTTATTTTCTGCGGGTATTCCTTATCGCGTTTATGGCGGCTTACGGTTCTTTGAGCGTGCTGAAATCAAACATGCTTTGGCTTATCTAAGATTATTAGAAAACCCGAATGACGATACTTCGTTTGCGCGTGTGGTTAATTTCCCTACAAGAGGTATTGGCGCAAAGAGTATTGAAACCCTTCAAGATAGTGCCAAATTAAATAATTGCTCTTTTTATGCAGCCGCACCGTATTTAGAAGGCAAAGCTGGTGCATCTATTGGGGCATTTGTTCGTTTGATTGATCACATGAGAGATGCAACCCGTCATTACACCTTGCCAGAGACGGTTGATTACGTGATTCAAAATAGCGGCTTAATTCAGCATTACGTCAATGAAAGAGAAGGCCAAGATCGTGTCGAAAACTTGCAAGAATTGGTCAATGCTGCAACTGCATTTATTGCTGAAGAAGGTTTTCCACAAGATACAGTTGCGGGAACTTCACAGGATGAGCCAATAGCTGAGATGTCGCCATTGGCAGGCTTTTTGGCGCATGCCTCACTAGAAGCGGGGGATAACCAAGCTCAAGCTGGGCAGGACGCCGTTCAGTTAATGACTGTTCACGCTGCAAAAGGTTTGGAGTTCACCAATGTGTTCATTACTGGTCTTGAAGAGGGTTTGTTCCCGCATGAGAACAGCATTAACGAAGATGATGGTCTAGAAGAAGAGCGACGCTTGATGTATGTGGCGATTACCAGAGCAAAAGAAAGATTATTTTTATCTCATACTCAATCAAGACTCTTACATGGTCAGGTACGCTACAACTTGCCTTCCAGATTTTTGGAGGAGTTACCAGCAACCTCATTAAAACATCTCACACCTAAGAACAAGGACGCACGCTGGGGCGGTGCAACCACCACCAGAATGCCTTCTTGGTCTGAGGGTAGTGATTGGGGTGGTCCTGCAGCAACTGTACCTCGTTCATCAAACAGTGCTATCACTGCGCCCATCAGCTCTTTGCCAAGAAAAGACAACGGCCATGGATTCAGAGTTGGTCAAAGTGTTTTTCATACCAAGTTTGGTGAAGGCAGAATTTTGGCTATAGAAGGTCAGGCAGAGCAAGCCAAGGCGCAAGTGAACTTTAATCGCCATGGTGCCAAGTGGTTACAGTTGGCAATTGCTAAATTAACTGCGATTGATTGAGCTGCTGGAAGAAATTGCTGCGGTAATAAATTAAATAAAGCGTAAAGAAGCTGAGTTATCTTTACGCTTTATTAAAGCAAGCTTTCCATGTGGCAAAGAAAGAGCAGTACATCACTGTGAGCGCTGCCATTGAGTAGGGCGGAATGATGAATGGGATGACCGCTCTGGCGCCTAGGCTATCCAATAGTGCTTCCATAAAGAATGGCACAGCAATGATGAGCGCTGCCCAAATCATTAAGTAAAAAATAAAAGCTGCTTTATTTGTCCAGCAGGCAATCCAACTTGAGAAAAGAGCTTGAGCAACAGACATCTTTTCCCATGCCACCAAGACGGGTGCAAACCACATCACCATGGCAACCGGTATGTAGAGTAGTAGTCCAATGCCAAGACCTGTATACAGTTCTTGAACTTCACGAATTGTTGGTGGTTTTTGCTCGGTCAGTAGAGGAATCAACTGCTGAAAATCAATGAATGCGCTAGCAATCAAGCTAAGCAACAAAATAGCAAAAGCATAAATAGTGCCAAGGATTAATAAATTTTTTCGAGTTAGCGGATCCGCATCGCTACCTTTGAGGCTAACTAGATAAACACTCGGTAAAACTTTTTCGCCACGGATCACTCTTTGGCATGCTGTCATGAATCCAACTGTTAATGCTGGGGTTAGCAGTAGAACGGCAAACACACCAAATACAGGAATTAGGATCGCAAATTGCGCAATAAAAACATACAGAAAAACCAGCATTAAAAATGCGAGGGGGTTCTTCTTAAATAACCAAAGGCCTTGTCTTACCCAAAGGTAACCATCGCTAGCTTGTGTTTTATTCAGTTGCATATTTTTAATACTTTAAACAGGGCTTATGGAAGAGATTACATCACGCCGCTGAATCAGAATTCTCTCAAAATGTTTAGGGTCATGTGGCGTGAGCATTTCTGCTTCGCGAGGCAGATAGTAGTCCCACAGGCGTGACACCCAAAATCTGAGTGCAGCTGCCCTTAGCATGAGGTTCCAGGAGTTAATTTCAGTCTTTTCAAAAGGTCTGACAGATTGGTAAGCATTGACCAGACCTTCATATCTTGCTTGATCTAAAACCCCAGTATTTAAATCAATACACCAGTCGTTAACAGTCACGGCCACATCAAATAACCATTTGTCGTTACCGGCGAAGTAGAAGTCAAAGAATCCGCCCAGCTGATCTTTGCCAGAAGACGGATCAAACAACACGTTATCTCTGAATAAATCGCAGTGACTAGGACCCGCAGGTAACTCTTGATAGTCCTTGCTTGCAAAGAATGCAGTTTGATCAGCAAGCTCAGATTCAATTAGTGCATTTTGTTCTGCGCTTAAATGTTGCTTAACTAGGGGGATCGTGGTTTGCCACCAATTGAGGCTGCGTAAGTTTGGTTGCGATAACTTGAAATCTTTTCCTGCTAGATGCATTTTTGCAAGCATTGCGCCTACTGCTGTGCAATGTTCTGCATTAGGACTAAGGCGTGAGCTGCCGGATAGTTTTGAAACAATTGTGGCTGGTTTGCCATTGAGCATGCCAATGATTTGTTCTGATTTATCTCTTGCTGGAGCGGGTACGGGGATGCCTTTTTTAGCAAGGTGCCCCATTAGCTCTAAGTAATACGGTAATTGTTCGCGTGATAGACGTTCAAATAATGTCAAAACGTATTCTGTTGTTTGGCCATCTTTATGGGTTGTCAGAAAGAAGTTTGAATTTTCAATGCCTGAGCTGATACCTTTGATATCAGTAGCTGTGCCTAAGTTGTAGTGTTGAGTAAGCCATACATTGACTTCCTCTAAGGCTACGGGAGTAAATACAGCCATAAATAAATTAGAACGACATTCGAACGGTAGGAACACGATTAACGTCTTTATCTCTGACGTTAGGCGCGGCAGCATCACTTGGTGTGCTTAATTCATATTTGGTTCCAAGTGGGCTTTCAACAATCACTTCGGTGGCTTTGCCACCTTCTTTGTATTCTTTGATGCTCGTGCCATCGGACTCTTTGTGTTCAAAACTTGGCTTTTTTGGGGCTACTTTGCCAGTTTCAGCATTATTTTTTATTGGTTTAGAGATTGGTTGCTGATTGATTTTTTCTAACTCTTGAGCACTCAAAGCTTGTCCTGATTGCGCTCTAAGTTCTTGAGAAATAAAGGAAATAGCTATAACTAAGCTCAAGAAAATAGCATTTAAAGCCATATTTTTGATAGCGGTGTTTTTAGAAAATATCGATGTCATCATGCCTTGATTGTACGATTGTGGGATGTCTACACATCGCCTTTTGCTAGTTGACGGTTCTAGCTACTTATACCGTGCATTTCATGCCATGCCAGATTTGCGTAATGCGCAAGGATTTCCTACGGGTGCTATTCAAGGTATGGTCAATATGATGCGTCGTGCGAGAACAGAGTTAGATGCTGATCACATCGCTTGTATTTTTGATGCCAAGGGTAAAACATTCCGTGAAGAGATGTATCCAGAATACAAGGCCAATCGTTCATCGATGCCCGAAGACTTGGCTTTGCAAATTGAATCGATTCATCAAGTTGTCCGTGCAATGGGCTGGCCTGTATTGGTTGTGCCTGGTATTGAAGCAGATGATGTGATTGGAACGCTGGCAAAGCAAGCAAAAGCAGCTAATTGGGAAGTATTGATTTCCACGGGCGACAAAGATTTGGCTCAGTTAGTTGAGCCAGGTATTAGCTTGATCAATACCATGACAGAAGAGCGTTTAGATACTGCTGGTGTATTAAATAAATTTGGCGTTTCTCCAGAGCGAATCGTTGACTATCTATCAATCATGGGTGATAGCGTAGATAACGTACCAGGCGTGCCAAAGGCTGGACCAAAGACGGCAGTGAAGTGGTTGAATGAGTTTGGTACGTTGGATGAGTTAATGCAGCGCTCGGCTGAAGTGAAAGGTGTGGTTGGAGAGAATCTTAGGGCCAGCTTAGAGTGGTTGCCCAAAGCCAGAGAACTCTTAACAGTAAAAATTGACTGTGATTTAAATGAGCACCTGATTGGTTTGCATGAGTTACATGCCAAGCCAGAAGATAAAGAAACGCTGCGTGAATTATTCACTCAGTTTGGATTTAAATCTTTGTTAAGAGATTTAGATCGCAATAGCCCATCCTCTGGAAAGCCCAAAGATTTGGCACTCACACAGCAGACTAGTGCAGCAGAGACTGTAGCAACTGCACCAATGCCAGCAGGGGATCTATTTGGGTTTGTGGCTGATGCGCCTCAAGAAAAAATTGAGCGTCAGTATTCATGCGTGACCACACAAGCCGATTTGGATTTATGGCTTCATAGAATTAATGATGCCCAATTAACTTGCGTTGATACAGAGACAACAGGCTTGGATGCTTTGCGGGTTGATTTGGTGGGTATTTCATTAGCTGTCACGCCAGGTGTTGCTTGTTACATTCCGCTTGGGCATACCACTAATGAAGATCAGTTAGATAAATCGTATGTCTTGGAGAAGTTGAAGCCATGGCTGGAGTCTGCCAACCATAAAAAGCTTGGACAAAATCTCAAATACGACATTCATATTTTTGGTAACTGCGGAATCAAGCTGCAAGGCGTAGAGCATGACACTCTATTGCAGTCATATGTTTTAGAGTCTCACCGTAGTCATGATATGGATAGCATGGCGCTCAGACATCTGGGAGAAAAGACCATCTCGTATGAAGAAGTTTGCGGCAAGGGCGTTCATCAAATTACTTTTGACCAGGTGAGCTTAGAAACTGCAACTGCTTATGCTGCAGAGGATGCTGATATCACTTTGAGGCTGCATCATGCGATGTATCCAGCTATTGCTGCGGATGAGAAGCTTCTCAGAATCTACAAAGATATTGAAATGCCTGCGATGCATGCTTTAGCTGTCATGGAGCGTAATGGCATCTTGATTGATGTACCTAAGCTGGCATCTCAAGGTCAAGTTGTTGGACAACGTTTGTTAGAGCTGGAAAAGCAAATTCATGAGCTGGCAGGTCAGCCTTTTAATATTCAGTCGCCCAAGCAGATTGGTGAAATCTTGTTTGGTAAGTTGGAGTTGCCAGTTGTGAAGAAGACGCCTTCTGGGGCGCCATCAACTGATGAAGAGGTTTTACAAAAGTTAGCCGAGAATTACCCTTTGCCTGCCAGAATCTTGGATTACAGAAGTTTGGCAAAATTGCAGTCAACTTATATTGAAAAGTTGCCGCGCATGGTTAATCCTAAAACTGGTCGCGTGCACACGAGCTATTCTCAGGCGGTTGCAGTAACGGGTCGATTAGCTTCTAGCGATCCTAATTTGCAAAATATTCCAGTGAGGACTGAAGAGGGTCGCAAGATACGCGAAGCCTTTATTGCTAAACCGAATTCCGTGATGGTTTCTGCTGACTACTCACAAATTGAATTAAGAATCATGGCGCATATTGCAGAAGATGAAAGCTTGTTAAAAGCTTTCGCTGCAGGCGAGGATATTCATAAAGCAACGGCAGCTGAAATGTTTCACGTTTCTTTAGATCAAGTGACTTCTGAGCAAAGACGTTATGCCAAGGTGATTAACTTTGGTTTGATCTACGGCATGAGTGCATTTGGTTTGGCTGGTAATTTGGGTATTGAAAGATCGGCTGCGCAACAATATATCGACACGTACTTTGCGCGTTACCCAGGTGTGGCTGATTACATGGCAAAAACGCGTGTGCTGGCAAAAGAACGTGGCTACGTAGAAACAGTCTTTGGGCGCCGTTTGTGGTTGCCAGAAATTAGAAGTGCTAACGGGATGAGACGGCAAGGTGCAGAGCGCGCTGCGATTAATGCTCCGATGCAAGGTACTGCTGCAGACTTGATTAAGCTCGCAATGATTGCAGTGCAGTCATGGATTGAGCAAAACAAGCTAGAAACAAGTATGCTTTTACAAGTGCATGATGAGTTGGTGCTGGAAGTGCCGCAGCATGAACTTGAGTTAGTGAAAGAGCATTTGCCGCAATTGATGACTAATGTTGCGCAATTGAAGGTGCCTTTACTGGTTGAGGTGGGTGTTGGATTGAACTGGGAAGAGGCGCATTAAAAATAAAAAAATTAGGAGACAAGCATGGATAAGAATTTAGTGAATGAAGCAGAGTCTTTGTTAAATCCATCAAAGACCAATCGAAGAGACTTTCTTAAAACAACTGCTGTAGCAACCATGGGTGTCGGATACGTTGCTGCTGCAGAGCCTGTGATGGCGCAAGCGATTAAAACTGACTTTGAGGGAATTGTTGCGCAAGAGGTGACTTATTCATCAAAGGGGTTTGATGTTCCTGCCTACGTTGCTAGGCCAAAGGTAACTCCAAAAAAAGGACTGCCAGTTATTTTCGTTATTAGTGAAATTTTTGGTGTTCATGAATATATTGCGGACGTGGCACGGCGCTTTGCAAAGCAGGGGTATTTAGCGATTGCTCCTGATTTATTCGTAAGAGCTGGTGATCCAAACACCTTGGGCACTATGGCGGAAATTTTGAAAGAGATTGTTGGTAAAACACCCGATGAACAAGTCCTGGCAGATATTTCTGCAGGTATAGCTTGGGCTGGAAAAAATGGTGGTGATATCAAGCGCGTAGGTATTACAGGATTCTGCTGGGGTGGTCGCATTACGTGGTTAGCTTGTGCGCAAATTCCTGAAATGAGAGCTGGTGTAGCTTGGTATGGTCGTTTAGTGGGCGATAAAACTCCTAACAATCCTTTGCATCCTGTAGACTTAGCGTCTCAAATGAAAGCGCCTGTGCTTGGTTTGTATGGTTCGGCTGATACAGGCATACCGTTAGAGACTGTTGAGCAAATGAAGCAAGCTTTGCAGGCCGCAAAAAATAATAAAGCGGCTCAGGCTGCTAAATTTGAAATTTATCCTGAAGCGCCTCACGCGTTTCATGCAGACTATCGAGCAACTTATCGAGAAGGGCCTGCTAAAGATGGTTGGGACAAGTGCCTGGCCTGGTTGAAGCAACAAGGAGTTGTATGACATTGTTTTGGATTATTCTGGCTACAACAGTAGCTGGAATATTGAGTATCACAGCAGCAGCTAGTTTGTCGCTCACCATTTTGTCGCGCATGGTCGATAAGATGGTGAGTTTATCTGTCGGTGTTTTATTGGCAACAGCTTTATTGCACTCTTTGCCTGAGGCATTTACAACGCCTGATGTAGATATTCCATCGTTATTCATGGTGTTATTTGCGGGCCTCTTGGGCTTCTTTGTTTTAGAAAAAGCAGCGCTCTTGCGCCATAGTCACCATCATGAGCATGATGGGCATGGTCACCATCATGGCCATGACGCTGAATCAGCGGGCAGAAGTGGTTGGGTGATTTTGTTAGGTGATGGCCTGCATAATTTTGCTGATGGCATTTTGATTGCCGCTGCATTTTTAGTAGATCCTCAAATTGGCGTTTTAACAGCCGTGGCAATTGCTTTGCATGAGATTCCGCAAGAGGTGGGTGATTTCATAGTTCTTTTGAATGCCGGCTTCACAAAAGCCAGAGCCCTTTTCTATAACTTCATTTCAAGCATGATGGCTGTGGTGGGCGGTGTGTTGGGATATTTCTTTTTGGATCGTGCGGAATCGTTGATTCCGTATGTGATTGTTTTGGCTTCAAGTAGTTTTATCTATATCGCTGTGAGTGACTTGATGCCACAAATGCACAGAAGACCCAAGCTAAAAGAGTCTATTGAGCAATTGTCTTTGATAATTTTGGGTGTTGGAATTGTGTTGCTGATTTCAGAAATCAGTCATTTATCTCACGGGCACTAAACAACCTATTGAATTACTGCGCAACTGGTCTGCTTGGATCTGCCGACCATTCGCTCCAGCTGCCAGCGTAAATAGAAGAACCCAATAAGCCTGCCAATTCCATGGCAAACATGTTGTGGCATGCAGTGATGCCTGAGCCACATTGATGCACAATTTTTTCGCTGGGGATTTGGCCCATTAATGATTTAAATTCATTAAGCAAAACATCAGAATTTTTAAAAGTGCCATCGCTCTTTAAATTATCTTTAAAGAATCGATTTAGAGCCCCTGGTATGTGACCAGCAACTGGATCCAAAGTTTCATTTTGACCATGAAAGCGATCATTGGATCGCGCATCAAGAATTGTGAATTTTTTACTTTCTAAATTGGCAACAACCTCATTCACTAATACCAAGTTCTTAAATGCGGTGAGAGGGGTCTCTGTTGTGGGTCGTCTATAGGTTTCCGATTGTTCTGATGGGTAACCTAACTGACACCATGTTTGATAGCCGCCATTAAGTAGCTCAATGTGCTGATGTCCAACGGCTTTGAGCATCCACCACAATCTGACCGCATACATACAAGATTGATTGTCATAAATAACAATGCGACTATTTGGGGTGATGCCAAGAGCTGCATAAGTCTTTTGCCAAGCATTAACGCTTGGTAATGGGTGTCTGCCATTGTGACCATTTTTTTCGGACGCTAAATCTTTGTCTGAGTGAACGTAAATGGCGCCTGGTATATGACCTTCTAAGTAAGACTTGTAGCCCGCTTCTGAATCTACTAAATCAAAGCGACAGTCAAACAACAGAAAGTCCTGTTGGTCATCAATTAATTTTTTTAATTGCGGTGCTTCGATGAGTGCCATGACGGTTAACCCTGGTTATAAGACATTGCCTTTCTGTACCACTCGTGGAAGTGTTGCATACCGTCTTCCATGGGGCTTTGATAAGGTCCTACTTCATTCACGCCGCGATCTAAGAGCGCTTTTCTGCCAGCATCCATGCGCTCGGCAATTTCATCATCTTCGATACAGGTTTCCATGTAAGCAGATCTCTCGGCTTCAATGAACTCTCTTTCAAATAGAGCAATTTCTTCTGGGTAATAAAACTCAACAATGTTTCTAGTTTTATTGGGGCCCATGGGTTGTAGTGTTGAAATGCACAAAACACCTGGATACCACTCAACCATGATGTTGGGGTAATACGTTAGCCAAATCGCGCCAAACTTAGGCATTTCACCTTCGTAGTGTCTTAAGACAGCTTCATGCCAACGCTTGTAGGTATCAGAACCTGCTTGCTTGAGTTGGTTGTATATGCCAACAGTTTGTACGCTATACCAATCCCCGAATTGCCAAGCAAGGTCTTCGCACGACACGAACTTGCCTAGACCTGGGTGGAATGGCACAACGTGATAATCCTCGAGATATACCTCAATGAATGTTTTCCAGTTGTAGTTACATTCATGTACTTCAACGTGATCAAGCATGTAGCCAGAGAAATCTAAATCTTTAGCCACACCCATTTTTTTCAGATCAGCATGAACATCTCTTGGACCTTCAAACAACAAACCTTGCCAATTTTGCAAAGGGCTTTTGCCTAAGTTAAGGCAAGGTTGTTCATCGAAGTGCGGTGCGCCCAATAAAGTGCCATCCGTTTTGTATGTCCAACGATGTAGTGGGCAGACAATATTCTCGACATGTCCCTTACCGTTCAACATGATGGCTTGGCGATGACGGCAAACGTTGGAGAGTAATTCGATACCCTGCTGATTCTTTACAAGAACACGACCTTCATTTTCTGCGCTGAGAGTTTGGTAATCACCTACCTCAGGAACCATTAGTTCATGACCGACATAGCCGGGCCCCTGCTTAAATAGCAGTTCAATTTCGCGTTGATACAGTTCGACATCAAAATATGCCGACACTGGCAGTTGTAGCTTGGACGGCGCAAGATGCTGCGCGGTAGCTAGATTAGTCATTCTTCCCACCCCCGAAAAAAGTCAGCCGAAGCTAAGCGGAATAACCAATCCAACCATCGACGGGTCGATATTGGAAAGGAAAAGGGGATTATACCCACCCCAAAAGCCTTAAAATCCATCCGTGAATTGTTTTTCGTCAAATAAGAGGGATTTTTATGCCTAAAAAATCAGCAACTGAAGAGTCTGGTCTAGATCCTAACCTTCGCTATGAGGAGGCAGTGGCTGAGCTCGAGGGTTTAATCGCCAAGATGGAGTCTGGTAAGTTGTCGCTGGAAGACACATTGAGTGCTTACAAGCGCGGTGCAGATCTATTGAAACATTGCCAACAAGTTCTAGAACAAGTTGAGCAACAAGTGAAGATTGTTCAGGGTTAATGTCAAATCACGCTGCACTCGCTAGCCAATGGATGGCGACATCTGCCCAGAGGGTAGATAGGGCCATAGAAACTTCTTTTCAGAATTGGGATGTTTCTGCGCTGAAATTAAAAGATGCTATGCATTATGCGGCGATTGGTGGCGGAAAAAGAATCAGACCATTATTGGTTTATGCCACTGCTGCTTTGTCAGAAAAGCAGTTGGATGATATCCCTGGCATAGATAACTGCGCTGTAGCCATAGAGTTGTTTCATACATATTCTTTGGTACACGATGATTTACCTTGCATGGACAATGACGATTTAAGGCGTGGTCGCCCTACAGTTCATAAAGCCTATGATGAAGCCACAGCTCTGTTAGTGGGAGATGCTTTGCAATCTATGGCATTTGGACTCTTGGCTAGCAGTGATTTAATGGAGTCGCAAAAAGTTGGCATGATTTCGTCATTGGCCGCATCGGGTGGTCTTGCTGGTATGGCTGGTGGTCAGGCCATTGACCTTGAAAACGTTGGCAAGCCACTTACTAAAGAGGCTTTGGAGAATATGCATCGTTTAAAAACGGGTGCTCTCTTAAGAACGGCTGTCAAGATGGGAGGCATTGCCATCAATTTAAACCCTGAGCAACTCAAATCACTAGATCAATATGCGAGTGCTTTAGGCTTGGCTTTTCAGGTGGTTGATGACATTTTGGATGCGACCTCAGATAGTCAAACCCTCGGTAAAACTGCTGGAAAAGATGCTGCAGCCAATAAACCGACTTTTGTATCTTTGATGAATTTGGACGGTGCGCGAGAATTTGCGAGAAAATTACATCTAGAAGCTGTAGAAAGCCTAGCCGTTTGGGGCGACAATGCTTATTTATTGAAGGCAATTGCTGATAAGGTGCTTTACAGACAAAGCTAATTGCTAAGCTTTATTGAATATTTATGACAGATTTACTAAAAACAATTAATAGTCCTGCTGATTTGCGTGAACTCACACGTGAGCAGTTGCCTGGGCTTTCTCAAGAATTGCGCGACTTCTTGGTGAATTCTGTTTCTAAAACAGGCGGTCACTTATCTTCTAATTTGGGAACTGTTGAGCTAACAGTAGCTTTGCACTATGTATTTCAGACGCCTTACGATCGTTTAATTTGGGATGTGGGTCATCAGAGTTACCCGCATAAAATTTTGACAGGGCGTCGCGACAAGATGGATACCCTGCGTCACTATGGTGGCATTTCAGGTTTTCCGCGTCGCGTTGAAAGTGAATATGACACTTTTGGTACAGCCCACTCATCCACCAGTATTTCCGCAGCTCTGGGTATGGCCTTGGGTGCACGCGCTCAAGGTGAAAAACGAGTGGCTGTTGCAGTGATTGGTGATGGTGCTATGAGCGCGGGTATGGCTTTTGAAGCATTGAATAATGGTGGTATTCACAAAGATTTACCGTTAGTTGTTATTTTGAATGACAACGACATGTCTATTTCACCAGCGGTGGGTGCATTGAATCGTTATTTGGCGCGCTTGATGAGTGGTCGTTTTTATGCTGCCACTAAAAAAGGTTTGGACAGCGTGTTGTCTATGGCACCACCATTAAGAGAATTTGCAAAGCGTTTAGAAGAGCATGCCAAAGGCATGGTGGTACCAGGAACTATTTTCGAAGAATTTGGTTTTAACTATATTGGGCCGATTGATGGTCACGATCTTGATTCATTGATTCCAACTTTGCAAAACGTGAGACGTTTGGCATTGGAGGGTGAAGGTCCTCAGTTCTTGCACATTGTGACCAAAAAAGGTCAGGGCTATAAGTTGGCCGAAGCGGATCCTATTTTGTACCATGGCCCAGGTAAGTTTGATCCTGCCAAAGGTATTACGCCTAGCGCATCTGTGAAGAAGACTTTCACGCAAGTATTCGGTGATTGGTTATGTGATATGGCCGAAGCTGATAAACGCTTGGTCGGTATCACACCTGCGATGCGTGAAGGCTCTGGCATGGTGGAATTCGAGGCGCGTTTCCCAGATCGTTATTTTGATGTGGGGATTGCAGAGCAGCATGCTGTGACATTTGCTGGTGGTCTGGCATGTGAGGGCATGAAGCCAGTCGTGGCGATTTATTCGACATTCTTGCAGCGTGGCTACGATCAACTTATTCATGACGTTGCTTTGCAAGATTTGCCCGTGGTGTTTGCGCTAGATCGATCTGGTTTGGTGGGAGCCGATGGTGCAACTCATGCTGGCGTTTACGACATCCCATTTATTCGTTGTATTCCAAATATGTTGTTAATGGCGCCAGCCGATGAAGCAGAGTGCCGCGATTTGTTAACAACAGCATTTAAGCAAAATCACCCATCTGCTGTTCGTTACCCAAGGGGTGCGGGCATTGGTGCGGTTGTGAGCAAAGAGCTCAAAGAGTTGCCGCTGGGTAAGGGTGAGATCAAACGCACATCAACAGCGAAGAATTCACCAAAAATTGCAATCCTTGCGTTTGGTACCTTGTTGTATCCAGCTTTAGAAGTTGCAGAAACTTTTGATGCGACGGTTGCGAACATGAGATTCATTAAGCCATTAGACGCTGATTTGGTTTGTGAGCTAGCTAAGACTCATGATTTGATTGTTACCTTAGAAGAGGGTGCTATTGGTGGCGGTGCTGGTAGTGCTTGTCTAGAGGCGCTCTCTGCCGCTGGTATTGAAGTGCCAAGTTTGGTGCTTGGTTTGCCTGACAGATTTGTTGATCATGGTGATCATGCTCTACTGATGAAAGAATGTGGTTTAGATGTTGATGGTATTACCAAAGCCATTGCTCTTAAGTTGGGAATTAACCCTAAAAAGCAAGCAGCCTGAAATTGCAGGACAATATGAGCATGAATGACTTAAATACCTCCTTTTTGAAAACATCTGACATGCCAGATGTGCAATCTTCAGTAGATCATCGCAATATTGCGATTGATCGTGTGGGTATTCGTGGTGTGCGTCATCCTATTCAAGTAAAAACTGAATCTGGTGTGCAGCCTAGTGTTGCCATGATTGATTTGGATGTTTTATTGCCAGCAGATAAAAAGGGTACTCATATGTCCCGATTTATCGCTTTATTGCAAGACAGCCATGCGCCTTTGAATGCCCAAGAGATGCGTTTGATGATTGGCAAAATGTTGCCTTTGCTCGAAGCAGAGGCTGGCCAGATTTCTCTTAAATATACTCACTTCATCAATAAAACAGCGCCTATCTCAGGTGTACAGAGTTTGCTTGATTACGATGTGACTTGGGTTGCCAACGCTAAAAATGTGAAGGGCCAAGTAGAAGTGGATTTGAAATTACAGGCAGTTGTGCCTGTGACAAGTTTGTGCCCATGCTCAAAAGAGATCTCTGAGTATGGCGCTCACAATCAACGCTCACACGTGACGATGAATGTGACTTTGCAAAAAGACGTTGATTTAAGCATTGAAGATTTGGTCAGAATTGCTGAAGCAGAGGCTTCTTGTGAATTGTGGGGTTTGCTCAAGCGCCCCGACGAGAAGTGGGTAACCGAGCGTTCTTATAGCAATCCTAAATTCGTAGAAGACTTAGTGCGTGATGTGGCTGGCAACCTTAAGGCAGATCAGCGTATCCAGTCTTTTGTAGTAGAGGCTGAGAACTTTGAGTCCATTCATAATCACAGCGCTTTTGCCCGTATCAGCCATAAGAAATAAGCTGCAACTCGACAAGTTAGTTGCTTAAACCAAATTATTGCTTTGTA
>JBEEOV010000002.1:0-51893 GCA_041191465.1 Pseudomonadota bacterium
CAACCATGGATTGATCGTCAACTCGATAAAATCAACAATGGCCTAAAAGCCATGTCTGATGGATTAAATGATCATGAGTGGTGCTTTGGCAATCAAATGAGCCTAGCTGATATCGCAGTCGGTTGTGCGCTTGGTTATTTGTTATTCCGCTTCCCAAATATTCAATGGCAAGCTAGTTATCCCAATTTAGATAAGCTTTATCAAAAGCTTATGAAGCGTCCATCTTTTATTCAGACCAATCCGCCTCAATAAATATTTAGACCGTTAATTAGTAATAATGCCGCCGCCTAAACAACGGTCACCGCTATAGATAACGGCTGACTGCCCTGGCGTTACAGCCCACTGAGCTTCGTCAAAATTCAAGGTAAATAGATCTTTCGTTAAAGCGCTTAGTTGGCATGGCGCATCGACTTGTCTATACCTTGTTTTAGCTGTGTAACTTCCTAGGGCTGGCGCAAAATCAGATGTCCAACTGATTTGAGATGCGCTGAGCAATGGATTTAATAACCAAGGATGGTCGTGCCCTTGAACGATATATAAGGTGTTAGTCTGAATATCTTTCTTGGCAACAAACCATGGATCACCAGTACCATCTTTACTGCCGCCCATACCAATGCCTTTGCGTTGACCTAATGTATAAAACGCTAAGCCAACATGCTCTCCAACTGTTTTGCCATCCTCAGTCTTAATCGGACCAGGCTTATTGGGTAAGTAACGATTTAAAAACTCTCTAAATGGTCTTTCACCAATAAAACAAATACCAGTCGAATCTTTTTTGGCCGCATTAGGCAAACCAATTTTTTGAGCAATCTCCCTAATCACAGTTTTACGAATGCCCCCTAAGGGAAAAATGACATGCTTTAACTGTTGCTGATTTAAACGATATAAAAAATAGCTTTGATCTTTGGTCTCATCAATTGCTTTGAGCAAATGAACTTCTTCACCAACTCTGGCAGTTTTAGCATAGTGACCTGTAGCAATTGCCTCAGCACCCAAACTCATTGCATGGTCTAAAAATGCTTTGAATTTAATTTCCGCATTACACAAAACATCTGGATTGGGTGTTCGACCTGCCGAGTACTCTCTTAAAAATTCTGCAAATACACGATCTTTATATTCAGAAGCAAAATTAACTGCCTCCACATCAATACCAATTAAATCTGCGACAGAAACAACATCTAACCAATCTTGTCGCGAAGAACAATATTCACTGTTGTCATCGTCTTCCCAGTTTTTCATGAATAGACCGATGACGTTATAACCCTGCTGCTTCAAAATCCAAGCAGCGACAGAAGAGTCAACACCACCTGACATGCCAATCACCACCGTTGCCGGAGGCAATACGGGTGCAGCATCTAAAAAACTGGTGTCGAAAGCAGGGAAAGTCATAAAAATTCAGATCGAAGTTGCAAATTATAGCTAGCTAAAACCGCTAAATTAGGTAAAAAAACTCTAAAATTCGGGTTTTATCCGCTTAGAAATATCCCTAATTTAGGGTAATCTTAAACTTTTATATAACAACAGGGAGAAACCCATGCGCATTGGCGTGCCCTTAGAAACGCGGGCGAATGAAACGCGCGTTGCTGCAACACCTGAAACTGTGAAGAAATTCATTAGCCAAGGTCATACAGTCATTGTTCAAAGTAATGCTGGCTTAGCAAGTAGTCAACCAGATTCAGCTTATGAAGCTGTAGGTGCAACTATTGGTTCTGCTGCCGATGCTTTAGGTGCTGAACTTGTATTAAAAGTTCGCGCACCAGATACGAACGAATTAGCTCAAATGAATGCTAACGCTGTTTTATTAGGCATGTTAGATCCATTTGACAACAGCAACAATGCAGCGATGGCTGCCAAAGGCATTACAGCCTTTGCATTAGAGGCCGCCCCTAGAACTACAAGGGCTCAAAGCCTAGATGTACTCTCTTCTCAAGCCAATATTGCTGGATATAAAGCAGTGATGGTTGCAGCAAATGAGTATCAACGCTTCATGCCAATGTTAATGACAGCAGCTGGCACCGTGAAAGCTGCGCGCGTATTAATTTTGGGTGCAGGTGTTGCGGGTCTTCAAGCAATCGCGACAGCAAAACGTCTTGGTGCTGTGATTGAGGCATCAGATGTTCGTCCTGCTGCTAAAGAGCAAATTGAGTCATTAGGCGCTAAGTTTGTTGACGTACCTTATGAGACAGAAGAAGAGCGTGAAATCGCTCAAGGTGTTGGCGGTTACGCTCGCCCAATGCCAGCTTCATGGATGCAAAGACAAGCAGCTTTAGTGGCTGAACGCGCAAAACAAGCCGATATTGTGATTGCAACCGCCTTAATTCCGGGTCGCAAAGCTCCAACACTGTTGCATTCTGAAACAGTTTCTCAAATGAAGCCAGGTTCAGTGGTAATTGATTTGGCTGCTGGCAAAGGTGAGAACGGTGGCGGCAATTGCCCACTCACAGAAGCCGATAAAGTGGTGACAAAACACGGCGTAAAACTCGTCGGTTACACCAATTTAGCTAGTATGGTTGCTGCAGATGCCTCAGCTCTTTATGCACGCAACTTACTAGACTTCATGAAACTGATCATTGATAAGGAAGCCAAATTGGCTATCCCTACTGATGACGACATCGTTACAGCTTGCTTGATGTGTCAAAGTGGTCAAGTTCTTCGCCAGAACGCATAAGAAGAATTAAAAGGAAAAAATCATGGACATGATCAGCCCAACTATATATAACCTAATCATCTTCGTTTTAGCCATTTATGTTGGTTATCACGTTGTTTGGAACGTAACCCCAGCATTACACACGCCTCTAATGGCTGTGACGAATGCGATTTCTGCCATCATCATCGTTGGCGCCATGCTAGCTGCCGCATTAACTGAAGGCGCACTAGGTAAATCAATGGGTACGATTGCTGTAGCACTTGCTGCTGTGAACGTATTCGGCGGATTCTTAGTTACAAGACGCATGCTAGAAATGTTTAAGAAAAAAGATAAAAAAGCTAAGGGAGAAACAGCATGAGCTTAAATCTTGTCACGCTGCTCTATTTAGTAGCTTCTATCTGTTTTATTCAAGCCCTTAAAGGCTTATCTCACCCAACCACATCAATTAAAGGTAATTTATTTGGTATGACTGGTATGGCAATTGCAATTGCCACCACTGTTGGTCTCGTGATGATGCTTGCACAAGAGTCAGCTGTTTCAGGCATGACTTATGTACTAGCTGGCTTAGTGATTGGTGGCGGTGCTGGTGCCATCATGGCTAAACGGGTCGAGATGACAAAAATGCCAGAGCTAGTTGCTTTCATGCACAGCATGATTGGTTTGGCTGCCGTGTGTATTGCAGTTGCTGCCGTTGCAGAACCAAATGCATTTGGTATTGTTGCCGCAGGACAACCTATCCCCCTGGGCAATCGTCTTGAACTATTCATTGGTACATTTGTTGGCGCCATCACTTTCTCAGGATCCGTGATTGCGTTTGGCAAACTATCTGGTAAATACAAATTCCGCTTATTCCAAGGCGCGCCAGTGACATTCCCTGGTCAGCACATGCTTAACCTTGCCTTAGCGATTGTGATGGTTGGCAGTGGCGTTATGTTCGCAATTGCTCCAGGTGCTGAACCAGCATGGAATTACTTTGTTGTGATGACAGTAGTAGCTTTCATTCTTGGTGTTCTCATCATCATTCCAATTGGTGGTGCTGATATGCCTGTGGTGGTTTCAATGTTGAACTCATACTCTGGCTGGGCTGCAGCAGGTATCGGTTTCTCATTAAATAACTCCATGTTAATTGTGGCCGGTTCATTAGTTGGCTCTTCTGGCGCCATCTTGTCTTACATTATGTGTAAAGCGATGAACCGCTCATTCTTTAATGTGATTCTTGGTGGCTTTGGTGGCGATGCGGCAGCTGGTGCTGCTGGTGGCTCACAAGAGCAACGTAACGTTAAATCAGGCTCTGCTGATGACGCTGCATTCTTGATGACTAATGCTGAAACAGTGATTATTGTTCCAGGCTACGGTCTTGCGGTTGCTCGTGCACAACACGCTCTAAAAGAATTAACAGAGAAGCTAACTCATGCTGGTGTTACTGTTAAATATGCGATTCATCCAGTGGCTGGTCGTATGCCAGGTCACATGAACGTTCTATTAGCTGAAGCTGAAGTTCCATACGATCAAGTATTCGAAATGGAAGATATCAATAGCGAATTCGGTCAAGCAGACGTTGTACTGATTCTTGGCGCCAATGACGTTGTTAACCCGGCAGCCAGAACACCTGGCAGTCCAATCTTTGGCATGCCAATTCTAGAAGCGTACAAAGCTAAGACTGTGATTGTTAATAAGCGTTCAATGGCATCTGGTTATGCTGGTTTAGATAACGAGTTGTTCTACATGGACAAGACAATGATGGTCTTCGGTGATGCGAAGAAGGTGATTGAAGACATGGTCAAAGCTGTTGAGTAATCACAGTTATTGATAGAGAATCTTTCTCACTTAAAAACCACTCTGCGGAGTGGTTTTTTTGTACCCATGACTTGCTTGCCGTATAGTCATCACATGAATATTAAAAAACGCTTAACCATCTCTCAAATCAAAAGGCATGCCTTATTAACAGCAGGAATATCTCCGAATGTATATGGCCAAAAGAAGTCAACCAAATTAATCAAGAGTCGTAAAAACGCGTTGGTTACGAGGGGTCAAAAACATAAACATCAAATAGATTAATTAAAAACATGGCAAATAAAAAAGGCGCCGAAGCGCCTTTTTTATTGAGTATGGACTCAAATTACATCATGCCGCCCATACCACCCATGCCACCCATACCGCCGCCCATGTCAGGCATTGCAGGAGCGTCATCCTTTGGAGCTTCTACAACTGAGCAATCTGTTGTTAACAACAAACCTGCTACAGAAGCAGCATTTACCAAAGCAGTCTTAGTTACTTTAGCTGGATCGATAACACCCATCTCAACCATATCACCGTACTCACCGCTTGCAGCGTTGTAACCATAGTTAGCTTTACCAGCTGCTACGTTATTAACAACAACACTTGCTTCATCACCAGCGTTAGAAACGATGATACGTAATGGCTCTTCCATAGCGCGTAACACAATGCTAATACCAGCATTTTGATCTGCGTTATCACCCTTCAATGAAGTGATTGCTTGTTTAGCGCGAACCAAGGCAACACCACCACCAGGAACAATACCTTCTTCAACAGCAGCGCGTGTAGCGTGCAATGCGTCATCTACACGTGCTTTCTTTTCTTTCATTTCCACTTCTGTTGCAGCGCCAACGCGAAGAACTGCTACACCACCAGCTAATTTAGCAACGCGCTCTTGAAGTTTTTCACGATCGTAGTCGCTTGTAGCTTCTTCGATTTGTGCACGAATTTGTTTAACACGTGCTTCGATGTTTTTAGCGTCACCAGCACCATCGATGATGGTTGTGTTTTCTTTACCAATTTCAACTCGCTTAGCTTGACCTAAATCTTGCAACGTTGCTTTTTCTAGTGTCAAACCAACTTCTTCAGCAATCACTTGACCGCCAGTCAAGATAGCGATGTCTTCTAGCATTGCTTTACGACGATCACCAAAGCCTGGTGCTTTCACTGCGCAAGTTTTCAAGATGCCACGGATATTGTTAACAACCAATGTTGCTAATGCTTCACCTTCAATGTCTTCAGCAATGATCAATAGTGGACGACCTGCTTTAGCTACTTGCTCTAATACTGGCAACAAATCACGAATGTTGCTGATCTTCTTATCAAACAACAAGATGAATGGGTTTTCTAAAACAGCAACTTGCTTTTCTGGGTTGCTGATGAAGTATGGTGACAGGTAGCCACGATCAAATTGCATACCTTCAACAACATCTAACTCATCGGCTAATGACTTACCATCTTCAACAGTAATCACGCCTTCTTTACCTACTTTTTCCATTGCTTCTGCAATGCGCTCACCAATGCTGTAGTCGCTATTTGCTGAGATAGAACCAACTTGAGCGATTTCCTTTGTAGTTGTACATGGCTTGCTAATTTTTGTAATTTCTTCGATGGCTGCAGTTACTGCTTTATCGATACCGCGCTTCAAATCCATTGGATTGTGGCCAGCAACTACATATTTCATGCCTTCACGAACAATTGATTGAGCCAACACTGTTGCAGTTGTTGTACCGTCACCAGCGTTATCAGCTGTTTTAGATGCAACTTCTTTAACCATTTGTGCGCCCATATTTTGAAGCTTGTCTTTAAGCTCAATTTCTTTAGCAACAGACACGCCGTCTTTTGTTACCAATGGACCACCAAATGAACGCTCTAGAACTACGTTACGACCTTTAGGGCCTAGAGTTACCTTAACTGCGTTAGCCAAAATGTTAACGCCTTCGACCATGCGCGTACGAGCGCTGTCACCAAAAAATACTTCTTTTGCTGCCATTTGAATTCCTTTCGATGTCTCTTATTAATTACTTCTGAACAACAGCCATGATGTCTTCTTCGCGCATAACGAGAAGCTCATTGCCATCAACTTTTACTGTTTGACCTGCATACTTGCCAAATAAAACACGATCACCCACTTTGACGTCCAAAGGGATCACCTTGCCAGAATCATCTTTTTTACCTGTACCAACAGCCAAAATTTCACCTTGGTCTGGTTTCTCAGCAGCTGTATCAGGAATCACTAGTCCTGAAGCAGTTTTAGTTTCATTGTCTAAACGCTTGATGATCACACGATCATGTAAAGGGCGTAGATTCATATAGACTCCTTTAGTATGTTAGTAAGTATTAACTTATCAGTTAGTAAAAATAATTAATTATAATTTCCAGAAGTAGTTCAAACAGATTGTTAGCACTCTTACTGGTTGAGTGCTAATTATAAGGACGCTACCCCACCTTTTCAAGGGTAGTTACAACATCAACCCCTTAAAAAATCTTTCTCAAAGATCGATATGGGAAAGGTTTTTCGAGGATTTTTACCTACATCACATACTAAAAACCTAAAAAAACACATAACTCACTGATTTTATTGGATTTAATTATGAAGCCCAAGTCCCGCTTATATACCCTAGTTAAAAATTGGAGCAAAAAACCTCCATCGGTTGTTAAAGAGGCAGGGAATACCAAGCTTTATAGTTCTGCCACTCAAAACCTGAACGAACAAGTGACAAACTGGGCAAGGACGCAAGATCTATTCTTCGAACTTGCTCTTGAGGCTCAAACTCAATTAACCGAGTTTGTCATTCTGAATTCACTGATTGATTGCCAAGAGGAAGATGTCTTAAGGCTATTTAATGATGGCATTCGAGCATCCTGCTACTGGCATAGCTATAGCAAACCAACTGCCATCATGATCCCCATGAAATATGAGTGGCTGATTAATCAAGACATCTTAAGAGGGCTTCAAAATGCCTTATTGAACTGTCACCTACCAATTGGGCTCATCAATGTTGGTCTAATGAATAGACCAACAGCAGACGATAAGATCAAACTTCAAGATTCAATCATCAAACTACAACGATTAGGTGTATTGCTTCATCTCATGAATTTTGATGGCACAACTATTGATTGTGAATTATTGAATGATCACGACTTCAGATATGTGTATCTTGCTGGGGCGCTATTAAGGCAAGCCATCCCTGGCAGTCAATGTGAAGAAAAACTATTGACTCTCATGAAGATTGCAAAAAGTTATGACTGCAAAGTTGTAGCAGGGCCCATCAAATTAATCTATGAAAAATTAGCCGCAGAAAAGTGGGGGGTTGATAGTTACTTTGGTCAACACATCATGCCAGCAATGACTATTCATCAAGTCGTGAAGCTAGGCAAGAGTGCCAAGCAACAAACTGCTATGCGTAGTCACTTGAATAAAAAGCCATCATGAAAACTACTCCCAGAAAAAAAGTTCTTCTCGTTGATGATCATCCTGCGATGATTTGGGCATTAAAAAATATGCTCAGTGAAAACGCTCATTTCGAGATAGCGGGTGAGGCTACAAACGGTGAAGAATGCATTGAGTTCTCAAGGTTAAATCCTCCAGATCTGATAATTTTAGACCTAGACATGCCAAGAACAGATGGTATTGATGTTATTCGTCGACTACGCATTGCATCATCACAAATTCGTATTCTTGTGGTATCCAGTCTGGACCCCAAGATTTATGGCACCAGAATTAGAACAGTTGGCGGACATGGCTTTATCAGCAAAACTGCTAACTCAGATATTATTTTGGCGGCATGCTTAGCCGTATCCCAAGGATATACGTTCTTTCACGTAAATGATGAGGGAGACCCTCCAAATAGTGACGAGGAAATCATTGCCTCTTTTTCCCCACGTGAATTTCAAGTGATGAAATACCTGGCAGACGGCTACTGTAATTCCGACATATCTGAGTTTTTACATATCAGCGGGAAAACTGTATCGACATATAAATACCGCGTGTATAAAAAAATTGGGGTTAGCAATCTAGCTGACATGATTTCATTTTGTAGATCAAACAAAATCATCGATGTCTAACATCCTTTTATTCATCCCAATTTTGGTTGTCATCAATCTAGCATTCATTGTTTACCTTATTGCAAAGAGTAAACAACTAGAAAAACTCGCACTCATTAAGTCAAATGAGAATGAAAAACTAAGAAAATTAGTTATATCAAAAGATGTGACGCTATCTAACGTTAGCCACGAAATTAAGAACCCAATTAGTGCAATTATTGGTATACATGAAAAAATATTAGCCAATAAGACATTACCTAGCTACGAACATAAGATTCTTGAAAGTGCCAAAGAGTCTGCGCAATCAATGCTAGAGATGCTCAATCAAGTACTAGACGCGTCAAAGATAGCGGCAGGAAAGGTACAACTCGAAGCAACAGCTAGCGACCTCAAAAATTTATTAAAAAATATTGATAGAACCCTATCGATTACAGCAACAAAGTCAGAAGTAAGACTGATAACAAATATTTGCTCAGAAATTGCGCCGAGCCTGATATTTGACGGAGTTAAGCTCAATCAGATTTTGCACAATTTAATTATTAATGCCATTAAATTTTCCAATAAAGGGCAAGTAATCGTAACAACTCGCGTCATTGCTAATGATCACTTTGCACAGATGATTTATTTTGAAATATCTGATGACGGCATAGGCATGCCATCAGAACAAATCAAAAGACTCATACGCCCCTTTGAACAAATTAATTCTAAGCACTTAAATGTTGAGAATATTGGTACTGGCTTAGGCTTAGGAATCACAGACCATCTATTGAAACTTATGAATAGTCAGCTATCCATTGAATCTGAAATCAATCAAGGGACAACTGTCAGCTTTCAGTTAATGCTGGCTAGATCGACTGATGAGCCAAAATATTCGACAAAGACGGTCAAAGAGAACTCGCCCTTGATTAAAGCTAGAAATAGCAAAACAGTACTCATTATTGATGACCACGCCCCTAGCAGACTTATTACTGAATCTCAATTTAAAGATATGGGCTACTGCGTCCATAGCTATCAAAACGCATTATTGGCAAAAGACTTTTTATTAAATACACCTTTTGACATATTAGTTACTGATTTCTCAATGCCAGAGATAGATGGTGAGAAGTTAGCTCAACTTGCCAGGGGTTCTTACTTTGAAAAAATTCAAATATACGGAATAACTGCTCACACAGATGGGGCAAAAAAATTACTACACGAAAACACACCTTTTGACTCTATTTTGATTAAGCCAGCGTCAATATCTGACTGGAAGAGAGAGTTAAATTTGTACAACACCTATACAGATTCAATCATTCAATTAGGCAGCTGTAAATCGGGTATTTATTTAACGATTGCAAAAGAGATTCTTTCTTTTCAAGAAGAAGCCCTCAGATTAATGAATGCTGGCTTACTTAATCATCACGTAAAACTTCCTGAAAAAGAACTAAAAGCCATGGCTCACAAAGTCCTTGGCGGAGCCAACTTAACCAAAGACCAGAACTTAATTAGAGTGGCTGGCCAATTTGAAAAGAATTGTCCACAACCTAACAAACCGCTTTTTAGTGAGATGTGCATTGCACTCTGCAAATCAAACAAGATTCTTAAAAAATTTATTACAGAAAAAACATTCATTAATTGAATTATTTGGCTATATTATTAGCCATGCCAAAAAACAAAATATCTATAGCCATAGCCAGTTTCCTGTGGATTATCTCGTGCTCATATGCATCCACAGAAATCAAACTACCAGTAGATGTTGAACGAGCCATCAGTAAAAGTAATATCCCCAAAGATGCTATTTCTATTTCCGTAAAAAAAGTTGTTCCCCAAGATATTTCCACCAAAACATTTAAATCAACTGAAGTAGTGGACTGGCAAGAAGATGTGGCAATGAACCCTGCATCAACGATGAAGCTGCTCACTAGCTTAGCAGCCATGGAAATACTGGGGCCTCAATATCGCTGGAAAACGGATATCTTTACTAATGGAAAAATCCAAGCAGAGACGCTCAAAGGTGACCTGCTCGTTAGAGGTAGCGGCGATCCCAAATTAATTCCGGAAGAAATTAACAAGATTCTTAATAATCTCAAAGACTTTGGAATAAAAAAAATTGACGGCGATTTAATCTTTGATCGTAGTGCCTATGATTCATCTGTCAAAGAATCCTCATTCTCAGATGGAGAAATGACTAGGTCATACAACGTGCTACCCGATGCACTGTTATTTGCATTTAATAGTTTTAGTTTCCAATTTTTTCCAAGTATTGATAGCCAGTACGTCATCATCAAACAAACGCCTAGAATTGCCAACTTAAAAATTGATAACAATTTAAAGGTGATAGATGCTCCATGTAACGATTGGCGAAAAAATATATCTATGTCGATCAATATGGAAAAGAACGGTTCTTGGTTAGCAAGCTTTGATGGTGAGTTTCCTAATGGTTGTCCTACAGCCAACTGGAATGTAGTTGCGTCAAACAGCGATGATTTTCTATCTCAAAGCATCATAGCGGCCTGGGAGGATATTGGAGGACGCTGGATCAGAAAACCTAAAGTTAAAGCCGCCACGATGGATAACTCTTTTAAACCTATTGTTACCCACCTTGGTGTACCGCTATATGAATCGATTAAGGACATTAATAAGCTATCCAATAATGTAATGGCTAGGCAAGTTCTCTTAACAATTGCACTTGAAAAATCAGGCAAACCTGGCAACACCAGCAACGGAACTAAATTAGTTAAAGAGTGGCTTAAAAAGTATCAGTTAGATATGCCAGAACTAATTATTGAGAATGGCTCAGGCCTTTCTAGAATCGAAAGAATCAGCCCAAAACATTTAAATCAAGTTCTCCTACTCGGCCTAAACTCTGCGTCGAGAGACTACTATGTTGAGTCACTACCGATTGCCGGCGTAGATGGCACGATGAAACATCGACTTTTAGATAAATTTAGAAAATATGTACCCAAACGCAGTGAAACAGAAGCTTTAGAAAAAAATACGTCTTCTCTACCCAGCTCAATTAGAAAGTATGGGGCTTATATTAAAACTGGATCCCTAGCAGATGTCAGATCAATCTCTGGCTATGTAGTCAGCAGAACTGGGCATACATACACCGTGACATCATTTATTAATCATAAAAACGCTAGCTCAGGCAGAGGCATTCATGATGCATTGTTAACGTGGCTTCTAGATGATGGGCCACTTCAGCTATCAAGTACCAGAACCCACTGACGCTCTACCTAATCTATCTCTAACAGCATCCCATTGCTCAGAGTCTGGCAGCTTCTCAAAATAAATCACATCAACATTTAAATGATCTAGTGTACGTAAGGTTGCATACAAACATCTTGCCAAGTCGTTTGAAGCGCATGGCAAAAGAACTTCATCCAGGTGGCTAGCTAGAGAAAAATCAATTGTGTGGGAGTTTTTAAAATGGGCCCACGCCACGCTCTTACCCTTGTAATCAGCCAAGTTTATTGACTTAATATTAACCGGGTCATACAAAACCAGCTTGGTTTTAGGGGCGTAATGCGCACTTAAACTGCCAGAAACTCTCGGTTGAGAAATATCGCCTTGATTAGATAATTGTGATGCAGCACTAGAAACTAAATTACCTAAAACTTGATCGATCATCGCCTTTGATATAGCACCCGGTCTCAATATCACAGCACCGTGACTATCCCATCTAGATAAGTCAACTATCGTAGATTCAATTCCAACATCGCACGCACCACCATCAAGAATCAAAATGTCTCCATCAGGAAACTCATCCCTAACATGATCTGCAGTAGTTGGAGAAATTCTGCCAAAGCGATTAGCTGATGGTGCAACCACTGCGCCATCAAATAACTTCAGCAACTCTTGAGTAAGAGGATGATTTGGACAACGAACACCTACAGTTTCCTGCCCACCAGTCACCTCCATCAAAACACTCTTTGCTTTAGGCAAAATAATCGTTAAAGGTCCTGGCCAAAAAGCCTGTGCCAACGCTAAGGCTTGGGGGGATACATCTCTAGACCAGTTGAGCAATAATTGTTGCCAAGCATTTTGCGATTCAAGACTGCTCATAGTTGGCAAAACTGGATTGGCAATATGAACAATTAAAGGATGTCCACTAGGTCGCCCTTTGGCTGTAAAAACCTGATTAACTGCAACTACATTTTTTGCGTCCGCAGCAAGGCCATAAACAGTTTCCGTGGGTATGGCAACTAGATGACCATCTCGTAGTTGCTTAACTGCCGAATCCAATAAATCAGGCATGATTAACGCGTAATACGCAATACCTTTACGGCATTTTCACAAGCAATCTTTACTTCGTTAGCAGTTGCACCAACAAAATTGATATGACCCATCTTTCTACCATGACGAGGCTCAGCCTTGCCATAAAGATGTAATTTTGTTTTTGGCTCTTTAAGAATCTCATTCCAAAGTGGCTCTGACTGTTGCCCATTGATCAACCACTCATCACCCAAAATATTCAACATGATGGTTGATTGAACCAATTCAGTACTACCCAAAGGAATTCTGGCCATTGCTCGAACTTGTTGCTCAAACTGGCTAGTAACACATGCGTTTTGTGTGTAGTGCCCAGAATTATGCGGACGCGGGGCAATTTCATTGGCAACAATGTCGCCACTCTTGAGCACAAAGAATTCCACACATAAAACACCGACATAATCTAAGCGCCTAATAATCGCCTTAGCAGCCTCAACAATCTTTTTTTCTTGCGCTGGATTAATTGATGGTGCAGGTACCGTCGTCGTATGCAAGATACCAGACTTATGAATGTTTTCAGCAACGGGGTAAGCCACTACCTGGTCATCATGACCTCTAACCACCAACGCGGAAACCTCAAAATCCAAATCCATGCGTTTTTCTAGAACGCAAATAACTCGATTAAATTTTTCCCAGGCCTGGCTCAACTCATCTCGAGTATGAACAGTCACTTGACCTTTACCATCGTAGCCCATTCGAGCTGTTTTCAAAATACCAGGAAATAAATCATCCGGAACATGAGCAATATCAGAGTCATGTTCAATCACTAAGTGTGGTGCGGGACCGATTCCTGCTTCATCTTTCCAAGTAGCTAAAAACTTTTTCTCGGCGACTCTATTTTGCGCAACCGATACACCAGAACTTGTCGGTGCAACATACACGCCCAAAGCTTCTAACTCATCCAACGCCTGCGCTGGAACATTTTCAAACTCAGTACTAATTGCCTGACAAATAGATGCCATTTCCTTCAAGGCCGCATGATCAACGTAATCAGCCTGTATGTGCTTCTCTGCTACGGCGCCCGCAGGACTATTTACATCAGGATCTAAAACACAAACTTTGTAACCCATTGCTTGTGCAGCATGCGTAAACATACGACCCAACTGGCCACCACCTAAAATACCTAGATATGAACCAGGCAAAATGGGGTCTAAACGATCAGCCATATCTTAAGAGTGTCCCGGTAAATTCATAGCACGAGCTTTTTCAGTCTGAGTAGCTCTAAATGTTTCTAATTTTTTTGCCAAAGCAGCATCATTTACCGCCAAGTTAGCAATAACGTGTAATGCAGCATTAGCAGCCCCCGCCTCACCAATAGCAAAAGTTGCTACTGGAACACCTTTAGGCATTTGCACAATTGAATACAAAGAATCTTCACCGCGCAAATACTTAGAAGCTACAGGAACCCCAAAAATAGGCACGATTGTTTTAGATGCCAACATACCTGGTAGATGAGCCGCACCACCCGCGCCAGCGATGATTGCTTTCAATCCTTTTGCTTGAGCTGACTCTGCATAAGTAAACATATCATCGGGCATGCGGTGAGCAGAAACCACTTTTGCCTCATAGGCAACACCAAACTCCTGCAAAATCTGTGCAGCGTTTTGCATAGTGTCCCAATCAGAGTTAGACCCCATCACAATTCCAACAATTGGTTTCTGGCTCATAGTTTTTCCTTTTTGCTTATGCAGTAGGTATTAAGCAGTTAATGTTGCAAGTGCTTCACGATATTTTGCTGCTGTTTTCTCAATGACATCTTGAGGTAGTTGCGGTGCTGGAGCAGATTTATTCCATGGCTTGCCATTAACCTGCGCCAACTCCAACCAATCACGCACAAACTGTTTATCAAAAGATGGAGGATTTGAACCTACTTGATATGAACTAGCAGGCCAAAAACGTGAGGAGTCAGCAGTTAATACCTCATCCATCAGCACCAAGTTACCAGCTTCATCAAGACCAAATTCAAACTTAGTATCAGCGATGATGATGCCCTTGCTTGCGGCATAAATAGATGCCTCTTGATATAAACGAATACTCACATCTCTAATCTTGGCGGCTAAATCTTTACCAATGCGTGCCTCAACCTCTGCATATGAAATATTTTCATCATGCTCACCCACTTCAGCTTTAGCAGCAGGAGTGAAAATTGGCTCCGGTAACTTTTGAGCATTTTGCAAACCAGCAGGCAATTGGATACCGCAAACAGAACCTGTGGCTTGATAATCTTTCCAGCCACTGCCAGATAAATAGCCGCGCACAACTGCCTCAACCATAATTGGCTTCAAACGCTTAGTAACAATTGCGCGACCAGTTACTTGGCTGATTTCATCAGCCGCAACTACTGTTGCAGGGTCAATTCCTGTTAAATGATTTGGAATCACATGGCTTAACTTATCAAACCAAAAATTAGCCATTTGGTTAAGGACTATTCCTTTGCCAGGAATAGGCTCACCCATCACCACATCGAATGCTGATAGACGATCAGTTGTAATCATCAATAACTGATTATCACCAATAGCGTAGATATCGCGAACCTTGCCCTTTGAAATTAAAGGTAAAGACTTGATTGAAGATTCGTATAGAGCTTGCATGTACACCTTATTTAACTAATTGAGCCAACTGACCTGCTTTATAACGCTCAGCCATTTTTTCCAAAGGAACAGATTTAATTTTTCCTGCCTGACCTTCACAGCCGAAAGCCAAGTAGCGTGCTTTACAAATTTCCTTGGCAGCTTCACGCGCAGGCTTTAAGTAATCACGAGGATCAAACTTGCTTGGGTTCTCAAATAAATAACGACGAATAGCAGCAGTCATAGCCAAACGAATATCTGTATCGATATTAATTTTTCTAACACCGTGCTTAATACCTTCTTGAATTTCTTCTACAGGCACGCCGTAAGTTTCCTTCATGTCACCACCAAACTCACGAATGATTGCTAACAATTCTTGAGGAACACTAGATGAACCATGCATGACTAAATGTGTATTTGGGATACGTTGGTTAATCTCTTTGATACGATCAATAGCAAGAATATCGCCAGTAGGTTTTTTAGTAAATTTATAAGCACCATGACTTGTGCCAATAGCGATTGCTAATGCATCACATTGAGTCTTTTTAACAAAGTCAGCAGCCTGCTCAACATCAGTCAACAATTGCTCACGTGTCATTGCACCCTCTGCGCCGTGACCGTCTTCTTTGTCGCCCATCATTGTTTCTAATGAGCCCAATACACCCAACTCAGCTTCAACTGTTACACCAATAGAATGAGCAAATTTAACAACTTCTTGAGATACCGCCACGTTGTATTCGTAAGAGGCTACCGTCTTACCGTCATCCATCAATGAACCATCCATCATCACTGATGTAAAGCCAGACCGAATCGCCGCCATACAAACTGCTGGGCTCTGGCCATGATCTTGGTGCATCACAACAGGAATATGCGGGTACGCTTCAACAGCCGCATCAATTAAATGGCGCAAGAAAGCTTCACCGGCATACTTACGAGCACCAGCTGAAGCTTGCATGATCACAGGCGCATTCACCTCATCAGCAGCAGCCATAATTGCTTGAACTTGCTCTAAGTTATTAACGTTAAATGCAGGCAATCCATAAGCATTTTCTGCTGCATGGTCCAATAATTGGCGCATAGATACAAGTGCCATAACTCTTCCCTTAAATAAAAAATTTATTTCACATCAACAATCTTTAACGTATTGGTTCCACCGACTTGACCCATCGGCTCACCAACCGTTAACACAATCTTGTCACCCACATTAACTGCACCCAACTTCTTAACGCATGCCTCAGCCTGCTCTAGGGCGGTATCTCTGTCATTGCTAGTATCTAAGTGCAATGGATGCACGTTCCTATACAAAGCCATACTTCTTTGACTGGTCACCTTGGTTGTTAATGCAAAAATTGGGACTTGAATTTTGTGACGACTCATCCACAAAGCAGTAGATCCAGAATCAGTCAGAGCTGCAATTGCTTTGACACCCAAGTGATAAGCGGTGAACAAAGCGCCAAATGCAATAGATTGATCAATGCGTGTGAATTTTTGATCAAAGAAGTCCGCATCTAGATGATGGACTTCAGTCTTCTCAGCCTCAAGGCAGATTGCGGCCATTTGCAAAACAGTTTCAACAGGGTACTGGCCTGATGCAGTTTCAGCTGACAACATTACTGCATCGGTCCCATCTAACACCGCATTAGCAACGTCACTCACCTCCGCCCTTGTTGGCACAGGATTAACAATCATTGACTCCATCATTTGAGTGGCAGTGATCACCACCTTATTTGCCTCACGAGCCATGCGAATCATTTTCTTTTGCAAAGCAGGCACAGTGGCATTGCCAACCTCAACCGCTAAGTCACCGCGGGCAACCATAATGCCGTCACTAACCTCCAAAATACCTTCCAAGATTCCTGGCAAAACAGCTTCAGCACGCTCGATCTTGGCAATCAATTTAGTTTTATGACCAAGCTCTTGAGTTGCTTGATTTGCAAGATCTCTAGCAATCTTCATGTCATCTGCATTTTTAGGAAAGCTAATCGCAATGTAATCTGCGCCCAAGCCAACAGCAGTTTTGAGATCTTCTTTGTCTTTATCGGTCAAAGCTGGGGCAGTCAAACCGCCACCAGCACGATTGATACCTTTATTGTTTGATAACTCACCACCCAACTCAACCACAGTATGGATAGAAGCGCCTTGAACTTCCTCAACGCGAATCACTAACAAACCATCATTGAGTAATAACTTGTCACCAACCTTAACGTCGTTAGGAAGGTTTTTATAGTCCAAACCAACTTTCTCTTGATTACCCAAAGTACAGTTAGCGTCTAAAGTAAAACGTTCGCCAGCCTTTAAGATAATTTTGTTATTTTCAAATTTACCAACCCGGATTTTTGGGCCTTGCAAATCAGCCATGATTGCCACTTCACGACCAACTTTTTTTGAAACCTCTCGAACAAGTTGCGCCCTAGCCTGATGATCTGCTGCCGTGCCATGAGAAAAATTCAGGCGCACAACATCAACCCCAGCCTCAATCAATTGTTTTAGCGTTTCAGCACTGCTTGAAGCAGGACCAAGTGTTGCGACGATTTTCGTGGCGCGTAATGTCATTCAGCTCTCTCAGACAAAATTGCAAACGCTGGCAATGTTTTACCTTCCAAGAACTCCAAGAAAGCTCCACCACCAGTTGAGATATAGTCAACTTGCTTATCAATGCCGTACTTAGCAATAGCAGCCAATGTGTCACCACCACCGGCAATCGAGAATGCAGGCGAGTGTGCAATCGCGGCAGCCAACATCTTTGTGCCACCACCAAACTGATCAATTTCAAAAACACCAATAGGGCCATTCCAAACAATCGTTCCAGCATGAGCAACGATACTAGTTAACTCAGCAGATGTCTTTGGGCCAACATCCAAAATCATGTCATCAGGCTGAACATCGGTTGAAGCAACTCTGTTTGCGCGAGCTAGAGGAGATAGTTCATTTGCGACAACCACATCCACCGGAATAGGCACACTGGCGCCACGCTTAGCCATCATATCCATGATTGCTTTTGCTTCATTTACCAAATCAGGCTCTGCTAAAGATCTGCCAATCGGCAAACCTGCCGCCAACATGAATGTATTAGCGATACCACCACCAACAATTAGTTGATCCACCTTTTCAGCCAGAGACTTCAAAATAGTTAACTTGGTGGAAACTTTTGAGCCAGCAACAATGGCCACTAATGGTCGCTTAGGATCTGTTAATGCCTTACCCAAAGCATCCAGCTCAGCAGCCATCAGCGGGCCAGCGCAAACAACTGGCGCGTGCTTAGCCATACCATGAGTTGTTGCCTCAGCACGATGCGCAGTACCAAAAGCATCATTGACATAAACATCGCACAACTTAGCCATCTTTTGCGCTAGTTCTTCGTTATTCTTTTTTTCACCCTTATTTAATCTGCAGTTCTCAAGCAGTACTAGATCACCTGGCTGCAACTCAAATCCACCATCTACCCAGTGGCTGATCAATGGAACTTTTCTTTCCATCAACTCTGCAATTCTGTCTGCTACCGGAGCTAACGTGTCTTCTGGTTTAAATTCACCCTCAGTTGGACGTCCTAGATGAGACGTCACCATCACAGCTGCACCAGCTTCTAAAGCTAACTTAATCGCCGGAATTGATGCTCGAATACGGGTGTCTTCAGTAATATTTCCCGCTTCATCTTGTGGAACATTCAAATCCGCACGGATAAAAACACGCTTACCCTTGAGTTGCCCTGCAGCGGCTAAATCAGAAAGACGATTAAATTTAAGTTTTGATGTACCTGGCATGATGATTATGTGAGTTTTAACTAAAAGACTAGAAACTCAGATTTTACCTTTTTACAGGACTTTCTGACCGTTTTTTGGGGCTAAATAAACCTTGCGCCTGTATAGACGATCATTCCAGAAATAATGGTGAAAACCATACTTTTAGTCGCCAAAAAACCCAATATTGAGGCTAATCCACCCCAAAGCTGAGGATTATTGAGTTCTATTTCTGTTGATCCTGGCGGGAAAAATATCTCAGGCACTATGACAGCCACCAGGGCAGCTGCAGGAGCATAACGAAGTGATTTTTGAATAGTTGGGCTTAACTCAACTCTCGCACCCATTAACAAGAAAAAACCACGGGTTAAATATGTAATGACCGCTAGGCCAATAATGACAACCCAAATTTCTAAAGATGTCACTGTGAAACCCCCTCTGCTCGCCGCTCCAGATAAGACTCAGCAACAATTCCTACAACAATTGCAACCAGAACTGCGATAACTATATTCAGCTTATAAGGCAAATCTACTGTGGCCAGCGCTGCAACTGATGCAGCAACCGCAGCCAACCTAGACGGCCAACCTTCTAGCATAGGTAAAAGAATGGCAATTAGAGCTAAAGTACCTGCATAAGCCAGCCCCCAGGATCCAGGTATTAATGATGCTAAAAATATTCCAGCCAATGATCCTGTTTGCCAAACCGACCAATTAGCTACTGCCATACCAATAAAAAATGGTGCGTGCGAGGGATTGCCATCCGCACATGGATATCGAGACATAAACAATGCAAAAGTTAAATCCCCATTGATATATCCCAAAATGGACCGTTTCCAATAAGCTTTTTCCTTGAAATATGGCTGAATCCCAGCGCTGAATATGACAAACCTTAAATTGACAATTATGGCTGTCAAAAAAATCGTCCAAAAAGGGAAATTACCCGCAATTAAAGGTAAAGCAGCCAACTGGGCCGAACCGGCATAGACGAGCAAAGACATACCAACTGCCTCTGCGGTACTAATATCTGATTTGGCCATAGCTATGCCAGTTACCAAGGCCCATGTGAATACAGCAAAACCTGAATGAGCCATCGTTCTGAATCCATCCAGCAAATCGTCCCGCTGTTGTTTTGACCAAGCCAAATCAAATAACCTATTTATTTTTGAAAGTTTGATTATAGGTAGGGGCATGCTTTTTGACATAGCCATCTCTACCCGCCTGTTTTACAATGGCATTTCGACTCATTTTTCTCAGAATTTAGGAAATACACCATGTCAATGGCAAATCGTGATGGCTTTATTTGGATGGATGGCAAATTGGTGCCTTGGCGTGATGCCAACATCCATGTTCTAACTCATACCCTTCACTATGGCATGGGTGTATTTGAAGGTATCCGGGCATACAAAACTGATGCTGGTCCTGCTATTTTCCGCCTCAAAGAACATACACGTCGCCTATTTAATTCAGCAAAAATCTTCCAAATGAAGATGAATTACACAGAAGAAGAAATCTCTAAGGCAACGATTCAAGTTGTTAAAGAGAATAAATTGGCTTCTTGCTATATTCGCCCAATCGTTTGGATTGGTTCAGAAAAATTAGGTATTTCCGCAAAGAACAATTCGACACACGTGGCAGTAGCTGCCTGGGAATGGGGCGCATACCTTGGTGAAGATGGCTTAAACAAAGGTATTCGCGTTAAAACTTCTTCTTTCACAAGACACCATGTGAACGTGTCGTTGGTTCGCGCCAAAGCCTCTGGTTACTACATCAACTCGATTTTGGCCAATCAAGAGGTAACGGCTCATGGTTACGATGAAGCTCTCCTACTAGATACAGATGGCTATGTTTCAGAAGGATCTGGCGAAAACGTTTTTATTGTTAAAAACGGTATTGTTTACACACCAGACTTAGCATCTTGTTTAGACGGTATCACGCGTGATGCGATTTTCACAATTGCAAAAGACCTTGGCATTGAAGTGCGCGAAAAACGTATTACCCGCGATGAAATGTATTGCTGTGATGAAGCTTTCTTCACAGGCACAGCTGCTGAGGTAACACCTATTAGAGAACTGGATGATCGAATGATCGGCGATGGTAAGCGTGGTCCAATCACAACAAAAATTCAACAAGTTTTCTTTGATGCAGTTGCCGGCAAGAGCGACAAATATCGCCACTGGTTAACTGTAGTGTGAGGTTGATATGAGTACAAAAAATGTTGTTCAGGTTGACGGTCATAAAGACCTACCTTTGCACTGCCCAAACCCTGGTTCGCCGGCTTGGAGCTTACATCCACGTGTTTTTCTAGATGTTGTATCAACAGGGCACGTTAAATGTCCATATTGCAGCACCGAGTACCAACTAAAACCTGGTACTGAACCACACGGTCATTAACATGGCAAAAATTCTCATCATCGCCCCCAACTGGATTGGTGATGCGGTGATGACTGAGCCCCTAATAACCCAGCTCAAAAAAAACCACCCTGATAGTTTTATTGATGTGATTGCCACTCCATGGGTGGCATCGGTGATGCGAGCCATCCCTGCAATCAATGAAGTCATCATTGGAGACTTTAAGCACGGATTATTACAGTGGGCAGAAAGAAAGCAATTAGCAAAGCAACTAAAGCTCGCTGGATATACCCATGCGTATGTTTTACCGAACAGCTTTAAGTCCGCATTAATACCTTGGTTAGCAAAAATTCCCAATCGAATTGGCTATAAAGGTGAGATGCGTTGGCGCTTAATTACTGCGCCATTGGAAAATCCATCGAGATCAAATAGACCATCGATGTCATCTCATTACTTTGCTCTCTCAGGCAATCAAGCAAAAGAAACCCCTCAGCCAAAATTAGAATTACCTAGACTTTTCTTAAATGAGATGAAAGAAAAACTTCAGCTCATCCAGAATCATGACAAGTTGTTTATTTTGTGCCCCGGCGCTGAATACGGCCCGGCAAAACAATGGCCAATCGAGCATTTTGGCAAACTTGCACAAATGCTCATCGAGCAAAATAGTAAAGCATTAGTTTTAATCTTAGGCAGTAAAAAAGAGTCATCGCTAGCAGATGAAATCGTGAGGCTAAGTAACTCAAATAATCAAGTCATCAACTGGTGCGGACAAACAACACTTGATGAGGCAATGGCATGCATCGCTGTTGCTGACAAAGTAATCAGCAACGACTCAGGATTGATGCATATAGCAGCTGCATTCAGGCGCCCTCAAGTAGCGATATTTGGCTCTAGCGACCCAAGACACACCCCTCCCTTATCCCCTGAGGCAAAAGTGCACTGGTTACAACTGAAATGTAGCCCCTGCTTCAAAAGAACCTGCCCACTAGGACATCTGAAATGTTTAGTGGACATACAGCCTCAAGACGTCCTAAACTCTTTAAATAACTAACTCAATAAATACACCATGCCACGTCAAGCTCGCTTATTCCAAATACCTGATGAAGTGCTTGATGCATGGAGAGAATCTTTGCATCGCAACGATCTAGATGGCTCCATTGACTTATGGATGGATGAGGATTCCATTACATGCATTCTTCCAGGTGGCAAACGTTTAACTGGCCATGCCGAACTGCGCGAGGGTTTAAAAAAGATTCTAGAAGATCACTTTTTATGGCTAGACCCGATTCAAGCAATTGGTCACACTGGTATTGGCATCGCATTCTTTGACACAACAGAGGCAGTAAGACTAGAGCCCGATCAAGTAGAGCCTGAGTTCTTCTTGAACTTTTCTTATGTACTTGTTCAAAGCCCTATGGGATGGAGAATTGCTCACATACATGCAAGCCCAGCCCAAGAAGAACACATACAACTACCGAGCACCATTCACGGCTTCCATTAAACATGGATGAGCAGGTCATACGCTCACTCATTAAATGGCCTGATGTACCTGTTTGCCATGGATGGCTTGCTTTTGATCGGCGAGGAATTTGGCGAATGCGTAACGAATATGCGCAAGCCAATCACTTACCTGGCGACGCAATCAACCACGAAGGTCTCATTCATTTCATTCAAAGAAATCTAGCGCACAATGAATCTGGGGAATGGTTTTTCCAGAACGGCCCTCAAAGGGTTTACATTGATTTAAGCTATACACCATTCATTGCAAGAATTTACCCATCCAATAATTCTCTATTACTCAAAACGACAGATGGCCAAGAAATAAGTCCCATCAATGTCTTTCTAGATGAATGTGGTCAAATTTTATTGAGCTGCCAATTAGAAATACAAAGCAGTAAAGATTTAAGTCAACCAACATCATCTTTTGAAAAAAAGATAGAAACAGTCTATGTATTGCTGCATGACCATGACTTAGAACTTTTCTCAAAAAGTTCAGAGTTCGCGAATGCCTGTGGTTATGCAGGTAAGTGGGTATGGCAAGGCAAAAGTTATGAAATCAACTTAATTAGCTCTAAAGAAATTAAAAAGCATCATGGCCTTTTATTTTCTGCGCGCAACTCTTGACGATATAACTCCTGTATTTGTCTAGCTCTCGCCTCAATTTCAGAAGCTTGATAAAAATCGGCATCGCCAGCTGCTTTAGCAAACTTCATTTGTTCTAGCGCACCTACCCAAGCACCTTGAGAAACATATTTCTCAGCCAAGGCAGCATGGTGTAATGATTTTTTACCCGACTGCGCATACGCTCTAGATAATAAATCCCACCAAACAGAATTCTCTGGGTGAGCTCTTGATTGAGTTTTTAACCAAGTAATAGCTTGCTCATGCTGACCTGTCTTTAACTGCCCCTCGACTAGCAACATATTTAATGACCTAGACTGAGGATAAAAAGCCTTTAAAGTAGCGATTTGTTTGATACCTTGCTCATATTGTGATTTTGCATACATCAATTCAATAGCCGTTGTCTCAAGTGAAAGACTCCATCGCTGAACTGGTGAACCATTTGATGAAATTGCTTGAACTAAAGCCCTACTTTTTTGAAGATAGTTTTCAGCATCAGCATTTTTTAACTGTTTAAAACTCAAAAGAGCCAAGCCATAACTGCCTTCCAATTGTTTTGTAAGATCTTGCTTACGTAACAAACTGTCATAGTACTGTCGCAACTCAGGATAGTTACTTGAACTAGTGGTTTGAGTTAAACGTGCTCTGGCTTTTAATAAATAAAACTCAATCGATGAAGCAACCCTCTGAGTTGCAAGCCCTCTCACGCGGTCTTGCATATCTGCAATACGATCTGTTGTTAAAGGATGAGTTCTTACGTAACCAGGAACACCACTTTCCATGATGCTATTGGCTCTTTGCATGCGCTGAAAAAAATCTGGCATACCTTGAACATCAAAACCACCTGCCTGAAGAATCTGGAAACCAACTCGATCAGCCTCTCGCTCAGCATCTCTGGAATATGACAATTGGTTTTGTATAGCTAATGCTTGACCACCTACTGCAAGACCTTGAGCTGCATTGGGGTTACGACTTACCGCAACTGCAGCCAAGATAATTGAAGCCAACGCAATCATCGAGTTAGTGCCTTGCTGACCATACATCCTAGCAATATGCTTTTGTGTAACGTGTCCGATTTCGTGCCCCAATACAGAAGCCAACTCAGACTCGGTTTCTGCCGAGACAATTAGGCCAGTGTGAACGCCTATAAAACCACCAGGCAATGCAAACGCATTAATACTTTTATCTCTAACGCCAAACAGTTCAAAATTTACGGCAAAGCTTCCACCACCTTGTAAACCAGCAATACCTTGCTTCCTGGCAGCACCAACCAAGTGCTGTCCAATATTATTTAGATAGTCATAGAAAACAGGGTCTGATGAGTAGTCTGGATCGCGACGTATTTCACGCATGATGCGCTCACCTAATTGACGCTCATCAACTGGCGCCAAAGATGCACTAGACGAGTCACCCAAATCAGGTAATACCAAAGTAGGTTGCTGGACTCTTTTACTAGCTGGCGTAAATTCTGATTGGGCCGCAGGTGTCTGCATGGCACGATTGATGTTTTCTTGAGCAGTGATGTTTGCATCACTTTGCGCAAGCAAATAACTTGGCTGAAAGACCATCGCCAAAGCCGCTGCCATCAATTTTTTCGAAAATTTATTATTTTTTCTATCCATATCTCTAATTATGGTACAAATAATGCATGAACAAACTAACTCATTTTGATGAAACTGGCCAAGCGCACATGGTGGATGTTGGGCAAAAAGCCAGCACACATCGCATTGCTACAGCCACAGGCAGCATTCAGATGCAGAAAAGTACATTTGATATGGTGATGTCTGGCACCCACAAAAAAGGGGATGTGATTGGCATTGCCCGTATTGCAGCCATCCAAGCCACTAAAAAGAGTCCTGACTTAATACCTCTTTGCCACCCCATTGCACTCACAAGAGTTGCCGTTGAATTTCAATCAGATGAAAAAAACTCGACTATTCATTGCACAGTAACAACTGAAAATATTGGTCAAACTGGGGTTGAAATTGAGGCATTAACTGGTGTTCAAATTGGCCTGCTCACAATCTACGATATGTGCAAAGCAGTTGACCGAGGCATGGTGATTAAGGAAGTAAAGCTACTTGAAAAGAGTGGCGGTAAGTCTGGCACTTGGAAGGCAGCATAACTATCTCCATTGAACTGACTGAGATGAATAGACATTAAAAAAGGCAAACCCTGGTTTGCCTTTTTATTTTGGTCAGATTGTTGTTTACTTGCAATCAGCTGGCAGCAACTTTGCCGGCAAAGTTGTTTCAGGTGACTTACATGACCAAACACCAGCCCATGGCTGCTCTTGTTTACTACTCAAATCAACCGCTTTTACGTCATCTCCTGCAGCCTGATTGACGGGCACGATACTTAACTTATTAGCTCCCTCTGGTGCAACACTGGACTGATAGGTAATCAAAATAGCACCAGATTTTTGAATGCTTACTTCTTTGATGCTATTTGTGGACGTTGATTTAAATGTGCTTTCTGTGGCAGCGCTCATGTCTGCAGCACCCTTACCCGCATAAACTTCTGTCACCGCTAACTTTGCTCCAGCAGCAAGACTAAACCCTTCTGCAACACGTGTTTTAGCGATGTAATCTTGGTACTTAGGAACTGCAATGGCTGCCAAAATGCCAATAATGGCAATAACAACCATCAGCTCAATCAATGTAAATCCATTTTTTTCTTTTAACTGCAAGTTACTTCTACCTTCATTCATATTTAACGACCTCCCAATTAAGACTCACCATCATCTCAGATGGCGAGCATTTTGGGGGATGATATTGCTGTAGGAAAATGCTGATTTTTGTGTTGAATCAAACTACAACAAATAATTATTTCTTTCGTTTACTACGTTTCGCTAACTCTCCCAAGATCATCACACCTAAAGCAGCAACAATTCCAGCACTTGTTGAATAAGCCTCAATGTGATTACCAAGGTACTGTATTAAACCAGGATCAGTAAATATCATTCCGCCAGCAATCCAACCAAGTAGTCCTGCCCCTAAGGTAACAATAATTGGGAATCTATCAATCAAATATAGAACTATCTGACTTCCCCCAACAATCAACGGAATGGAAACAAGCAAACCAAATACGATATAACCAAACTGATGATGCCCCGCATCCACTTGACCTGCCGCGCCTGCGATCGCAATGACGTTATCAACACTCATTGCAATATCTGCAACGATAATAGTTTTCACCGCAGCCCAAAGCTTGTCTGATGCCTCTAAGTCATGGCCATCATCATCCTCTGTTTGAACCATTAACTTATAACCAATCCACAACAGCAACAGACCACCAGTAAATTTTAAGAATGGTATTTTTAGCAATGTGACAGCAAAGATCACCAAAATAATGCGCAAGATGATAGCTCCAGCTGTTCCCCACATAATTCCGCGACGACGCTGATTTGGATGTAAATTTCTGCAGGCTAGCGCAATTACTACAGCGTTATCTCCGCCCAACAAAACATCAATCATGATGATTTGAGCAATCACTGCCCAATCAATTGTTGTAAAAAATTCCATGTCATCCTCTTTTTTGTTTTATCAATAAAAAACGGGAGCGAGGCTCCCGTTTTGTTTGCCTTTAGATGGATATTACAACAATGCTTTAAGCAATTTACCCATTTCTGATGGATTACGTGTCACTGTAAAGCCACACTCTTCCATGATGGCCAATTTGGCATCAGCAGTGTCAGCACCGCCAGAAATCAACGCACCAGCATGACCCATGCGCTTACCTGCAGGGGCAGTAACACCAGCAATAAAGCCTACTACCGGTTTTTTCATATTAGCTTTGCACCAACGAGCGGCTTCAGCCTCATCTGGACCACCGATTTCGCCAATCATGATCACAGCATCAGTATCTGGATCATCATTAAAAGCCTTCATCACATCAATGTGCTTAAGACCGTTAATTGGGTCACCACCAATACCAACAGCAGAAGATTGGCCTAGGCCGATTTCTGTCAATTGAGCAACAGCCTCATAAGTTAACGTACCTGAGCGGCTAACTACACCGATACGACCCTTACGATGAATGTGACCTGGCATGATGCCAATCTTGATTTCATCAGGAGTGATCAAACCTGGGCAGTTAGGTCCCAACAATAAAGTTTTCTTACCGCCTTTTGCTTCTTTAGCAGCCATTTTGTTGCGAACTTCCAACATGTCGCGAACAGGAATACCTTCTGTAATACAAATTGCTAAATCTAAGTCAGCTTCAACAGCTTCCCAAATAGCTGCAGCAGCACCAGCAGGTGGCACATAAATTACAGAAACAGTTGCACCTGTTTCAGCAGCGGCTTCTTTAACTGATGCATAAATAGGAATATCAAAAATTTTCTCGCCAGCTTTTTTAGGATTTACGCCAGCAACAAAACATTCTTTGCCATTTGCGTACTCTTGACACTTTTCAGTGTGGAACTGACCAGTTTTACCAGTGATACCTTGAGTAATAACTCGTGTGTTTTTATTAATAAGAATAGACATTTAAATTCCTTTCGTGGCCTGTGGCTTACTTAACTGCTGCAACAGCTTTAGTCGCTGCTTCAGCCATCGTGTCTGCACTAATAATCGGCAGGCCAGAATCAGCCAACATCTTCTTACCGAGCTCTTCGTTTGTACCTTTCATACGAACAACCAAAGGTACGCTCAAGTTCACTGCTTTACATGCAGTGATAACGCCATCTGCAATCACGTCACACTTCATGATGCCGCCGAAAATGTTAACCAAAATTGCTTTTACTTCTTTGTTCTTCAACATGATCTTGAATGCTTCAGTTACTTTCTCAGCTGTAGCACCACCACCAACGTCCAAGAAGTTTGCTGGTTCACCACCAAACAACTTAATTGTGTCCATTGTTGCCATAGCCAAACCAGCACCATTTACCAAGCAACCGATATTGCCGTCTAATGAAATGTAGGCTAAATCAAATTTAGACGCCTCTACTTCAGCTGGATCTTCTTCATCTAGGTCGCGATACGCAACGATTTCTGGGTGACGGAACAACGCATTTGAGTCAAAGTTGAACTTAGCGTCCAAAGCCTTGATATTGCCATTGCCTTCAAGAATCAATGGGTTGATTTCAACCAATGATGCGTCTGTATCCATATAAACTTTGTACAAGCTCTGCAATACTGCTTTTGCTTGAGCTTGTGAAGCCTCTGGAACACCAATACCTAACGCTAATTTAGCAGCGTCTGCATCTGTCAAACCTACCAATGGGTTCACAAATGCTTTGATAATTTTTTCTGGTGTCTTCGCAGCCACTTCTTCAATATCCATACCACCTTCACTTGACGCCATCACAACAACTGATTGTGTTGCACGATCTGTCAAGATACCAACGTAGTATTCTTTTTTGATATCTGCGCCGTCTTCTACTAATAGACGACGAACTTTTTGACCTTCTGGGCCTGTTTGATGAGTTTTTAACTGCATACCCAAAATTTGAGTTGCATATGTTTTTACTTCATCAAGACTCTTAGCAACCTTAACGCCACCACCTTTACCGCGGCCACCTGCGTGAATTTGAGCTTTTACAACCCAAACTGGTCCACCCAATTTCTTTGCAGCTTCAACAGCTTCATCAACGCTTAATGCTGGAATACCATTTGGTACTGGTACATTGAACTGACGCAAGATTTCCTTGCCTTGATACTCATGGATCTTCATTGAGGCTCCCTCTTTAATAGTCCGAAAATACTAATGTTTCTAACTTACTCAACTCTGTCTATTCTGTTTTTTTACTAACTAAGCCCTTCATTATCGCAATTTCGGGCTCGTAGATCACTTTTTCGGTATGTCCTTGGGGCTTAAAGGCATTCCAAACCACCTGGGATGGTATTTTTTTACCGCCTCGCCATCAGTTCTTAGGGCATGGCAGCGATTTAATTGAAATGGCATCTCTCCAGTTCCGTGGTCGGCAACCTTGATGACTTCTCCCGCAAATGCCTGAATGGCTGCTGTTGGCAAAATTGTGGATAGCTCTGTCATATGAGAGCACCCAAGTATTCCAGAAAATCTTTCTTTTACGGCTCCACGGAAGCCGTTAAGTAAGTTAAGACCCACTAACATTTGATAATTTGGCTCGATTTTGTCGCAATAACCCACATATGGGACAGACTGAGCCTTAGCGTTGACAGCCACAACATTGAATTGATCATCAATAGTTAAGGTCAAAATCATGTGATGAATAGGTTCGCCCGCTAATTTAACGCCACTAGCCAAAGGAAAATCCTTTGCTTTGGTATCAATTAAGCTGGCTTCAACATCCCAAAGTCCATCTTCCCTGAGAAAAACTTGGGTTTTGATTTCACGGGTATGAATTAATTGGCGGGAAACTGAACTTGATGTCATCTGCAAAGTCTACACCAGCACTAATTTTTCAGATTGAGGGGTCTTGATTAGGACTAAATCGACCAGAAACCACCCTTGAAACAACCTCCAATGGAAAACCTTTGCTGACTAAATACCTCATTTGCTTGGCCCGCTCTTTGGGTTCAACTGCTACAGCACCAGAAAATTTTCTATCCCACAAAGCCCAAGCGCGGTCCAAATCCGATTGCTTTAGCTCTTCTTTAATTTTGCTAACAGTCTGTGCATCAACCGATTGCTGCTTTAGCTCATCAATGATCTTTAAGCTACCGTATCTATCTGATTTACGTCTAGCCAAGCTTTCCGCATACCGCTCATCAGATAACCAAGATTGCTTTTCCAACTTAATTAGTAACTCATCAACTTCATCTTCAGATTCTGCATAAGCCAAGAGCTTCTTACGAAGCTCTTGGCGACTATGCTCTCTTCTTGATAAGTATCGTAGAGCTCGCCCCATGAGACTGGGGGCTTGGCCTTTAGGCATCAGCCTCTTCTTTTAGCGTGATCACACTGCCACTATTAACACCTAATTTCTCACGAATCTTTGCTTCAATTTCTTTAGCAATTTCAGGATTTTCTTTTAAGAACTCACGGGCATTATCTTTACCTTGTCCAACACGCTCACCGTTGTAGCTATACCAAGCACCCGATTTTTCAACGATGTCACACTCAACACCTAAATCAATTACCTCACCTTGGCGTGAAATACCTTCGCCATACATGATGTCAAAAATTGCCTCTCTAAATGGAGGAGAAACTTTGTTTTTAACCACTTTTACACGAGTTTCATTACCAACAATTTCATCGCCTTTTTTAATACTGCCAATACGACGAATATCTAAACGCATAGAGGCATAAAACTTCAATGCATTACCGCCAGTTGTTGTCTCTGGAGATCCAAACATCACACCAATCTTCATACGGATCTGATTAATAAAGATCACCATTGAATTAGTACGCTTGATGGTTCCGGTTAATTTACGCAGAGCTTGGCTCATCAAACGCGCCTGCAAACCTGGTAATGAATCTCCCATATCACCTTCAATCTCTGCGCGTGGCACCAATGCTGCTACAGAGTCGATCACGATAAGATCAATAGATCCCGAACGAACCAAGGCATCAGCAATCTCCAATGCTTGTTCACCTGTATCTGGCTGAGAAATTAATAGATTGTTTACATCTACGCCTAATTTTGCTGCGTACTGAACATCCAACGCATGCTCAGCATCAATAAATGCACATGTGCCACCTAACTTCTGCATCTCTGCCACAGCATGTAAGGTCAAGGTAGTTTTGCCAGACGATTCAGGACCATAAATCTCAATAACGCGACCCCTGGCTAATCCGCCAACACCTAAGGCAATATCTAAACCTAGCGAACCAGTTGAAACCACTTGAATGTCTTGACCAATATCGCTGTCACCAAGACGCATGATGGAGCCCTTACCAAATTGCTTCTCAATCTGAGCAAGTGCAGCATTCAACGCTTTTTGCTTATCAGAGCTCATTCCTTCAATATCGCTAGGCGCTGATCCAGATTTTTTCTTATGGTCTTCCATAGTCGTCCTTATTTAAAATTAGGTGTATTTTTGTCATATAGTTAATTTACAGTGATTACTGTATATAAAAACAGTATTCTGTGCAAGGCATTTTTTTGTCCCGCTAGAATATGTATTAGAAACTAGTATTTTGCTGGTGAAAATCAGCAAATGTCTGATTAACAAGCAAGATTTTGCTGATAAGGTTGTATGAGAATACTGATTGCAGAAGACGATAGCGTACTAGCTGACGGGCTAACCAGGTCACTTAGACAGTCTGGCTATGCCGTAGACCATGTAAAAGATGGCCAATCAGCCGATCTTGCCCTATCAGCGCAAGCTTTTGATTTATTAATTCTAGATTTGGGACTTCCCAAAATGACAGGTCTTGAGGTTTTAAAGCGCCTTAGATCTAGAAACTCCATGCTACCGGTCCTAATTTTGACGGCTGCAGACTCAACTGAAGAACGCGTCAAAGGTTTAGACCACGGTGCCGATGATTACATGGCAAAACCATTTGCATTATCAGAGCTAGAGGCTCGCGTCAGAGCACTAACTCGTCGCGGCACTGGTGGTGGCCCAACAGTTGTTAAACATGGTCCACTGCAATTTGACCAAGTTGGGCGAGTTGCCTACATCGACGAAAAAATGCTTGAATTGTCTGCTCGCGAACTAGGACTTCTTGAAGTACTTCTGAAACGTGTGGGTCGCCTTGTTTCAAAAGATCAGTTGGTTGACCATTTGTGCGAATGGGGCGAAGAAGTTAGTAACAATGCGATTGAGGTGTACGTTCATCGCTTACGCAAAAAAATTGAAGTGGGTGGCATTAGGATTGCAACAATCAGAGGTCTTGGCTATTGCTTAGAAAAATTCCAAGCACCTGCTGTAACTCAATCTCCAGAAGCATAAATTTTTCGAAATGGTAGATGTTCAGCCCGCATTAGATGCGGAACTACAAAAACTTCTACCACCGGAGTCTTATGACTTGCGCCCAATTAACAAAGGGCCAAGATCACTATTTGGGGAAATCTTAGATTGGATGTTGGCGCCACTTTTATTGTTGTGGCCAATGAGTATTGCTGTTACTTATTTAGTGGCGCAGTCCATTGCTAACGCTCCTTTTGATCGAGGTCTAGAAAATAGTGTTCTAGCAATCTCCCAACAAATCTCTGAAACAAATGGTCATATTTCTTTAACGCTACCGATGTCTGCTAGACAGATATTAAGAGCGGATGACAACGACACAATTTATTTTCAGGTAGTAGGTCAACATGGGCAACTCATCGCCGGCGACAAAGATGTACCACTGCCTCATGATGGCGACGCACTACAAGTGGGAGTTGTCACTTACAGAGACAGCAGGATTGCTGGTAATGAGGTTAGAGTGGCTGCCACTCAAATTGTTTTATCCCCATCAAAAAATAGTCCACCTATCTTGGTACAAGTTGCTGAAACTCTGGAAAAAAGATCTCAGCTAGCCAATGAAATTATCAAAGGTGTCATTCTTCCTCAATTCATTATTTTGCCTATTGTTGTTGTGCTAGTTTGGTTTGGTTTAACCAGAGGTTTAGCACCACTAAATGCCCTACAAAACAGAATCAGAAATCGGCGCGTAGATGACACAAGCCCAATCGAAGAAAGAGCGGCCCCTCAAGAAATCATGCCACTCATATCTAGCTTTAACGATGTTCTATACCAACTAGAAGATTCAGTTCAGTCCCAAAAACGATTTATTGCTGACGCCGCCCATCAATTAAAAACACCTCTTGCGGGCTTAAGAATGCAAGCAGAACTTGCGCAACGAGAAAGCAGTCCAGATGAACTGCAACGTTCCCTAGAGCAAATTGCAGATAGCTCAACGCGCGCTACCCGCTTAGTACAGCAACTACTCTCATTAGCACGCATGGAGAACGCTGCCAACCTAAGTGAAAAAATTCTTTTTGATTTGTCTCAAGCTGCCGAGGATGCCACTAAAAACTGGCTCTCTGCAGCTTGGGAAAAAAATATTGACTTGGGCTTTGTACCGCCGACTCAGGCACACAAAATTTACGGCAACCCAGTGATGATCAAAGAGTTGTTTAATAACCTTCTAGATAACGCCATTAAATATACCCCTGCTAATGGTAGTGTCACAGTTGATGTGAGACACTCGAATCGCCCAGGCTTACTAATAGTTGAAGTCAAAGATACAGGCCCGGGAATCCCACCCGAGGAAAGACAACGCGTTTTAGAACGCTTCTATCGTGTGTTAGGTAGCGATATTGAAGGTAGCGGATTGGGATTGGCCATCGTTAAAGAAATTGCAACCCAACATGGTGGCAAGCTCGAGATTTTAGAAAATGTGTATCAAGAAAATCCTCTGAAATACGGCACATGTATGAGGGTTTATTTACCAGTAGGTCGCCCATGAAAACTTGGTCAAAAAATAAACGTCTCATCACAATACTATTAGCACTTTGGTTCATCACAACATTGGTTGTTGGTCTCGCACCAGAACTATTGCGATTTGACTTTTTTGGATGGAACTTCACTTATTGGTGGGGTGCTCAAGGTGCTCTTCTTATTTATTTAGGTCTAACTTGGTTCTATGCGTACAAAATGCATCAGTACGAAAAGAAAAAAGTTAAAAATGATTGAGTAAAAATTAGTCTACTTCTCAAAAGCCAAGTTATTTTCTTGCTAGGTGATTTTGAGCTAAAGCACAAAGTGCTATATAATCATGGTCTTTGGCGAATTAGCTCAGCCGGTTAGAGCGACGGAATCATAATCCGCAGGTCCGGGGTTCGAATCCCTGATTCGCCACCACTATTCTTCTTACAGCTATTGCTTGTGAGACTGTCTCAAAGGGTTAGTTAACCCTACCGCATCACAAGAATCATCAAAAATTAACAGATAAATCAGGTATTTACTTATTTTTTTGGGTTTTTCACCGACCTACAATAAACCCAATAAAATTTGAACTCACAAGGCTCAAAATGAATCCGACCAATCTAGAGATCATCGCAACCACACTTTTTGTAATCGCCGTATTACATACATTCTCATCATCTTTTTTTGAGGGTTTGGCCCACAAGCACCCAAATCATTCTGGTCTTTGGCATCTTTTAGGTGAAGTCGAAGCTGTATTCGGCTTTTGGGCCTTGATATTGATTATTTTTATGGCAATCACTCTTGGCGATCACAAACCATCTGTTGAATATCTAGAAACACGCAACTACACTGAACCACTATTTGTGTTTGCAATCATGGTGGTGGCTGCTAGCAAACCTGTCCTTCATTTTGCATCTGAATTAGTAAAGTTAGTTTCAACACTGCTTACAAAAATATTTTCTATTAATAGTGTCATTACCAACTACTTTGTCACCTTAAGCTTGGTACCTCTGCTAGGCTCGTTTATCACCGAGCCAGCTGCAATGACTTTAGCTGCACTGCTACTCAAGAAAAAAATATTTAGCCAAACGTCAGATATCAAATTAATGTACCTAACGATAGGCGTTCTATTTGTGAACGTTTCAATTGGGGGTGCGCTTACAAATTTTGCAGCCCCTCCGATACTAATGGTTGCTAGCACATGGGGATGGGACACGATATTTGTTTTTCAAACCTTCGGCATTAAGGCTGGTATAGCAGTTCTAACAAACGCTTTACTAGTAACACTTCTCATGCATAAGTATTTACCAAAAGATAATCTCTCAGAGGAAAAAGATGTTATGCCACTCGTAGTAATGCTTGTGCACTTAACATTCTTAGCAGGCATTGTTGTATTTGCTCATCATCCCGTAGTATTTATGGGGCTTTTGTTATTTTTCATGGGCTACACACATGCCTATTCCAAATTTCAAAATCCGTTGCTATTAAAAGAAGCTTTGATGGTCGCATTTTTCTTGGCTGGCTTGGTTGTTTTGGGAGGTATGCAGCAATGGTGGCTACAACCAATCCTAGAAAAAATGAGTAGCACACTTGTTTATTACGGTGCCACCGCATTAACCGCCATTACAGATAATGCTGCCTTAACTTATCTTGCCTCGCTTGTTCAAGGCACTAGCGATGAATTCAAATACGCAGTTGTGGCTGGCGCCATTACCGGCGGCGGACTAACAGTCATTGCCAATGCACCCAATCCAGCTGGAATGTCTATATTGCGCGAACATTTTCCTGAAGGCAGCGTTTCAGCTCTTTGGCTATTTGTCGCTGCCCTACCACCTACAATAATTGCTGTCTTAGCATTCCAAGTACTCAAATAATGAAAAAAGTTTACGTAAAAACATTTGGTTGTCAGATGAATGAGTATGACTCTGACAAAATGGTTGATGTCTTAAACCATCATGATGGAATGATTAAAACAGATCATCCTGAAGATGCTGACGTCATTCTGCTCAATACCTGCTCTGTTCGTGAGAAAGCCCAAGAAAAAGTTTTTTCAGACCTAGGTCGCTTGCGCGAACTAAAAGCTCAAAAGCCAAACTTACTAATTGGCGTTGGCGGATGTGTTGCCAGCCAAGAAGGTAAGCATATTGTGAACAGAGCACCTTATGTTGATTTTGTGTTTGGACCACAAACACTACATCGACTTCCAGAATTAATTGAGGCAAGACATCAAACAGGCTTACCCCAAGTAGACATTAGCTTCCCGGAAATTGAGAAATTCGATAATTTGCCACCAGCAAAGGTCGAAGGTGGTGCAGCCTATGTATCAATCATGGAAGGTTGCTCAAAATATTGTAGCTACTGCGTTGTACCCTACACACGTGGCGAAGAAGTTTCTAGGCCATTCGAGGATGTACTCACGGAAGTTGCCGGTTTAGCACAACAAGGCGTGCAAGAAATTCACTTATTGGGTCAAAACGTTAATGCCTATCGCGGCAAGATGAGTGGTTCCGAAGAAATAGCTGACTTTGCTATGTTGCTTGAATATGTTTCAGATATTCCTGGGGTTGAACGTATTCGATTTACTACTAGCCACCCTAAAGAATTCACGCAACGCCTCATTGATGCCTACGCCAAATTACCTAAATTAGTTAATCATCTTCATCTACCTGTGCAACATGGCTCCGACAGAGTCTTAGCAAACATGAAGCGTGGCTATACCGTTTTAGAATATAAAAGCGTCATCAAAAAAATTAAAGCCATTCGCCCAGATATAGTTATCTCTAGTGATTTCATCGTAGGCTTCCCCGGTGAAACAGATGAAGACTTTGATCAACTCATGAAGTTAGTCAAAGAAATTAAATTTGATAACAGTTACTGCTTTGTCTATAGCGAACGTCCCGGCACGCCAGCAGCCAATCTCAAAGACGACACCCCAACAAAGGTTAAGAATGAGCGTCTCAAAACATTAGTTGCACAAATTGACCAGCACGTTCTTGAAATCAATCAGAGTATGGTTGGCAAAACAGAGAAGGTCATGATGGAAAGCATGGCACGCGACGGAATTCATTTACAGGGCAGAACCGAAAATGGTCGCGTGGTATTAATTGAGGTGAATAGCGAGCACGCAAAACGATTGATTGGCAAGCTTGAGTTAGTCAAATTTACAGAAGCCATGGCACACTCATTACGTGGTGAGCTTATTATTCAAGAATGAACGCAAAAACACCTCCTAAACTAATATTAGAAATTCAGTTTGCCACTCCAGCCATGGCTGAAAAATGGCAAGACTTAATCACAAAAAGAAAAGTAGGCAACTGGATCAAAAAAGCATTACAAGAGAATGCAACGATTACCGTTAGATTTGTTGGTCAAGCTGAAAGTAAAAAATTAAACTCTAACTATCGCAACAAAGATTACGCCACAAATATTCTGACCTTCCCTTATGAACTTCAAAAGGGTATTGATCATCTTGCAGCAGATTTAATCATTTGCTTACCAGTACTTGAAAAAGAAGCTAAACAGCAAGAGAAAACCCTTGAACAACACCTAATTCATCTGATTGTTCATGGCGCTCTTCACGCCCAAGGATTTGATCATGAAGATGAAGTGGAAGCTGAGGCCATGGAGCAACTAGAAATCAGCATTCTCAAAAAGCTCAAACAGGCTAACCCTTACATATAATTTCATCTAAATAAGCTATGCTTATACATTATGACAACTGAACCAGAGTCGAAAAGCCTCCTAGAACGCCTCAGCAATTTGCTGACGCCAACCCCCGCATCAGCATCAGAAAGAAGAGTAGAACTCCTCGAAACCCTCAGAGAATCCCATAAAGAGGGATTGATTGATGCAGATGCGCTAGCCATGATTGAAGGTGTTTTTCAGGTTGGAGAGCTAGCGGCAAGAGACATTTTGGTGCCAAGATCACAAATTGACTGGATTGATATCAATGAATCAGTCGAGGACACAATTGCCGAAGTGATCAAAGCAGCACACTCAAGATTTCCGGTATACGAAGATAACCGCGATAACGTCATTGGCATACTCCTAGCAAAAGACTTGTTACGCCACTCTCAAGAAGAAGACTTTCAGCTAAGAGATTGGTTAAGGCCTGCGGTATTTATTCCGGAGTCCAAACGCCTGAGCGTTCTTCTTAGGGACTTTAGAGAACATCGCAATCACATCGCCATTGTTGTTGATGAATATGGTGGCGTTGCAGGAATTGTGACCATTGAAGATGTCCTAGAACAAATTGTTGGTGACATTGAAGATGAGCATGACACCGACGACATTGAAGACAATATCATCAAGGTGAGTGAATCCAAATTTAGAATTCGTGGCATCACCGAACTTGAGCAAGTTAACGATGCCTTAGGCACATCATTTCAGGATGATGACAATGACACGCTAGCTGGGTTCATTCTTAAAAACATAGGCAGAGTTCCTCATAAAGGGGAGTCAATAAAAATTCATAACATCATTTTTGAGATTCAACGCGCTGACGCAAGACAGGTACACGTTTTACTCGCCACCAAAACAGAAATTGATTAAAAGCCTACTGTTTTTCGCCCTAGGTAGCATCTGTTCTTGGCTGATTGAATTGCCATATGGTGGATGGTTCCTTATTGTTGGCTTGGCCATATTTTTTCGAGCCATTTTTTCAGACTCACACCCATTTCGTTCTAGCTGGATTTTTTCATTAGGCTACTTTTGTAACTCTTTGTGGTGGATCTATGTAAGCCTTCACGACATAGGCGGACTTCCAGCAGCCCTCTCTATTTTTGCTGTCCTTGTTCTTTCAGCATACTTAGGATTGTTTTATGCTGCCGCTGTAAAGCTAACTCACCTTTATCAGTCAAATACCGTACGAATCATTGGCGTTGCTTGTAGCTGGGTTATTTTTGAATGGTTAAGAGGTCAACTATTCACAGGATTTCCGTGGGCTGGGTTCGCAGAGTCACAGGTTGAAGGTCCATTCTTTGCATGGGCCCCACTACTGGGGGGGCTTGCATGTACATGGTTATGTGTTGCATTAGCAGCCTACCTAAGCCTTGGTAAAAATAACTTTTTTACCAAGATTGTCGCTACTATCGCCTTCATTTCTAGCAGTCATGCAATAGGGCTTATTTCTTTTACTCAGCCAATTGGTAGACCCATTGATTTGTCCTTAATTCAGGGTAATTTTGCACAAACCATTAAATTTGACCCCTCCAACATTAGCCAGCAAATTGAGTACTACTACGACGCCATCAAAAAAAGTAAAAGCTCTTTGATTGTTGCTCCAGAAACAGCTATTCCAGTCCAACCAACAAGATTTGACCCACTATTTGAAAACCTCAAACCTAAAAATAGCACTCAAAACATCATCCTAGGCACGATTGGTGTAGGGCCAAATGGTCAGCCCTCTAACGCTGCAATAGGACTAAAAAATAAAGGTGAAAATTACCAATACGACAAGTCTCACTTAGTGCCATTTGGAGAATTTGTACCATGGGGCGCTCAATGGTTTGTGGATTTATTTAAAGTGCCGCTAGGCAACTTTTACAGGGGAACAGATAAACAAGCCCCGTTCATTATTAATCAAGGTTTTGATGAGATTGCTGTGGGAATCTTAATTTGTTACGAAGATGTATTTGGCAATGAATTAGCCGCCCGTCAAAGAAATTCTGCAATTGAGCACCACCTTTGGGTTAACTTAACGAATCTGGCATGGTTTGGTGATAGCCAAGCAGCTGAACAACAACTTCGATTAGCCAGGTTAAGGTCTATCGAAACAGGTATTCCCACCCTCAGGGCCACCAATACCGGCATCACTTCTGTCATAGATCATCAAGGTCAGGTATTGCGTCAATTACCAAAATTTCAGCAAGGCATCTTAAAAGCAGAAATCCAAGCATATTCAGGCAAAACACCCTATGTTTGGCTTGGAGACATCCCAATTCTGATGATCTCTGGCCTATTTTTAATCATGGCTTGGCGTAAAAACAAAAAGTAGGCTTAACCCGCCAAGAAAGGTAAAATCTTAGGGTTCAGGAAACCTATCATATGCTTACCTTTCAGCAAGTCATTCTTACTCTACAAAATTACTGGGACCAACAAGGTTGCGCCCTACTTCAACCAGTCGATCTAGAAGTTGGTGCTGGGACATCCCATACTGCAACATTCTTAAGATCCATAGGTCCAGAACCATGGAAAGCTGCGTATGTACAACCATCACGCCGTCCAAAAGACGGTCGCTATGGTGAAAATCCAAACCGCCTTCAACACTACTATCAATATCAAGTGGTTTTAAAGCCAGCACCTGAAAACATTCTCGATTTATATCTAGGCAGCTTAGAAGCATTGGGCCTAGATTTAAAACAAAACGACATTCGCTTTGTTGAGGATGATTGGGAAAACCCAACACTGGGTGCTTGGGGTCTTGGTTGGGAAGTTTGGCTAAATGGCATGGAAGTGACCCAATTCACCTATTTCCAACAAGTTGGCGGCATCGATTGCAAACCAATTCTTGGCGAAATTACATATGGCTTAGAACGTTTAGCCATGTACTTGCAAAAAGTTGAAAACGTTTATGACCTGGTATGGACTGATGGGGTTAGCTATGGTGACGTCTACCACCAAAATGAAGTAGAGCAGTCCACGTACAATTTTGAGCACTCTAATGCTGATTTACTGTTCCAACAGTTTGGCAACTATGAAAACGAAGCTAAGCGTCTGATGGAAATCCCTTTGGCATTGCCTGCATATGAAATGGTTTTAAAAGCAGCCCACACGTTTAACTTATTAGATGCACGTGGCGCTATCTCAGTCACTGAACGTGCTGCGTATATTGGTCGCATTCGCAATTTATCTCGTAGCGTGGCTCAGGCCTACTATGAGTCCAGAGAAAAATTAGGTTTCCCTATGTGTCAAAAGTTAGAGGGTGTTAAATGAGTACAGCACCTTTAATTCTCGAACTATTCACCGAAGAGCTTCCTCCTAAGGCGCTTAAAAAACTTGGCCAGAGTTTTTCAGAAAGTATTGAACAGTCTTTAAAGAGCCAAGGCCTATTAGCTGATAGTAGCGTGACAACCAGTTATGCAACTCCACGCAGATTAGCTGTTCACTTATCTAAAGTTCTAGATAAAGCACCCAACAGAGCTGTAAAAGAAAAACTATTACCTGTATCCATTGCATTGGATGCGGAGGGTAAACCAACAGCACCTCTATTAAAAAAACTAGCATCTCTCGGTCACCCTGATATCACAGTCAATCAACTAGAAAGACAAGGGTCAGATAAATCTGAAGCTTTTTATTTAACTATTGACGTGACAGGTCAGACACTTGCAACAGGTCTGCAAAATGCTGTCGAACAAGCCATCACTAAATTACCGATTCCTAAGGTGATGCGCTATCAAATTGCGCCAGGCACCGCCCAAGTCAAAGATGTTGAATTTGTAAGGCCCGCTCATGGTTTATTAGCCGTTCATGGCACAACAACCATTTCAATTGAAGCGCTTGGATTGCAATCAAAAAATACCACCATTGGTCATCGATTCTTATCCAAAGGACCAATCACGATTTCTCATGCTGATGAATACGCCAGCACCCTAGAAAAAGACGGAAAAGTCATTGCTAACTATTCAGCAAGAATTGAGAAGATTCGTGATGCATTAAACAAAGCATCGAATGGACAATCGGTTTTAATGCCAGACTCTCTTCTAGAGGAAGTTTGCTCTTTAGTTGAATGGCCTGTTATCTACAAGTGTGAGTTTGAAAAAGAATTCTTAGAAGTTCCTCAAGAATGTCTCATTCTGACAATGCAGACCAATCAAAAATACTTTGCCATGACTGATAAGAATGGCAAATTGAGCAACCAATTTTTGATTGTTTCAAATATTGAAACAAAGACTCCAGAAGCAATTATTTCTGGAAATGAACGCGTTGTAAGACCTCGTTTAGCAGATGCAAAATTCTTTTATGAACAAGATCGTAAAAAATCTTTATTCGAAAGAACGCCTCTCTTATCCAAAGTTGTTTACCACAACAAATTAGGTACTCAACTCGAGAGAACAGAACGCGTTAGCAAAATCGCCCAAAGTATCGCAACGGAACTTAAGAAAAATAATGCAGCAATCAGTGTTGAGCTAGCAGAACGTGCAGCAAAAATTGCCAAAGCAGATCTACTAACTGATATGGTTGGCGAATTCCCAGAATTACAAGGCATCATGGGGCGCTACTATGCTTTAAATGACAATGAGCACCCAGATGTTGCAGCAGCCTGCATGGAACATTACTCACCAAAATTTGCTGGTGATGCCTTGCCTAATACAGATACTGGGACAATCTTAGCGCTTGCAGATAAGCTAGAAACCCTTGTTGGCATTTGGGGAATCGGTTTAGCCCCAACAGGCGAAAAAGATCCTTTTGCGCTACGCCGCCATGCCTTAGGTATTTGCAGAATTCTTTTAGAAAAAAAATTAGCTCTCAATGTTTCTAATTTAATCACTACAACACTGGCAGCTTTTGCACAGGATGAGGTGAAGAAGAATGTGGACGTTACCGTTATCCATGGCTTCATCTTAGATAGATTACGTGCTTACCTTAAGGATCAAAGTTGGGATGGCAAAAATTATTCTACTAACGAAGTTGAATCAGTTGTAAGCCAATTACCTGAAGTTTTTAATGATGTTTTAGACCGACTAAAAGCTGTTAGATTATTTGGTGCATTAGATGAGTCAGCGGCACTTGCTGCTGCCAACAAACGAATTGGCAACATACTCAAAAAAGTTGATTTCAAGATTCCAGATACAGTTAATCACGATTTGTTAACGCTGGATGCAGAGAAATCTTTGGCTGCAGCTCTTAATAACATCATGCCTAAAGTCAATGCATCCTTTAAAGCGGGCAACTTCACTGATGCTTTACAGGCCTTTGCCACATTAAGAACTGATGTTGATAATTTCTTCAATGATGTGATGGTGATGGACCCGAACACAGCCCTAAGAGATAACCGCCTAGCTCTACTGACACAAATGCATGGCTTGATGAATCAAGTTGCAGATATCGGTAAATTGGCCGCATAGTCATGGCATCGAAACTCGCTTCTAAACTTGTCATACTCGACAGAGATGGCGTGATCAATGAGGATAGCGATCACTACATTAAGTCCCCAGATGAATGGAAACCTATTCCTGGTAGTTTAGAAGCCATTGCAAAGCTTAATCAAGCAGGCTATCAAATTGCGGTTGCCACTAATCAATCAGGCATTGGTCGCGGCTTGTATGACATGGATACGTTAAATGCGATTCATGAGAAATTTCATCGCTTACTTAACAAGGTAGGCGGTCATGTTGATGCTATTTTCTTTTGCCCGCACACGGATGCAGACTTATGTCATTGCAGGAAACCCCTACCAGGCATGATTGAGCAAATTGCACAACGCTATGGTATCTCCATCAAAGGTGTGCCGATTGTGGGAGATAGCGTAAGAGATCTAGTTGCGGGCGTTGCTGTGGGTGCAGAACCACACCTTGTACTAACAGGCAAAGGTGAAAAGGCTAGATCTTCTGGAGAATTACCTCCCTACACAGCCATACACCAGGATTTAATGGCATTTGCCAACCACTTTATACAACGCACATGATTGCTATTAAATCTACTCTTTTCTTTTTATCCATGTTGGTTATTACACCAGCTTATGCAGTGATGTGTATCGTGGTTTTTCCGCTGATTTCTGCTGAGAAACGCTATGACTTAACCAAAGGTTGGAACATCACGATGACCTACCTTGCCAAAAAGATTTGTGGGATTGAATATGAAATCTTAGGCATGGATAACATCAAAACCATGCTTGATAAGCCAGTTATCTTATTATCAAAACATCAGTCAGCTTGGGAAACTATTGCATTTATTGCACTAATACCAAAACAATTATGTTTTGTTTTCAAGCGTGAACTACTCTGGATTCCATTCTTTGGCTGGGCGTTAGCACTACTAAGAATGATTCACATCAATCGGTCTAATAAAGCAGCAGCATCACAATCAATTGCAGGACAAGGGAAAAAATACTTGGGCCAAGGTCTTTGGATCATCATCTTTCCTGAGGGCACAAGGACAAAGGTGGGCGCACACACACTCTACAGAAAAGGTGGGGCACGTCTTGCTAGCGCAACAAAAGCCTGGGTAATACCAATCGCGCACAATGCGGGTCACGTTTGGCCAAGAAATAGCTTTCTGAAATACCCTGGCAAAGTAACGATTTCTATTGGCCCAGCAATCTCATCAGAAAACAAAACTGCAGAGCAGCTACACCAAGAAACTGAAAAGTGGATTGAGGCAGAAATGAGAGTTATTGATGCGCCAGCTTACGCGCCCAAGTAATGTAATCATCCACAGAAACATCTTGTGCTCGCAGCGCCAGTGTCTCATCAGGTAAATCTAATTGATCTTTAACGCTAGATAAATTATTGCGCAGCACCTTTCTTCGCTGAGCAAACGCCATAGAAACAATCATCTCTAACGCGGCATATTCTTCTGGGGTTAACTTTAAATCAGTCCTTGGAATCATCTTAACCACTGCAGAATCCACCTTTGGAGGTGGATCAAATGCCTCTGGTGGTACATGTAATACGTTTTCCATGTGATAGCGAGACTGCAGCATCACTGACAAACGACCATACTCAGAATCCCCATGACTGGCCACCATGCGCTCAATCACCTCAGCCTGGAGCATAAATACTTGCTCATCAACGTAATCAGCGGCGCTCATTAAATGAAATAACAGTGGCGAGGAAATGTTATATGGCAAGTTGCCAACAATTTTGACGCGAGGCTCAACTAAATTAGCGATTTTTTCCTTAGCCAATTTAGCCCATTCTAAAAAATTAAATTTAAGCGCATCAGCTTCAAAAATTTTTAACGTTGAAATATTCTGAGATTGCCAACGTTTTACTAAATCTCGATCTAATTCAACTACCGATAACTCATCCAATGAACCCAACAAAGGCTTCGTCATAGCCCCCAAACCGGGCCCTATTTCAATCACCTGATCAATTGGATGTGGCTCAATGGCACGAATAATGGAATAGATGATTCCTGTATCAACTAAAAAATGCTGTCCAAAGCGTTTACGAGCCTGATGTGCCACTCTGATTCCTTGCCATTAAATTTGCCATCTGCAAAGCAGCCAACATGCTTGTCACATCAGCTAAATTTTTTCCCGCCAAATGAAGGGCTGTACCATGATCAACAGAGGTTCTGATAATTGGTAAGCCCAAAGTGACATTAACACCCTCTCCAAAAGTTGCAAACTTAAATGGCGCCAAACCTTGATCGTGATACATCGCCAAAATAACATCTGCCTTTTGTAAATGATTGGGGCTAAAGATGGTATCTCCCGCTAATGGGCCTACTAAGGAATAGCCTTTTTGCTCCATCAACTTTATAGCTGGAATAATGATATCTATCTCTTCGCGCCCCATATGCCCAGACTCTCCTGCATGCGGGTTCAATCCGGATATATATATTCTTGGCTGATTAATACCAAATCGACGCTTTAAATCTTCACCAATAATTTCAATTGTTTTTTGCAGTAAATCAACTGATAAATGGCTTGAAACATCTTGCAATGGAATATGAGTTGTTACAAGCGCAACACGCAACATCTCTGGTAACAAATCAGACTTAAAAACTGATTTGCCACACAACATCATTACGACAAGAGGAACACCACATTTCTCAGCTAGGTATTCTGTGTGCCCAGTAAAGTGGATACCAGATTCAGAAATAATACTTTTCTGAACAGGTGCAGTCACCATTCCTTGATAGTAACCACTGAGGCAACCTTCGATTGCCTGATCTAAAGTATTTAACACATAACTAGCATTAGCTTTATCTAACTGGCCAGCTATCACATTCGCCTGCAGCGGGACATGCTTAATAACTAGGCGATCATGACAACCTTTTGCAAAAAAAGATTTATCTCCAATCAGGCTAATTTCTACATCTGGATTGTCTTGGAGAAATATCTCCGCCGCCTTTAGACTGATTTCAGGCCCAATACCTGCAGGCTCGCCTGTTGTAAGGGCTAATCGAATCATCTTTAATCAATTGCGCGAATTTCTACAGTCGCTGCATCTCTGATTTGCCTGAGCCAATCTTGGTAAGCTTGATCAAGCTTCTTCTCGCGCAAAGTAGCGCGCGCATAATCCCTCTGTTTATCAGCAGACAGCTGAGCCTGACGACGCTCAATCACCTGAATTAAGTGCCAACCAAACTCTGTTCTTACCGGATCACTCACCTCACCAACGTTTAGTTGATTCATTGACTGCTCAAACTCAGGAACAAGTTCGCCAGGAGACATCCAACCAAGATTACCGCCATTTGGCGCAGAACCATCTTCAGAATGTTTCTTTGCTAACTGAGCGAAATCAGCAGCTTTAACCTTAATTTGATCCTTAAAGCTATTAAGACGTCTTTGTGCTTCTAAATCAGTCACACCATTACGATGTCTTAATAAGATATGCCTCGCTTGGGTTTGCGTAACCACAATATTCTGAGCATTAGTTACAACAGAACCTTTACGATCAATCACCTTAATAATATGAAAACCTGCACCACTTTGTAATACTCTTGACACCAATTGATTCGAGCTCACCCCTTGGGTCGCATCAATAAATAACTGCGGCAATCTATCTAAGGTTCTATAACCTAAATCCTCAACCCTCACACCAGAACCTGGCGTGGCAATACGTTTACCGTATGCCAAAAAGTCTTTTTCTGAGCCGGCATCCTTCAAAATATCTTCAGCTTTTTTCTTGGCAGCAGCTAACTCAGACTCGTTTGCGTTAGCTGGTAGGCTTACCAACATTTGAGCCAAGTAAATCTCATCATTACCTGCCTGCAATAATCTACCTCTGTCTTTTTCAGCAATGTAGCTATCAATCTCTGACTCACTAACTTGAACCCTGGCATCTACCTCACGCTCGCGAAGTCGCGCCAACTGAACTTCTTTTCGGAGCTCTTCTTTGTATTTAGAAAAAGTAGTGCCTTCTTTTTCAATCTTATCTTTGAACTCTGTTGGGCTTAATTTATTCTGCCCCGCAATATTGCCAATAATTCGATCTAAATCTTTATCACTGACTTTAACGCCTGATTCTTTTGCAAGATTTAACTGAATGCGCTCAGAAATCAAACGCTCTAAAACCTGCTCTCTTAAATCTGCACTCGGTGGCAAAGGTCTATTGGCTGCTTTGAATTGCTTTTCAATTAATGCAATCCGATTTTCTAACTCAAGTTTAGTCACCAAGCTTGTATCAACGATAGCAATCACCTGATCGATGGCGCGATTTTTATTTTGGGCAAATCCTGTTTGTCCAATAATCATCAAACCTAATGCGCATAAAACAATCTTAACTAGCTTCATTCGTAACTTTCAAATGGTGAAATTGGTGCTGGATTTGAGCTAACTGGCTCGTATCCAGGTATATTAAATCTAATTAAATTAATTGGGTTGCTGCCAAAGCTTGAAAAACCCTTAAAGTCTAACTGCATATAAATTTCAGAGGTTGCTAAGGTCGAAGTATTCTTGAAGCGCCTTTGTACAACCCTCACAACCCAACAATCGGCATCATATTCAACACCTGTAACTCTATTCAAAACCTCATTAGAAATAAAGTCATAGTTATACCTTGCAATACCATACCACTGGCGAGCGAGCGGCCACTGACCAGAAACCTCATATTGATTTGTAGTTGTCAGCAAATCAGATGGATTGATTGTTTTCTTATAACTAACATTTAATAATTTTCGCACTTCTGGTCTATAACTAGCCGTCACACTTTGTTGAACCAACTTAGAAATTTGTTCGTTATATTGAACTAAACCATCTACGTTAAAGTTACCCATTAACCTGGTCGATAAGCCAGCCAGAATGTCTGAACGTTTAGTTGAGTTTTGCTCAGCAGTTAAACCAACTTTTTGGCCCCCAATATCAACACGCTGAGCAACCACTCCCCTTAAACGCTCAACGCCAGTATCCGCATCAAGAATTCTAGATGTAACCCCAAAGGTTACTTTATTGTTGTCAGCAATGCGATCGTTACCAGCAAAAGAATTTTCACTGAATATTTGAGATATACCGAAACCTGCATCAGCCGTATCAAATAAAGGTAGATTATTTTGATATGTATACGGCGTGTAAACATAGAAGGCTCTTGGCTCAAGAGTCATCAACATATTTTTACCGATAATCCCATTTAGCTCCAACGCATCTCGCTCCAGGATTACGCCAGAATCCAAACTAAATGTGGGTAAAGTTACGTTACGACTTATATCTGCTTGCCCTGGAAATGGATCAACTGTGTACTGAGTAGAACGAAGGGTTACTTTTGGAGTCAAATAGTAACCAGGAGTCATAAATGGCTTAGCTACTGAGCCAACAGCATATGCACGGTTACCCTCTTTAAAGGTTCTTCCAGAATATAAAGAATTTGCTGGATCAAATAATCCTTTATAGGTAAATCTTGTCACATCTGATTCGAATGAAAAATTCAAACCATTCCAGTTATTCTTAGTATATCTAGCGTTAACCTGAGGCTCTCGCTCATAAGGCAACAACACTGGATTTGTTGGATCAGGTTGCAAGGTTTGGAATTTTTGAACTCTAGTAAGAATATTCCAACCATCAATTGCGTATCGCGCCCCAATCTCTTGGTTATATTGCCGATTTACAACACCATTGAGACTTTTACCTAAGTCATCAACATACCGATCATCTGAAACACGACTGTAATCTGTATAAGCCACCAAACCAGGTCGAACTGTTTGAGCATGTTTAAGCCCAAATGCCCAGCGATCTTTCCCATAAGCGGCATCAGAAATTGCCTCAGCCGTCAAAATACCTTGGTAATTTTTTTCTAGATAACGGAACTCGCCGCCCAATTGTTCGCCACGATTTTGAATATATCGAGGGAACAAGGTCATATCTCTGTTAGGCGCCAGATTAACGTAGTACGGGACCGTCACATCCCAGCCAGAAACTCCGCCTCGCTTTACTCGACCATAAGTGGCTGACAAGAATCCTGACCTACGCGACGAACCGGATGGCAATGCAAATACTGGTGTGTAAAAAACAGGTATATCAAAGAAATGCAATACCCCATTAGTTCCAATAATTACATCAACATCTCTTTCAACATCCATCCTACTTGCAGATAAGTACCAATCAACATTATCTGGTCTACATGTTGTAAACGTTGGTTTTTCAAATTCAAATTCATTATCTTCTTTGAAATCAACCCGTGAAGCCTTACCGCTAGCCCCAACCTCTTTTAACTCATAGGTAGGCTCATCCATCCAACCTTCTTGAGCATCTAATCTAACTTTTGCCCTGGGCCCTTTAAAGGATGTTGCATCTTTTAGTAAGGTTGCATTGCCTTCAACATCAGCAATATCTGTGTCTGGGTCATAAGTGATTAAATCACCCTTAACTACTGTTCGATTTCTTCTAATAACCGCATCACCCTCAAGGCGCATTTGTCGGTCTACCACCCCATCTAACTTCTTGGATGAAGTAAAAGTCGGAGCCAGGTCATCAGGAACCACCGGTCGAACCAATAATTGGTCCTCCAATTTCAGACTGAGGGCTTCATCAACCTTCGCGGATTCTTGAGCGAATAAGGCTGGCAGAGCAAAACCATACGCCAAAACCCCTAAAAACAATTTCTTGAATTTAGGGTGCTTTAAACCAGGAGATGGGCGCTTGGCGATAAAAGTTTTAGGCATATCTGTTAAGTGCTTTTATTATACGAATCCATGAACCCAGATAACCGCTTATCTCAATTAAATACTTGGCTAGGTACTTTGACCTCCAAGTGGTCTTTAGACCTGACAACTCTGCAACCAGCCTCCAGCGATGCCAGCTTTAGGCGCTACTTTAGGGCTTTAAGCAACAAAAATGGCTCTCAAGCCAGCTTTATTGTTATGGATGCCCCACCAGCGACAGAGGATACCAAGCCATTTATTAACATTTCCAAGCTACTTGCGGATGCCAAACTAAATGTTCCGGTAGTTCTTGAAAAGGATGTTGATCAAGGATTTTTATTATTAACAGATTTGGGTAATCAGACCTACCTATCGGCTTTAAATCAACAAACCGCACCCAAACTCTACCAAGATGCAAATGACGCCTTAATTCAAATGCAACTTGCTAGCAAACCAGGGCTCTTACCAGAATACGACAAAGCTCTATTAACGCGTGAACTAGAACTATTTCCAGATTGGTACTTAGGCAAACACCTAAAAATACAACTAGATACCAAACAAAAAGATGATTTGGCAAAAGTATTTAGCTTAATCCTAGAAAATAACCTGTCCCAATCTCAGGTAATTGTCCACAGGGACTACCACAGCAGAAACTTAATGGTTACAGATCAGAACAATCCAGGGATTCTAGATTTTCAAGATGCTGTTTATGGGCCTATTACCTATGATTTAGCCTCTCTTTACAGGGATGCCTATATTGAGTGGGAAGAGCCTGAACAAATGGATTGGCTAATTCGGTATTGGGATAAAGCACGAAAAGCTGGCCTACCAGTACAAAGTGAATTCGGTGATTTTTATCGTGACTACGAGTGGATGGGGCTACAAAGACACCTCAAAGTACTAGGAATATTTGCAAGGCTTTATCACCGCGACGGGAAGGATGGCTACCTAAAAGACATTCCATTGGTATTTAAATACACAAGAAAAGTTGCAGAACGGTATATTGCCTTGAAACCCTTGGTACAACTGCTAGATAGCATTGAGGGCATTCAAAGACCGGATGGGCTAACCTTCTGATGCATAAAACCCAGACAATTCCATGCATGGTTTTAGCTGCAGGTCGCGGTGAAAGAATGCGCCCACTCACTGACCATACGCCAAAGCCCTTGTTAAAGGTCAGAGGAAAAGCATTAATTGACTGGCATATTGATGGTCTTGCTACCAACCATTTGACTGATATTGTGGTTAATCACGCCTGGTTGGGTGAACAAATCATTCAGCACTTTAATCAAGGCAAGCGTAAAAAATTAAACATTCAGCTATCTGCCGAAAATGAGGCTCTAGAAACTGCAGGCGGTCTTCGTCAAGCCATGCCTTTAATGAAAATTGATGATTATTTTTTTGCCATTAATGGGGATGTGTTTTGCCCACAATTCCCCTTTGGGAGAATTTTAGAAATCACTAATGAGTTAAGAAAAAATGAACGCCCCCCGATGGCTTATCTTTTTTTAACCCAGAATCCAAGCCATCACCCCGAGGGTGATTTCCAGCTAAATGGCAATTTAGTGACTGACAAAACCAGTTCGTCAATTAACCATACTTTTTCAGGTGCGGGCTTGTACCACCAAGATTTATTTAAAAGTATTAAGATGGGGTCTGTGGCAAAACTAGCACCCATACTAAGATCAGCCATGAGTGAAAGTTTGGTCTTAGGAGAAATGCTGAATGTTTTATGGGTAGATGTTGGCACACCAGAAAGATTGGCTGAACTAAATAGCAATGACATCATTTAATCAAGAATTTCCACAAGCGATTTATACGCAAAGAAGAAATCGCGTAGCCGAATCCATTCTTAAAAAAAGTGGTGGTGGCGTTCTGGTTATCAACACTGCTGAAGAAAAATATAGAAATAGAGACAGCGATTTCCCTTATCGCCATGACTCTGACTTTTACTACTTAACAGGCTTTGATGAACCAGGCGCAACGCTGGTCATGATTGTTAACTCAAGTAAAACTGAAACCATTCTATTTTGCAGACCCAAAGATTTAGACAGGGAAATATGGGATGGTTGGCGCCTTGGTCCTGAGGCAGCGCCCCAATACCTAGGCATTAATTGTGCATTTTCCAACACTCAGCTAGACGAAAAAATGCCAGGATATCTAGCTAATCAAAATGCTATTTTTTCAAGATTGATTAATGCTGAACCCATTAACAGCCAATTAAAAAAATGGCTTAACGAAGTAAAGGGCATGGCAAGAACAGGCGCTAATTCTCCTGCAGCTCTATTTGATGCAGAAACAATCATTCATGAGATGCGCTTATTCAAAGATCAACATGAAATCAATACCATGCGCCAAGCTGG
>JBEEOV010000003.1:0-45572 GCA_041191465.1 Pseudomonadota bacterium
TGGGAAATTTTTTCTGCAATCATCATTGTTGGTGCGGCAGTGTTTCCAGAGGTAATTGTTGGCATAACACTGGCATCAACTACTCGTAATCCGGTTAGGCCAATCACCTTTAACTCAGAGTCAACCACTGACATAGGGTCGCCTAGTTTGCCCATTTTGCATGTACCAATTGGGTGAAAAATAGTGGTTCCAATTTCACCTACCTGCTTTAGCAAATCTTCATCACCATCGAACTGTTTGCCCGGCTTTAACTCTACCGGTGAATATAGATCAAACGCTGGCTGCGCAACAATTTGTCTTGTAAACCTCACCGCATCAATCGCCACTTTTTTATCTTGATCAGTACTCAGATAGTTTGGATTAATCAGCGGAGGAGCATCAAGCTCTTTTGAGGTGATGTGTATCGAACCTCTTGAAGATGGTCTTAAATTACAAACACTAGCTGTAAAAGCATTAAAGGTGTGCAGAGGCTCGCCAAACTTTTCTAATGACAATGGCTGAACGTGGTATTGAATATTAGGTCGCGCATGATCCTCAGATGAGTTGGCAAACAAACCCAATTGTGACGGGGCCATAGACATGGGGCCAGACCTAGTTAACAAATACTGCAGGCCGATTAAAAATTTCCCCCACCAATTTGCTGCAAGTGTATTTAAAGTTTTAAGCCGATTAATTTTGTAAACCATCCTAATTTGCAGATGATCTTGTAGATTTTCCCCAACCCCTGGTAAATCATGAATTGTTTTAATGTTTAATGCTTTCAAATGCTGTGCATTTCCAATGCCAGATCGCTCTAATATTTGTACCGAACCAATCGCTCCAGCAGATAATAAAATTTCTTTTGAGGCTTTTGCTACAACTGTACGACCAGCATGAATAAATTTGATGCCTGAACAATGCTTGGCGTCCATCACCAAATGCTCAACCAATGCGTTAGTCAGAATAGTTAAATTTGTCCTAGATTTAATCGGATTTAAAAATGCTTTAGATGCATTCAAGCGCCATCCATTTTTTTGGGTGACATCAAAATACGACGACCCGAAATTATTACCCCGATTAAAGTCATCAACCGCCGGTATTCCAGCCTGCGAGGCTGCTAATCGAAAAACATCTAAAACTTTCCACTTCAATCTTTGTTTATCTACACGCCACGGGCCGCCAGCCCCATGAAATTCATTGGCGCCACCATGATAATCTTCCATCTTCTTAAAAAATGGCAACACAGCATCCCATCGCCAAGATAAGTCGCCTGTCATTTCTGCCCAAACGTTATAGTCTTCAGCTTGACCGCGCATGTAGATCATCCCATTGATAGAGGAAGACCCTCCGAGCACTTTGCCCCTGGGGTAAATAAGACTTCGATTATTTAAGCCTGATTGATTTGATGTTTTAAATAACCAATCTGTTTTAGGATTATTAATGCAATACAAATAACCCACTGGTATATGTATCCAAGGATAGGTGTCCTTAGATCCTGCATCTATCAAGAGTACTCGAAGATTTGGGTTACTTGAAAGCCTGTTAGCCAAAACACAGCCGGCACTGCCGGCACCGACAATGATGTAATCAAATGGTTGATCAAATATTTGATCGTGCTTATTGGTCCGCACCATGGTGATCTCGATTTTGCAAATATTCGCCCCACGCCAACTTTGCGTTGTCGCTTAAAGCCTCAATAGGTAAACGCTGCGCCCCCTGAATAATCATCAGTGCATAGGGTTTCGCTAGCGCTGACGCTTGGGGACAAAGTTGAAGAGCTTCACCCTGCGAAGGTGATTTATTGCGCCAAAAATTAATGGCAAATTCAAGATCTTGTATAGAAATGAACAGCATCGCTGTTTTATTTTGTAGCCAACATGGTGCCGCGACAGTGCTTAGCGCCGCAACGACACTCGTAATCTTTTTTAAGCTGCTTTGTCATTTTTTCATCAACAACTAAGCCGTAGTCATAAAAAAGCTCTTCGCCTTTTTTAATTTTTTTCTTGGCGTATAAAAAAACTCTAGTGGTTTTACCAAAGTCTTCTTCTAATGCTTGACAGTTAGGCTTGCAAGAGTGGTTAATCCACATAGCCTCATTGCCACCATATTTAGCATCAATGGTAGATCCATCTTCTAGACCGAAATAAAAGGTATGGTTTGGTTGCTTTGGGTCATGTGGATGACGCTCTTCTGCCACCTTCCAGGAAATTCTTTCGCCCGTATATTCAATAATCTTTGTATTTTTAGGAATATCCGTCACGGCAAAAACACCTTTGCCGTGAACCTCGGATTGTTTTACTTTGATTAACTGTTCAAGCTTATCTTTTTTAGACATCAATATTTCTTGCAATTAAAGCGTTGGTCTCGATAAAGGCTCTTCTTGGCTCAACCTCATCACCCATTAGGGTGGTGAATACTTGGTCAGCAGCAATAGCATCCTCAATTTGTACCTTTAACAAAGTTCTGGTGTTGGTATCCATCGTGGTTTCCCACAGCTGCTCTGGATTCATTTCACCAAGACCTTTGTATCGTTGACGACTAACGCCTCTCTCCGCCTCAGCCAACAACCATTCCATTGCCTCTCTGAAATCTTTAACTGCTGATTCCTTGATTGACTTATCTGGATCACCGCGCTTAACTGTTGCGCCAGCGCCCAAGACATTTGTTAGGGCTGCAGAAGCTTTAGCTAAAGCTTCATAATCCGCACCATGCACAAAGTCAGAATCAATAATAGACAACTTTGTATTGCCATGAACTCTGCGAGATAGCATCAAACGATAACGCTCTGTACGCTCATCCTTTTGAACAATAATTTGTGGCTTGGCTGATCGATCATCAAGTCCCAAGAAATAATTATTTAATTCCTCGGCAGACTTATTGGCTTGTTCTTCAGTATCTAAATTAAGGCGCACACCATTGGCAATAGCACGTAGCGCACCCTCATCCATGGTTCTAGATAAACGATCAACAATGCTTTGGATTGTTTGATAGTCCGTAGATAAGCTAGTTAAGCGCTCATTATCAATAATTGTGCCATCAGCTAAAACAATGCTGGCATTTTCTAATGCTAGGTTTAGCAAATAAGCATTTAAGGCTACATCGTCTTTGATGTACTGCTCATTTTTACCCTGCTTAACTTTGTATAGTGGTGGTTGGGCAATATAAATATGACCGCGCTCAACCAACTCTGGCATCTGGCGATAGAAGAAAGTCAAAAGCAATGTTCTGATATGGCTACCATCAACGTCCGCGTCAGTCATGATGATGATGCGGTGATAACGTAGCTTATCAGCGTTGTATTCTTCTTTCCCAATACCCGTTCCAAGTGCGGTAATTAATGTAACTACCTCTTGGCTGCTAAGCATTTTGTCAAAGCGCGCTTTTTCAACGTTAAGAATTTTTCCCTTTAACGGCAAAATTGCTTGGAACTTTCTATCTCGACCTTGTTTTGCAGAACCACCCGCTGAATCGCCCTCGACAATAAATAGTTCTGAGTTTGCGGGATCTTTTTCTTGGCAATCAGCCAACTTACCAGGAAGTCCCAAACCATCTAGCAAGCCTTTGCGACGAGTCATATCACGTGCTTTACGTGCAGCCTCTCGAGCTCTTGCGGCCTCAATAATTTTTCCGCAGATAATTTTTGCGTCTTGAGGATTTTCTTGTAGATAGTCAGTTAATAAGGTGCTAACAATTTCTTCAACTGGTCCGCGAACCTCACTTGAAACTAATTTATCTTTAGTTTGACTTGAAAATTTTGGCTCTGGCACTTTTACAGACAATACGCAAGTTAAGCCTTCGCGCATATCATCGCCAGTAATTTCAACTTTTGCCTTCTTGGCCAACTCCTCTTCATCAATATATTTATTGATAACTCGAGTCATTGCCGCACGTAAGCCAGTTAAATGAGTACCGCCGTCTCTTTGAGGAATGTTGTTAGTGAAACAAAGTACTTGTTCATTAAAGCCATCATTCCACTGCATAGCAACTTCTGCAGTGATTGTTCCACCTAGGTCAGATGGGCGCTCGCCTTCAGCGTAGAAAATATTAGGGTGTAAAACTGTTTTACTTTTGTTGATGTAATCAACGAAGCCTTTAACGCCACCAGAAAAAGCAAAATTCTCTTCTTTACCTGATCTTTGATCAATTAAACGAATGTGTACACCATTGTTTAAAAAAGAGAGCTCTCTAATACGCTTAGAAAGAATTTCATAGTGGTATTCAACATTACCAAAAATCTCTGTATCAGCTAAAAAATGTACTTCCGTTCCGCGTTTGTCTGTTTCACCAATAACTTTAATTGGTGATGTCATATCTCCAGACTCTTCAACCAACTCTCGGTTTTGTACTACACCGCGAGCAAATTCCATGAAATGAACTTTACCGTCACGTTTAACAGTTAAGCGTAACCATTTAGATAATGCATTAACGCAACTAACACCTACACCATGCAAACCACCGGAAACTTTATAGCTGTTTTGGTCAAACTTACCACCGGCATGTAGTTCAGTCATAACGATTTCAGCAGCACTTCTCTTAGGATCATGCTTATCGTCATACTTAATACCGGTTGGTACACCTCGACCATTATCAATAATAGATATTGAATTATCAGTATGAATTGTTACTGTAATTTCTGAGCAATGTCCTGCTAACGCTTCATCAATTGAGTTATCCAAAACCTCAAAAACTAAATGATGAAGACCAGTACCATCGGATGTATCGCCGATATACATACCTGGTCTTTTTCTTACTGCCTCTAAACCTTCTAAAATTTGAATAGAGGATGCGCCATACTGCTGTTCTGGTGTTTTTACTTCAGCTGTCATTGATTAATCTTTTCTACTAAATCTATTAAATACGCATTGGCATAACTACGTATTTGAAACCTTCTTGATCAGGAAGGGTAATAACAGCGCTACTGTTTGAGTCGCCTAAGCTAATCTGAATAGATTCACTCTTTAAGTTAGCCAATACATCTAACAAGTATGAAACATTAAAACCAATATCAATCTTGTCACCACTGTATTGCGTTTCAATATCTTCTTGAGCTTCTTCTTGTTCAGCGTTGGTTGATTGAATTGTTAAACAATTATCAGAAAGAACACAACGCACACCCTTAAATTTATCCGTTGTCAAAATTGCAGCACGTTGTAAAGATGCTTGCAAAGCTTCTCTACTAACAATTAACTTATTGTTTTGGCCTTTTGGTATGACTCGTTGGAAATCTGGGAACTTACCTTCTACTAATTTTGAAAGTAATTCAACGTCGCCAAAGTTAAATTTGATTTGATTGCTTGCTAGAGAAATAACTACTGGATCATCTGAGTCATCTAACAAATGTTGTAACTCTAAGATCGTCTTACGAGGAATAATGACCTCTTGCTTCTGTCCATTCCCTGTAGGAGCTTTATCTAAATCAACATGGCTGTAAGCAAGTCTATGTCCATCAGTGGCAACAGCAATAATTCTTTGGCCTTCTAAAACAAACAACATACCGTTTAAGTAATAACGGATATCTTGTTGAGCCATAGCAAAGTGCACTTGACTAATTAATTGCTTCAATGACTTTTGAGACATTTCCCAGCTTGCTGAAACATCAGTAGATTCAGACATGATTGGAAATTCATTGGCAGCCAACGTTTGCAAAGTAAAACGACTCTTTCCACTTTGTACAACCATCTTGCTATCTTTCAAAGAAAGACTCATTGGACCTTCTGGTAACGCACGTAAGATATCAACTAATTTTCTAGCGCCAACAGTTGTACTTAAGTTATCTGCACCAACACCAAAGTCTGCATGTGTCGTAATTTGAATTTCAATGTCTGTAGAAATTAATGAAACTGCATTGCCATTTTTTTTGAACAACAAGTTAGCCAAAATTGGCAACGTGTGTTTACGTTCAACAATACCACTTACAAGTTGTAGTGGCTTTAGCAATTTGTCTCTTGATGTGCTGACCAGCTCCATGGTTCTTATTCCTGTAATTGTTTATATGTATATATATTTATAGTAGTAGTTAATAAAGCAGCCAAATTCTGTGGATAACTAAAAAAACATTTATTAATCAGTATTTTACCTTCATTAAAACCTTGTGGATATCTTTTGGATAGCCCTTGGATAAAGTTTAATAACTTTTCCATTTTTGCATGAATAGATGAATTGTCCACAATCTATCAACAACTCATCCAAGTACTTATTCCCATAGTTATACATAAGCTGTCCACAGACATATCCACACCATAAAAACTAGTTTTTCAAAGACTGTTCTAACACATGTAGCTCATGATTTAGCTGGCTATCTCTAGATCGTTCATCAGAAATTTTTCTGACTGCATGTAATACGGTTGTATGGTCGCGACCACCAAAAAGCTCACCAATTTCGGGCAAACTTTTTTGGGTCAATTCCTTTGCTATATACATAGCAATTTGCCTTGGTCGCGCTATGTTAGCGGGACGTTTTTTAGAGTACATGTCTGCAACTTTTATATTATAAAAGTCTGCAACTGTTTTTTGGATGTTTTCAACTGAAATCTGCCGATTTTGCACGGAAAGCAAGTCTTTTAAAGCTTCTCTAGCAACGTCGATCGTAATTTCTTTCCCATGAAAGCGAACATAAGCCAAAATTTTTCTTAAAGCACCCTCTAGTTCGCGAACGTTTGAACGCAGATGTTTTGCTACAAAAAAAGCAACATCCTCGCTAAGCGGTAATCCTTCCGATAAAGCTTTTTTCATCAAGATAGCAACGCGCATTTCTAGTTCTGGCGGCTCTATAGCGACAGTTAGTCCAGAGTCGAAACGAGAAATTAAACGATCGTCAATGCCTGAAATTTCTTTTGGATAGGTGTCACTAGTCATGATGACCTGTGACTTATTGGCTGTTAGAGCCTCAAATGCATAAAAGAACTCTTCCTGAGATCTTGGTTTTCCAGCGAAAAACTGAATGTCGTCTATTAAGAGTAAATCTAAAGAGTGGTAGTACTGCTTGAACTTATCAAATGATTTTTGTTGATAGGCTTTCACCACATCGGATACGTATTGTTCAGCATGGATATATCTAATTTTTGCCTTAGGCTTTTCCTGTAACAAGTGATTACCAATAGCGTGAATTAGATGGGTTTTACCAAGCCCTACCCCGCCGTATAAATACATGGGGTTGTAGGATGAGCCAGGATTATTGGCCACTTGAATGGCTGCAGCTCTGGCAAGCTGGTTAGCCTTACCAGTAACAAAACTATCAAAAGTTAAATTTGGATTAAGTCTTGACCTGCCATCGATGCCAATGCTTGGCAACTCGTTAATTTCGCTTGAGGACTCATTAACGTTTAACGATATATGAGGCCCATCACCATTTGTTTCGGTGATGAATTCAGAATGTTTTTCTTCGGTATTTAGTAATTTGATTTTGGGGTCTAGCACCCACTCAATCACAATTGCCCTGCCGAAATGATTTTGAGCAAGCTCAATAAATCTTTGATTAAATTGATTTTTTGCCCAATCAAGCTTGAATCTGTTCGGAGCAGCAAGCTCTAAAATATTGGTGGATTCATCAAAATTTAAAGCAAATAATGGCTTGATCCAGGTCTTGAATTGTTGGGGTGATAGTTCTTTAGAAAAAGAATTTGTCACAAATTCCCAAAATGACTCAAGGGCTGAATTTGTTTTTATAGATGAATTTAATAGAGTATTAGTAGTCACGGGTGGATTGTAGATGGTCTTAAAAGTTATCCACAAAGGATAAGTCAGGGGATAACCTGTGGATAACTTGTTAATAACCTAAAAAATATATTAAAAACAACAAGATATAATTGTGAATAAAAATATATTATGCAAATATCTATTGACTAACATGTATAAAAAAGCGAGAATCTAAGGTTCGCTAGGAAATAATTATGAAACGTACATATCAACCATCCGTAACTCGTCGTAAACGCACCCACGGTTTTCGTGTTCGCATGAAAACAAAAGGTGGTCGCCATGTTTTGAATGCGCGCCGTGCCAAGGGACGTAAACGCCTCGCTGTTTAAGCAACAGCAAAGTAATGAAAACTGTAGAGCGAGCAAATCATTGCCTCGCTCTACACGTCTTTCTGATGCAGCATTAATACGAACAGTATTAGCTCAAAAACCCAAAACTACTAAATACATCGCTTGTCATATTTTCAATGAATATGATGGGTTTGCCTTGACCGTTCCTAAAAAATTAGCCAAAAGAGCGGTTGATAGGAACAAGATAAAGCGACTAATGCGAGAAGCCTACAGGCAAGCTCCTGAGGTACAGGGTGCGCATGCTGTGGTGTTGAGGTTGCGTAAAAAAATTGGGGATAAAACTAAGAATAAATTGAGGGAATCAGAGCGTTTAGAAATCCGTAAAGAATTAACATCTTTAAGGCTGCGCAAGTGATTAGTCGGTTTCTTCAGGCGTTGGTTAAGTTGTATCAGCTGACGCTAAGCCCTTTTTGGGGTTCGCAGTGTAGGTTTCATCCTACATGCTCTTGTTATGCGATAGAGGCGCTACAACGGCATGGCTCAATAAAAGGAACGGGGTTGGCAATTTATAGAATTTTGCGATGCAATCCTTGGTCAAAGGGGGGTATTGATCCAGTTCCTGAAAAGACCATTAAGAAGTAACAATCTCACACTACAATTCTTGCTTACGTAATTAAATACAGAAAATTCAATGGACATCAGAAAAACGCTACTTTGGGCCATCTTTACTATTTCAGCATTATTGCTATTTAATGCATGGCAAGAGCAAACGGGCCAAGGCTCATTGTTTACTAAATCACCACCACCAGCAAAAGAACAGGTGGCTGCTACAGATAATGGCTCAAAAGATTTGCCTAAGCCAAGCGGAAGTACTTTGGGCGCACCTGCGCAACCAAGCACACCTAAAACGGGCGAACTTTTAACTTTAAAAAACGATGTTTTAGAGCTTGAGGTAGATACGTTAGGCGGCGTAGTGAGTAAGGCACGCCTGTTAAAGCATTTAGAAGAAGACAAATCACCAGTTTTATTATTTGATCGTAGTAACGATAGACAATATTTTGCGAGAACAGGCTTGGTGTCTGGTTCGGGTGCCGAGTTACCAAATCACACTCAAATTTTTGCTGCTACTAAAAATCAAGCCAATAATTCAATCACACTAATTGCAGAAAAAAATGGTGTCCGCCTAGAAAAAACATACACCTTAAGTAAAGGATCTTATGTTGTAGAGGCAAAGCACAATATTAAAAATATTAGTGCGCAAAATTTAGATGCCACTTTATATGCTGAACTTGTGCGCGATGGTGGCAAGCCGTCATTTAAGGGCAAGGTTGAAGAGAGCTCTTTTTACAGCACCTTTACTGGCCCAGCTGTTTATACAGACGCTGAAAAATTTCACAAAATTGACTTTTCCGATATCGAAAAAGGAAAGTCAAAAGTTCCATCAACGCAACCGGCTGGTGAGACAGCTTGGGTAGCCATGGTGCAACATTATTTTGTTTCAGCATGGGTTCCGCCCGCTACTTACTCGAAAGATTTGTACGTTGAAAAGCTAGACAAGAACCAGTTCCGTGTTGGGGTGAAATCTAAGTTAGATGCTCTGAGCATTGGTCAAGAAAAAGTAGAAACATTTAAATTGTTTGTTGGACCGCAAGAGGAGCGCGTTTTAGAAAACGTAGCCCCAGGTTTGGAGCTAGTAAAAGACTATGGTTGGTTGACCATTCTGGCAAAACCAATTTTTTGGTTGTTGGAAAAAATTCATGCCCTTGTAAACAACTGGGGGTGGGCAATTATTTTATTAACCGTTTTCATTAAATTGGTTTTCTTCCCGCTATCGGCTGCAAGCTACAAATCTATGGCAAGAATGAAAGAAGTCCAACCTAGACTTTTGGAAATGAAAGAGCGCTATAAGGGTGAGCCACAAAAATTGAATCAAGCAATGATGGAAATGTATCGCAAAGAGAAGATCAATCCATTAGGCGGTTGTTTTCCTGTGTTGATTCAGATCCCAGTATTTATTGCTTTGTACTGGGTTCTACTGGCATCAGTAGAAATGCGTGCAGCACCATGGTTGGGTTGGATACAAGATCTATCTAAACCAGATACATTATTTGGCGTTTGGTTTGGCGCGCCAATTGGTTTGTTGCCGATCTTGATGGCAGTTTCTATGTTCATTCAAACCAAACTTAATCCAACGCCGCCAGACCCAGTTCAAGCTAAGTTGATGATGCTTATGCCAATCGTATTTTCATTTATGTTCTTTTTCTTCCCAGCGGGCTTGGTTCTATATTGGGTTGTGAACAATATCTTATCGATTGCACAACAGTGGCAAATCAACAAAATTTATGGTGGTAGCAAAGCCGCATAACAATGAATAGTCAGCGCGATCCGATCATTGCTTTAGCAACGGCGAAGGGTCGCGCCAGCGTAGGAATTATTCGTTTATCTGGCGCGGGGGTCTTGCAAATTAGCAAGGCTCTTTGCCAGAAAGAGCTTCATCCACGGCATGCCACTCTCTTAACCTTTGAAGATGATCAAGGTGATTTAATCGATGAGGGTTTGGCAATACTTTTTCCGGGCCCCAACTCCTACACCGGAGAAGATGTATTAGAGCTTCAGTGTCACGGTAGTGTTGCCGCTTTAAATCTTTTAATTGAGCATTGTTTAAAAATTGGCAAGCCTTATCACTTGCGATTAGCTGCACCAGGTGAATTTACAGAGCGAGCTTTCTTAAACAATAAGATTGATTTGGCGCAAGCCGAAGCGATTGCCGATTTGATTGATGCTAGCAGCGCCTTGGCAGCTAAGGGGGCGGCAAGATCGCTTAAAGGAGACTTTTCAAAAAAGATTCAAATCTTTTTAGACGCGCTGATTGAGTTGCGTGCGTTAACTGAAGCAACACTTGATTTTCCAGAAGAAGAAATTGATTTTATTGAGCAACATGATGTCTTCAATCGACTAAAAAATATCCTTAGCAATATTCAGGATGTTAAAAAATCAGCACAACAGGGCGCTGTCATTAGAGACGGATTAACAATAGTGCTTGTTGGGCAGCCCAATGTGGGAAAGAGTTCATTAATGAACGCATTGGCCGGAGAAGAGATTGCAATTGTGACTGAGGTTGCTGGCACAACCAGAGATCGTCTAAAAGAAACAATTCAAATTGAGGGTGTGCCTTTACACATCATTGATACCGCTGGCTTAAGAGAGACAACCGATAGTGTTGAGCAAATTGGTATAGAAAGAACGTGGAAGTCTATAGAGCAAGCCGATTTAGTCTTGCATTTAATGGATGTTAGCGAGGGCGCCAAAATCTCCGAGCTTGATCAAGAGCTAATTAAAAAGATCAATGAAACAGCAACGAAACAAGTTCCAATCAAGATTATTTGGAACAAGCTTGATAGAGCTTCAAGCGCCCATCAGAATACTCAAAATGAATTTTATGTTTCTGCTAAAACGGGCGTTGGTCTTGATGCACTCAAACAGGAGCTACTAAGTGTGGCTGGGTGGCAACCAGATGCAGAGGGTGGAATACTTGCTCGTCAACGACATATTGAGGCGTTGTTAGAGGCAGAACAGTTTATTAATAATGCATTGCTTCTGCTGAAGAAAGAAACGGCATCAGTTGACCTGGCTGCAGAAGAAATGCGCTTGGCTCAAGATGCATTATCAAAAATCACCGGGCAGTTTTTGCCAGATGATTTATTGGGCAAAATATTTAGTACTTTCTGCATTGGTAAGTAATCGGTGGTCACTCAATTTGATCAGGTAGTGCTAGCGGGTGGCGGTAATCGCTGTTGGTGGCAGGCGGGTTTTTGGCATGTGCTCAATGAAAAAATTCCGCAGTCACCTAAAAAGCTAATAGCGATCAGTGCAGGGGCCGCCACGGCATGTCTTTTTTATGCTCGACCTGGAAAAAGAGGTGCAGAGTGGGGTCTTAATTATTATGCCCATGCCCTAGCCGACGTTAGAACAAATGCTAATTGGGCAAACCTGTTTTCAACTGAACCCGTTTTCCCGCATCATCAAATTTATCGCGCAGCTCTAAAAAACATCCTCGGCGGAGGCCTTGATTTAATTAAAAAAGGCCCGGCAATAGAAATTGGTTTGGCTAAAACTCCCGGATGGTTGGGGCCAAGGCTCTCAGTGGCTGTTGGATTAACTGTGTATAACTTAGAGAAGTATTTTAAAAAGAGCTTGCACCCCACCTTGGGTAAATCAATTGGATTTACCCGTGAATTTATTAAAGCTCAAGATTGTTCAACAGAGGATGATTTAATCGAGTTAATTTTGCAATCATCGTGTACCCCGCCATTTACTCCTGTCATGTATCGTGGTGGCCAAGCAGTATTGGATGGCGGTTTGGTAGATAACGTACCAATTGATGGTTTAACCCCCGCATCAAATGGGTCACCTAGAAGCGAAGTATTGGTGCTATTAACTAGAAGGTATCCCCAACCAGACTATTTGGTTAGAGAATTACCGGGCCTCAGGTTAACCTATGTTCAGCCATCTCATCCCGTGCCAATTTCTAGCTGGGATTACGCTCACCATGAGTTGATGCCGATCACTTATCAGCAAGGCAGAGCTGATGCGGAGCTTGCATTTTCAGGCGGCCTATTTGGTTAGTTAAGGATTTCCTTAACTGTCCTTTGTAAGGCTAAAAAGGGTCCCAAGTGGTATCCTTACGGTATTCCAAAACTACTAACTTAACCATGAATCAACCTACGATGAAAGGTGTGGCCGCCCTTAATGTGCCATCTTATGTTAAACATCAGAAGTTAATTGACTGGGTGGCAGAAATTGCCGCATTAACACAGCCAGATAACGTTTATTGGTGTGATGGATCGGAAGAAGAATACGATCGTTTGTGTGCCAATATGGTGGCTGCAGGAACGCTAAAAAAGCTAAATCCAGCAAAAAGAAAAAATTCATATTTAGCTTGTTCTGATCCTAGCGATGTAGCGCGTGTTGAGGATAGAACATACATTTGCTCAAAGAATAAAGAAGATGCGGGCCCTACTAATAATTGGATGGACCCAGCAGAAATGCGTAAAACACTTCAACCTTTATTCCAGGGTTGCATGAGAGGCAGAACGCTTTATGTTGTGCCGTTTTCAATGGGCCCATTAGGCTCACCTATTGCTCATATTGGTGTTGAGTTATCTGATAGCGCTTATGTTGCAATTAACATGCGCATCATGACTCGCATGGGCAAGGGCGTATTTGATGTTCTCGGCGCTGACGGTGATTTTGTGCCTTGCGTACATACAGTTGGTAAGCCATTAGAGGCTGGCGAAAAAGATGTATCTTGGCCATGCAATAGCACTAAATACATTGTGCATTATCCAGAGACTCGTGAGATTTGGTCTTATGGCTCAGGATATGGTGGTAATGCGTTATTGGGTAAAAAGTGTTTTGCCTTGCGTATTGCGTCAACGATGGGTCGAGATCAAGGTTGGTTGGCTGAGCACATGTTGATTTTGGGTGTGACATCACCAGAGGGTAAAAAATATCACGTAGCAGCAGCATTCCCATCTGCGTGCGGTAAAACAAATTTTGCGATGTTGATTCCGCCACAAGGTTTCCAAGGCTGGAAAGTTACAACGATTGGTGACGATATTGCTTGGATTAAGCCTCGTAAAGATCCTGTGACTGGCCAAACACGTTTATTTGCTATCAATCCAGAAGCTGGTTATTTTGGTGTTGCCCCAGGCACAAACACCTTAACCAATGCTAACTGCATGGCTTCATTAAATGAAAACGTGATTTTCACAAACGTTGCATTGACAGATGATGGTGACGTTTGGTGGGAGGGCATGACAGATAAAGCCCCAGATCATTTAATTGATTGGCAGGGTAAAGATTGGACACCAGCTGATTCAGCGGCAGGCAGAAAAGCATCTCATCCTAACGCTCGATTTACAGTTGCAGCAACAAACAACCCTGTAATTGATCCAGAGTGGAACAATCCAGATGGCGTTGCAATTGATGCATTTATCTTTGGTGGTCGTCGTTCTACAACCGTGCCATTGGTAACCGAGGCTCGTAATTGGGTAGAGGGCGTATATATGGCTTCTACTATGGGTTCTGAAACTACAGCTGCGGCTGCAGGTCAGCAAGGCGTTGTTCGTCGTGACCCATTCGCAATGTTGCCATTTGCCGGTTACAACATGAGCGACTATTTCCAACATTGGTTGAACATGGGTAAGAAGTTAGAGTCTGAAGGCGCCAAGTTACCAAGCATCTACTGCGTTAACTGGTTCCGTAAGGATGAGGCTGGCAAATTTGTATGGCCTGGATATGGTGAAAATATGCGCGTATTGGCATGGATGCTTGAGCGCATTGAAGGTAAAGCAAAAGGCCAAGAAAACATTTTTGGTACAACACCAACTCACGGCGACATCAATTGGACAGGCTTGAACTTTAGTGCAGAGCAATTCAATAAAGTGACATCTATTGATAAGGCTGCATGGCAAGAAGAAATGAAGCTACATGATCAACTATTTGAACAGTTGTCATACCACTTGCCTACAGAGTTAGTTGAAACCAAAAAAGCTTTAGAAGCTCGATTGGCTAACTAATTCAGCAGGTTTGGCAAATGAAAAAGCCCCCTTAAAAGGGGGCTTTTCTTTAATGGTTACGCTATAAATTAGCGATTCTTGGGAAACATATTGGCAGGGTTAAGATGCGCACCCGCTTTAATAACTTCGTAGTGCAGGTGAGGTCCTGTGGATCGTCCAGTATTGCCAACTTTAGCTAGGACATCACCTCGTTTTACAGTTTGACCAACGCGAACTAATAATTGGCTAGCATGAGCGTATCGCGTTTTAAATCCTTCGGCATGGTTTACTTCCACGACATTACCGTATTGTGAGTCCCAACCAGACCGACTTACTACGCCAGCAGCTGAGGCAACGATAGGCGTTCCTACAGATGCGGAAAAATCTAAGCCCTCATGTCTAGCCATGGCTTGAGTAAACGGATCGATTCTTAGCCCATACCCACTGCTCAAGTTATAAGAGCCCTTGATGGGAGTTCCCGTGGGCAGACTGCTTAACCAAGTTAGTTGTTTTGCCCATAGAGCATTGATTTCAGCAACACTGCGTTTAAATTCATTGACGTCTTGAAGCGATTCATCAAGGGCATCAATTAAATCCGCTGGCGTTTTGTTCTTGTTATCAACTAGCTTTAGTGGCCCGCCACGAGCGCTAGTGGAAGTTGGAATTTGTGACTTAACGGCCGCTGGGGTCGCCATTTCCATAAAGCGATCTTTTAGCTTTTGAATTTGAATGATTTCATCGGTGGTCGCCTGAAGCTTTTCTTGGATCAAACGCAAACGTTCCTTGTAGGACTCTTCAATTTTGTCTTGTTCGGCTTGGGTTAAAACCCCGCCCATAGCACGGGCCAACTCAGGTCTAGCCTCAATGGCAATTCGTAAGCCAACAAAATGCAAGATGCCACCAACCGCAATTAAAAAGGCTGCAAAAATACCCACAGCCATGGAGACCGTTCTTAGAGTAATAGATATTTTTCTAACCCGGCCCGTTGGACCAGAGACCCACATTAATTGCATGAATATTGTTCAATACGTTAAGAGATGCATTATAAATGCAGCCATGAATATTCCAAAAGACCAAAAACCCTATGGTGCAATTGTTATAGGCGCAGGAGTAGCTGGTGCGGCAATAGTAAAAGCTTTAAAAAACAATAATATAGATAATTTTTTGGTGGTTGATCGGGCGCCAGGACCTGGTTGCGGGACGAGTGGGCATGGGTTTGCTTTGTGTCATCCGTATATTGGCCGTGGGGCATCAAGATTGCAGCGTTTAACCATGCTTGCATTCAAAGAAGCGCGACAAACATGGAAGGATTATTGGTCAAAATCAGGAGTTTTACACCTACCGCGTGAGCAAAAGGATTTTGATAAAACAGTTATGAGTGAGCGCTTGCTATCGCAAGGATTTAATCTGGACATGGCTAATCCGCTAACTCCAAACGAATCGCTGGATATTACGGGGGTGGCTTTAGCGGGCACATTTTTTCCTGAGGGTGGCTGGATTAACTTAAAAAAAATTGCAGAAGACCACTTAGGAAAATTAAAAGAAAAACAAAAGAAGTGGTCTTGTGTTGTCACGAGTATTCAATATGAAGACAAATGCTGGCACGTTTATGGCGTCAATCATGAACTAATTGGCTCTACAAAGCGTTTATTTTTGGCTAATGGGCTCGGAGCTCGAACCGTTGCTCAGAGCACAGGTATTGAGTTGCCCCTAAAACCTGTTAGAGGGCAGTTATCAACATTCAACTATGGAGCTAATAGCACTTGGGCTAGAGCTAAACCCGTTGTTGCCTTATCTGGGAAAGTTTATTGTTTGCCGCCAACGCAGCAAGATGAGAGTGGGTCATATGATTGGTCGGTTGGCTCAACATATGATGAAAACGAAGACGATCTAGCAATATGGGAAAAAAGTCATGCGGAAAACCAAACTCTAATTCAGGAAATGTTTGGTGATTTATATGATGCAACAGAGCTTAAGCCCAAAGATGCGTTTGTTGGAATTCGATGTGTTGCTAAAGATCGGCTGCCAGTCATGGGTCCCGTCAAAGGTCACCCAGGCTTGTATGTATTAACTGCCTTGGGTTCTAGAGGGGTCATGTGGTCAGCGCTAGCCTGCCAGATGTATTCTGAACATCTGGCAGAAGAGTTGCGTCACTCAGCTTTTTTTGATGAGCGTTTTTTTGCTGGAGCACGTTTAGCTGGAGCGGGCTTATCAGATGATTTGGCCTCAGCTTTGCTGCCAGCACGTTTTTTAGCAGGCGCTTCAAACTCAAAGCCGATTTTTCCATCTGCTTGACGAGCAAGATAAGCTTTAAACCCTCTGCCAGTTCGCAAAGACTTAAAGTTAGTTAGTAAATCTGTTTTACCTTCACTCAGCAGCTTAGAAACCTGTTCTCGAGAAATTTCTTGCTGTAGAACAACTTTTCCAGTCGAAAAATCACATGACTTGCTTGGACCAACACTGCGTTCGCACAGGTATTTCATGCCATGTTCATAAACTGCACCAGAACATTTAGGACATGCACCCAAAGCAGTTTGACCAGTAAAGTCGACTTCCTCTGTATCGTCATCTTGGCTATTGCCAAAATCAAACTCTAATTTGAAGCCAGCATTTGGGTAATCTTTGTCATCTTCAGGAATAGCCACTAATTTAATAATGGCCGCAAATGGGCGCCCCATTTTGCTTCTAAAGCCCTGAAGAGGCCCAATTTCTTTATTAGCAATTAAAGCTTCAGCTTCATCGTATTCAAAAGCTCTGCCACCTGGTATTTTGCTAATAGAGAAGCCGCACTTTTCACAAGCAAATCTTCTATAGTTTTCTTTTACTAACCCACCGCAGTGTGGGCATGGGGTTTGTAGGTCAGCATAATCACCTGGAATCGTGTCGCTGTCATATTCTTTTGCGCGCTTAACGATACGTTGCGTGATTTGAGCAATTTCTTGCATGAATGTGTTGCGATCAATTTGACCTTTTTCCATCAAAGCAAGCTTATGCTCCCAATTGCCAGTTAAGGCTGGCTGAGTGAGCTCTTCAACACCGAGGCCGCGCAAAAGAGTCATCAATTGAAAAGCCTTAGCCGTGGGTATTAATTCCCTAGCTTCTCTCACCATGTATTTTTCAGCCAGTAGACCTTCTATGATGGCCGCTCGAGTTGCAGGTGTACCAAGCCCCTTTTCTGACATCGCTTCACGATAGTCATCATCATCAATTAATTTTCCGGCCCCTTCCATTGCAGAAAGTAGCGTGGCTTCGGTATATCTTGCGGGTGGTTTAGTTTTTAGTGGAACAGGGCTGACGGATTCCGTTTGAACTTTTTCGTTTGGTGCAACGGGAACTAACTCTTTGTCATCTTGTACAGATTTGCCATAAACAGCCAGCCAGCCAGGACTTGTCAAAATTTTGCCGTCTGTTTTAAATAAATGGCCGCTGACTTCAGTGATGCGAGTCGTCACCTTAAATTCTGCTGACGGGAAAAATATTGCCATAAAGCGGCGCACCACTAAGTCATATAACTTTTGCTCTGGTTCAGAGAGATTCTTGGGTGCTTGCAGTGTTGGAATGATGGCAAAGTGATCAGAAATTTTGCTGTTATCAAAAATCTTTTTATTTGGTTTTACCCAAGAGTTATTCAAAATTTGTGATGCAAATGGGTAATAGTTATCCGAGCTATCTGCAAGCATTTCTAGCGTGCTTGTAACCGTTGGGAGATAGTCTTCAGGAAGTGCTCTCGAATCAGTTCTTGGGTATGTCAGAACTTTATGTTTTTCATAGAGCGCTTGGGCAAGCCCTAAGGTGTTCTTTGCTGAAAAACCAAATCGCGCATTCGCTTCTCTTTGCAAACTAGTTAGATCAAATAGTTGTGGCGCTGCTTGAGTACTAGGTTTTGATTCTTCAGTTACCTTGCCACTCTTGTCATGACATGCGGCAACAATACTTGCAGCAGCGGCTTCGCTCCACAAGCGGTTATCTTTTTTCTCTGGATCTGCCGCAGTATCTTTGGACTCTTTTTTAAATTTAGGGTCAAACCATTTGCCTTGGTATATGCCTGCCGCGCAGATAAATTCAGCAGTTACTTCCCAGTAGTCCCTAGAAATGAACTTCCTGATAAGTTCTTCTCTTTCAACCACAATTGATAAGGTTGGGGTTTGTACGCGCCCTACTGTTGTTAAAAAGAAGCCACCACTTTTACTGTTAAATGCAGTCATTGCACGTGTGCCATTGATGCCCACTAGCCAATCTGATTCAGAGCGACAGCGCGCAGCATTTGCTAGGTTATGTAATTCTTCGTCACTTCGCAGTTTCGTAAAGCCGTCACGAATTGCTTGAGGGGTCATTGACTGCAACCACAGGCGCTCAATTTTTTGAGGCGCTTTTGTGTGTTGCGCAATTAACCTAAAAATTAATTCACCTTCACGCCCCGCATCGCATGCATTAATTAAGCGATTGATGTCTTTACGCTTAATTAGTTTTTGTAAAACCTTTAACCTAGCTTCAGTTTTGGCAATGGGCCTTAAATCAAAATGGGGCGGTATGACAGGTAGGTTCGCAAAAGACCACTTGCCTCGTTTAACTTCATAGGCGTCAGGGGCTGCTATCTCTAAAAGATGACCTACGGCAGATGAAACAACGAATTCGTCGCTTTCAAAGTAATCCTCATGCTTAGTAAATCCACCAAGTGCGCGAGCAATATCAGCTGCAACTGATGGTTTTTCAGCGATGATTAAAGCCTTGTTGGGCCCAGATTGAGTGCTAGTTTTTGCCACGTTAAAGACTTCCCGAGGGGTCAAATTAAATTAATGTCCTTTTTTTATTATTAACCGATAAATACAAAATTAGGAAAAATTTCAAAAAATTGGTGTTTAAACCCCTCGGTTTTAAGCAAAAAATCTAAGTTCATCAAATATATCGGAGGGCTTTTCAGTTAACTTTGCACCATCTTTAATAAGTTGGTGACAGCCTGCAGAGCTTAATCGTGAGATTGAGTTAGGGATGGCAAAAACCTCACGGCCAAGCTCGTTTGCAAATTTTGCTGTGATCAGTGACCCTGATTTTGTGGCGGCTTCCACAACAAGCGTGCCCAAAGATAGGGCTGCAATTAACCTATTCCTTTGGGGGAAAAAGAATGGTTTGGTGGCGGTTCCGGGTGGATATTCGGAGATTAGTAAGCCAATTTGATTAATTTTTTCAAATAAGGATCGATTTTTGGTTGGATAGCACTTGTCTAGGCTGGTGCCGCATACTGCTATCGTAGGAATCTTGAGGTTGGATTCTAGCGCCCCTATGTGCGCAGCTGAGTCAATGCCCTCCGCTAAACCAGAAACGACACAAAATCCTTGGTTTGCCAGTGCTCGAGCAAAAAATCTGGCGTATTTAAGCCCATGATTGGATGCTTTGCGTGAGCCAACAATAGCAATGCTGGGCATTTTTAACGCCTTGATATTCCCAAGACAGTAAATTTCTTTGGGGGCATCAGGCAAATCTAGTAATCTGCTTGGATAATAGGGGTGTTTTTGATTGATTGAGATAATTGAGGGCATGACTAAATTGTCTGGAATTGTATTTTTTCAAGCAATCAGCAATCCCTGAACTTTATGTAAGAATTTTCTGAAATGGCTGTACTACCTATCCTTCATTACCCTGACCCGCGTTTGCACACGGTTGCTAAACCTGTGTCTGAAATAAATCAAAAGATTAAGCAGTTGGTTTCAGATATGGCGCAAACAATGTATGAGGCGCCAGGGATAGGTTTAGCAGCAACGCAGGTAAATGCCCACGTGCAGGTCATCGTTATTGATTTGTCAGATGAAAGAAATCAATTACAGGTTTTTATTAATCCAGAAATAACTTGGGCAAGTGAAGAAAAAAAAGTTTGGCAAGAAGGATGTTTATCCGTGCCAGATTTTTATGATGAAGTATTGCGCCCCTCCGAAGTGAAGGTTAAGGCTTTAGATATAGATGGTAAGCCGTTTGAGATTCATGCTGATGGCTTAATGGCTGTTTGTATTCAGCATGAAATGGATCACCTAAAAGGCAAAGTGTTTGTTGAGTATCTATCTTCACTAAAGCGCATGCGAATCGCTGGAAAGCTCAAGAAGAGATCTAAAGCGGGTGAGCTTTAATGCTGAGGGTGGTTTTTGCTGGCACACCAGAATTCGCTAGGGTAGCTCTAGAGCAAATTTACAGCGCTGGTCATCAGGTGGTGATGGTGATGACTCAGCCAGATAGGCCAGCTGGCCGAGGCATGAATTTGCAAGCTAGCCCAGTCAAGCAATTTGCACTAGAAAAACAAATTAGGGTTATACAGCCCACATCTTTAAAGTTAGATGGCAAGTATGCTGTTGAAGCGGCCAATGCGCTTAAAGAATTGAGCGATTGCGATTTTGATGTCATGGTTGTAGCTGCATACGGTTTGATTTTGCCGAAAGAAGTTTTTGAAATTGCGGAAAAACCAAATCGGGCAGGCTGTTTAAATATCCATGCATCGTTACTTCCCAGGTGGAGAGGTGCCGCCCCAATACACAGGGCTATAGAAGCTGGTGATGAGGCGACAGGTGTGGCCATTATGCAAATGGATTTGGGTTTGGATACGGGACCAGTGATATCCATGAAGCAAATACCCATTTCAGATAAAGAAACCACAGCGTCATTACATGATTCATTGGCAACTCTTGGCGGTGAAATGATCATAAATGCTTTGAATAACTATGAGCTTAATGGTCATTTGGTCGCCAAGCCACAAGCAATTGATGGCGTTACTTATGCTAAAAAAATACTAAAAGAAGAGGCTCGAATAGACTGGACAAATGATGCAAAGGGTATAGACCGAAAGATCCGAGCATTCAATCCTTTCCCCGGAGCTTCATTTGAAAAGGGCGATGCGGTGATTAAAGTTTGGTTGTCAGCCATTTCATCTGGCAACACTTCTTCCGGTGCCCCTGGAACAGTTATTGATATAAGTCGTGATGGTGTTGAAGTGGCCACTGGACTTGGCAGCGTTTCTTTGAAAGAGCTACAAAAACCGGGCGGCAAAAAAACCCCTGCCGAACAGCTTGCAAAGACTTTGGGATGGCAAGTTGGGGATGTTTTAAATTAACAACCCCTTGAATAAATCAACAATTACACACATATGATGCTAGAGCTATTTTCTGAATCTAGAATTCATACAAATTCACCTAGCGGAGATTTGCAAGATGTTTAATTGGTTTAAGACAGCCATATTGATGGCAGGTATTACCGCCCTATTTATTATTGTTGGCGGGATGATTGGTGGAGAGCAAGGCATGCTGATGGCGCTGCTTTTGGCCTTTGGCATGAACTTTTTCAGCTACTGGTTCTCTGACAAGATGGTTCTCAGCATGATGAATGCGCGTGAAGTGGATGAGGTCACTGCCCCCCATTTTTATCGCATGGTTAGCGAGCTTGCAACAAGGGCTGGGTTGCCTATGCCAAAAGTTTATTTAATAGAGGAGGATGCTCCCAATGCCTTCGCTACTGGTCGCAATCCTGAGAATGCTGCTGTTGCAGCAACCACCGGAATTCTTAGGATATTGTCTGAAAGAGAAATCAGGGGCGTGATGGCACATGAGTTGGCTCATGTGAAGCATCGGGATATTCTGATTTCAACTATATCTGCCACGATGGCGGGAGCATTATCAGCTCTAGCAAATTTTGCAATGTTCTTTGGTGGTAGGGATTCTGAAGGCCGTCCATCAAATCCAATTGCTAGTATTTTGGTGGCCATATTGGCGCCTTTGGCTGCCAGCCTGATACAAATGGCCATTTCGCGTGCGCGCGAGTATGAGGCTGATAGGGGTGGCGCAGAAATTAGCGGTGATCCAGAGTCACTTGCGACGGCATTAGAAAAGATTCATCGTTACGCTAATGATAGATCTTTTAATGCTGTTGAAAATCACCCAGAAACAGCACAAATGATGATCATGAATCCACTCTCTGGTGGTGGATTATCGGGTCTTTTTTCAACGCATCCGCCAACTGATGACAGAGTGTCACGCTTGATGGAAATGGCAAGAACTGGAACTTATCCTGTCTGAAAACAAACAACAAGGCGCAAGCCTATCTAAAGCGCTTTTTGAGTCGGCCAAAGTATTACAACAGGTTCAGGACGGCACATCTTTAACCTCCGCTATACAAATTGTTCCAACAGGTTTACGCCCCGCGGTTCAAAGTATTACCTTTCAGGCTTTAAGACGAGGATATTGGGTTCAAGAAGTTCTTAATCAATATGTCCAAAAAACACCGCCAGGTTTAACTCTCTATGTTTTATGGGCAGCCGTTGCGCTTGTTCCCGAAAAAGATCGTGAGCCAATGTACGCAACGCATACTTTAGTTAATGAAGCGGTCAACGTTTGTCATTTAGATAAAAACTTGTTTTATGCAAAAGGCTTGATTAATGCCGTGTTGCGCAGAGTTTTAAGAAACGAAAACTTATATCTAGAGATATCAGAAGATAAAAATCCCTCTTATCCTGATTGGTGGCTGCGAAAAATTAAACACGCATATTCTGAGAGAGCTCAAGAAATTATTGATTCTTCAAAGAGTCGGCCACCACTGACATTGCGCATTAACCAAAGACAAATTCCTCACGGCGAGCAAGATTTATATTTGAAAAAGCTCCAAGAGGCAGGTCTTGAATATAAAAAGATTAACTCTATTTCTGGAATTCAATTAGGAAATGCAGTTGAATTAAAAACGCCTGTACCGGTCAATCAAATTCCTGGTTTTTTTGACGGCGCATGCTCAGTTCAAGATGCTGGAGCACAACTGGCCGGCTCTTTATTGCGTTTGCGAGCCGGCGATAAAGTTTTGGATGCCTGTGCTGCCCCTGGTGGCAAAACCGCTCAATTGTTAGAGTTGTTTGATGTTAACCTGGATGCATTGGAGATTGATTCGGTCAGAGCCAAAAGAATTCAAGAAAATTTAGATCGTTTGAAATTAAACAATGCTCGTGTTTTAGTGGGTGATGCATCAGAGCCAAAAGGTTGGTTTGATGGGGTGCAATATGATGCGATTTTGGCGGATGTGCCTTGTTCTGCGTCTGGCATCGTTAGAAGACATCCAGATATTACATATTTACGCCAAGAAGTAGATATTAAAAATTTGCAGGTGATGCAAAGAAAAATATTAACAGCTCTGTGGGCGCTACTTAAGCCAGGCGGCAAATTGTTATATGTGACTTGCTCGGTATTTCCTGAAGAGGGAGAGTTGCAGGCACGTTGGTGGTTGAGTTCTATGCCAAATGCGTTACGATTAGATGCCCCAGGACAAATATTGCCATCTAAAGAGCACGATGGCTTCTTTTACGCCCTGTTTGAGAAAGAAAAAAGTAATAACTAATACGCATGCATCAAATACTAAGGCTGATATTTGTAATTACATTCTCGATGATTGCATCGATGGGGAATGTGCGTGCAGATCAAATCATCTTTAATAAGGTTGGCCTTCAACAACAAGACAAATCTTGGGCGCTAAATGCTGATGTTGCGCTTGAGCTTAACCCCACACTTGAGCAGTTAGTTAACAAAGGGGTTACCCTTCATTTTGTGACCGATTTTTATGTCACAAAATCTAGGTGGTATTGGTTTGATGCTAAGTTGGTAGAGGCCCAGCGAGTTTCAAAAATTTCCTATCAAGCTTTGACTAATCAGTACAGGGTTACCTTGGGTAACTTTAGTTTTAGTGCGTCTTCACTCAAGCAAGCATTGATTGCTGTTAAAACATTAGAGGACTGGGTTGTGATTGAGCCTGGTCTTTTGGATCCTGCACAAACATACCAAGCATCAATACGCATGCGCTTAGATACGAACCAGTTAGCCAAACCTTTTCAGGTGAATGCAATTAATTCTAAGTCTTGGAATCTCCAAAGTGAGTGGTATCGCTTCGATTTTTCACTTAAAGCTTTGGGTGGGCAGTAACCATGCTGAAGTTATTAGCTAAACCATTTTTGGTTGGTATTGTTGTGGTTTTGGCGCTAATTTTGTTGAGCCTATTAGCCGTTGCCTCGGCGAACACCTCATTCTTTGATGAATATTTTGCGTGGCTATATGCTGCAAATATTTTGGTGGGCATACTTTTTCTTGCCGTCATTATTGTGTTGGTAACAAGTATTGCAATCCGTTGGCGACAAAAGTATTTCGGCGCAAGGCTTGTTGCTAAATTAGCGATGTTCTTTGCTTTAGTAGGCGTGTTGCCTGGGGCAATTTTGTATGGCGTATCCCTACAGTTCGTATCTCGCAGTATTGAATCTTGGTTTGATGTTAAGGTTGAGAGAGCGCTTGAAGCTGGCTTAAATTTAGGGCGTACAACCATAGAAACAGCCAAAGCTGATTTGTTAATCAAGGGTCGAGATTTAGCTAATCAGATTCAATCTGCATCAAGGTCTTCGGGAGAAGGTGGCTTGACTTTGGTGTTGTCGCGTCAGCGGCAGTCAATCGACATTCAGGAGGCTACTTTATTTACTAGCGCTGGCAAAGTTATTTCTAGTGCCAGCTTAGGCTTGAGCTCATATGTTTCTGAAATGGTGCAGGCAGATAAGTTACAGCAAGCTAAATCTTTGGGGTACTTTTCTCAAGTTGATGAACCCAATCAAGCCATTAACAAAACTTCATACACCATTAAATTAGTTATACCGGTTGTTTTAACGGGTTCAAATAACTTGGGCACATTTAATTTGCGAGAACAGTCAGAGGATAAGTTCTTGTTATTGGTTAAAGAGATGCCGGTAAATCTAAGTAATAACGCACTGGCTGTTCAAGAGGCTTATGTAGAGTATCAAGAAAAAGCCCTAGGACGAACTGGCTTGAGAAAAATGTATATCGGGACATTAACAATTACGTTGTTTTTGGCCCTGTTTATAGCGATGACTTTGGCATTGTTATTGGGCCGGCAATTAGCGTATCCCTTAATTATGCTGCTTAAGGGAACCAAAGCTGTTGCAGAGGGCGATCTTTCTCCAAAGCCTGAAATTAACACTGGCGATGAACTTGGGCTATTAACTAAGCAATTCAATGTGATGACTAGGCAATTATTGGAGGCGCGAAACTCGCTTGAGGATGCCAAAGCTTTTTCGGAAAGTGTTTTATCAAATTTGACAGCGGGCGTTTGTGTATTAGATGCCAACTATCAATTGGTTATCTCTAACCCTGGTGCGGCTAGAATTTTTGGCACATCTTTAGATCATTTAATTGGAAAAAATTTGGGCCATCTAGATAGGCTGCAAAAATTTGAGGTAGCCATTAAAGATGCGTTCAATGAACACAAGATTTCTAGTATTGATAGTTCGGAGCATTGGCAAAAGCAAATTATTCTGGATGACCCCGTAGCCTTAGATGCGCAGCATGAAAATGGAATTACTCTACTAGTTAGGGGAACAACGTTACCGAGCAATCTACATATCATCGTGTTTGATGATATTTCTGAGGTGGTCACAGCGCAGAGATCAATTGCCTGGGGAGAGGTTGCAAGACGATTGGCCCATGAGATTAAAAATCCATTAACCCCAATTCAATTATCTGCAGAAAGAATGCAACTCAAGTTAAAAGAGCATTTAGACGCTACTCAACAAGAGTTTTTAGAGCGTAGTACCTCAACCATTGTGACGCAAGTTCAGGCCATGAAACAAATGGTGAATGATTTCAGAGATTTTGCTAAAACTCCAGAAGCTAACTTGCAAAGTTTGTCAGTTAATAATTTGGTAATCGATGTTTTGGGGCTTTATGAAGGAAGCCCTGTTAAGGCCGATTTGGATGCATCTTGCCCATTAATATTGGCTGATGCAACTCAGATCAGGCAGGTGGTGCACAATTTAATTCAGAATGGTATTGATGCGAGCGTTGAGGCGCATCAAAACAATCAGTTTTCAATATTGGTAAAAACCGAATTTTTGCCATATCCTGCAAGTGCTAATGCTGGGGCAGGCATTGTTAAGTTAAGCATATTGGATGCGGGCACTGGTTTTGCCCCAAGAATTTTAAGCAGAGCTTTTGAGCCATATGTGACTACGAAGGCTAAAGGAACGGGTTTGGGTTTAGCCATGGTTAAAAAGATTGTCGACGAACATGGTGCCAGAATTGAGTTGCGAAATCGCACAAAAGAAAATCAAGTTGTGGGCGCAGAAGTGTCTATATATTTCAATCAACTAGTAGAGTAAAGTAAGTTATGGCAAGTATTTTGGTTGTTGATGACGAGATGGGCATTCGAGAATTGCTCAATGAAATTTTGACCGATGAAGGTCATTCTGTGGTGTCTGCGCAAAATGCTCAAGAAGCCAGAAATGCCAGAGAGAACCTAGAACCAGATTTAGTTCTCTTAGATATTTGGATGCCTGATGTTGATGGTGTAACTCTTTTAAAAGAGTGGTCTACCAATGGTCAGCTTACTATGCCTGTGGTCATGATGTCTGGCCATGCAACGATTGATACAGCCGTTGAAGCCACAAGAATTGGTGCAGTTAATTTTTTAGAGAAGCCAATTGCTTTACAGAAATTACTTAAAACAGTTGAGCAGGCCCTAGAAAAAGCACCCCCTAAAGATTTGTTTGCTACGCCAACCAAGTTAGAGCCTCAACCCATAACGACAACAACTTTAAAATCACAGGAAAGTTCAGCGCCTCCAGCAGTAGAAGCCGAGACATTTAATCTTAGTTATATTGATTTGCCCTTGCGGGAAGCCAGAGATTTATTTGAAAAAGCCTATTTTGAGCATCATCTGGCCCAAGCTGCGGGCAGCATGACAAAAGTTTCAGAAAAAACTGGCCTAGAAAGAACCCATCTATATAGAAAACTAAAAGCATTGGGTATTGATGTTGGTAACTTCAAGGGCGATTAATCCAGATTTTGGGGTTTAATCAGAGGTTTCGTATATAATCCTCGTTCTTGGCCTGGTAGCTCAGTCGGTAGAGCAGAGGATTGAAAATCCTTGTGTCGGTGGTTCGATTCCGCCCCGGGCCACCAAGAATCTATAAACCACCTTCGGGTGGTTTTGCTTTTTTGGCGTAAAGTAAACATGGTGAGAATTAAAAAGGGTTCACTATGTCAGCAAATACACCAACACAACAAGAATTAAAAATATTAGAAGGCTTGCGAGAGCATCGACGCAAGCATCGACAAGGATATCCCCATCAAGCGAAATTACATATTGATGGTCCATCTGACTTAACGGTTGGTCAAAAAATAGCAGATCAAGTAGCTAAGGTTGTTGGCTCTTGGAAATTCATTGTTGGCCAAACCATTTGTATTATTGGTTGGATATCATTCAACTCAATTAATAATAGCCAGTGGGATCCTTACCCTTTCATTTTGTTAAATTTGATTTTGTCTTTTCAGGCAGCCTATACCGCCCCTGCAATTATGATGAGCCAAAATCGGCAGGCTGATGTAGATCGTCATCAGGCTAATAATGATTTTGAAGTTAACGTTAAGGCTGAGCTAGAAATAGAATTGTTGCATCAAAAAATCGACATGATGAAAGAAAAAGAGTTGGCCATGTTAATTGCAACCGTTCAAGAATTAAGTGAAAAAATTGATAGTAAAAAATAACGAATTACCAATAATTATTTAATTAATAGAGAACGTTAATTTGAATAAATCTCCCAAAGTAGTTGTTCTAGGTGCCGGATCGGTAGGTTGTTTTTTTGGCGGAATGCTTGCAAGAGCAGGCCATGATGTAACTCTGATTGCAAGGGTCAATCATGTTGAGGCTATTGCCAAAAATGGTTTGTACATGGATTGCCTGAGCTTCCAAGATTATGTACAAGTTAAAGCTCAGTCACACTACCAATCTCTGAGTGACGCTGATATTGTTTTATGTTGTGTGAAATCGCCAGATACAGAGATCGTCATCGAGGAGGTTAAGCAGTACTTAAATAAAAGTGCTGCGATATTAAGTCTGCAAAATGGAGTTGATAATGCAGAACGAATTGCAAAGCTGGTAGATAACCCAACTTATCCAACAGTTGTTTATGTTGCAACCGCAATGGTTGGCCCTGGAAAATTAAAGCATTTCGGTCGCGGTGAGCTTGTTCTAGGGGCATTGGGCAATAACTCAAGTGAGCTAAATTTACTGTCTGATTTTTTTCAGAAATCAAACATACCTTGTGAGGTGTCTAGCAATATTAGAAAAGCCCTTTGGCTTAAGTTTTTAGTTAACTGTAGCTACAACGGTATTTCTGCCATTGGTCAAATTCAATATGGAAAGATGGTGAGTACTCCAGAGGTTGTTAATCTCATCAATCAAATTACACAAGAATGTTTGATGGTTGCCGAAAAAGAGGGCGTCATGATTACTTCTACAGAAGCAAGTCAGGCGAACCATGCAATTGGTGTGACCATGTCAGGTCAAAAATCATCTACTGCACAAGATTTGGCAAAAGGTAAGCTTACTGAGATTGACTACCTGAATGGTTTGATTGTTAGAAAGGCTGCAGAGTATGGTTTGAGTGCGCCCGCAAATCAAGCGGTTTATGCCCTAGTAAAAATGCTAGAAAAAAATGGTATCAATATCATCAGTCAATAAACCCATACTGTATTCATATCGGCGCTGTCCCTATGCGATGAGAGCAAGGATGGCTTTAGCATATGCAGGCATACCTGTAGAAATTAGAGAAATTTCTCTTAAAGAAAAGCCCTCATCAATGCTCGCGATATCACCCAAAGCAACGGTGCCAGTATTGCAGCATGGCAACCTGGTTTTAGAGCAAAGTTTAGACATCATGAAATGGGCATTGTCACAACATGATCCAGATGGTTGGTTGACCGACGAAAATAATGTGGGTGCAACCGCTTTAATAGATGCCAACGATGGTGCTTTTAAAAAAATATTAGATCAATACAAATACCCCGCAAGATTTTCTGAAGTAAATCCTGAGGATGTGTTGGCAAAGGCTTTGAATCAACACTTAAGACCATTGAATGATCAATTAAAGAAAACACAATATTTGCTAGGAGCCAAACTTTCAATGGCAGATATAGCAATATTTCCATTTATTAGGCAGTTTCATATGGTTGATGAGGCTTTATTTAGCCTATATCAATTAGAAGCACTTAAAAAATGGTTAAATGATCATATTGAGTCAGACTTGTTTTTGAGTGTTATGCAAAAGCATCCCGTTTGGCAGGATGCCCCATTGGAGAAGCCATGAAACGTTTTTTAGCAATTATTTTTTTAGTAGCAGCTCTATTCTGTATTTATACGTGGTTAACATTAACTTGGAACTATTCTGCTGGCGAACGTGCTGGATACGTACAAAAATTTTCTAAAAAAGGTTGGATTTGTAAAACCTGGGAAGGTGAGTTAGCGATGATCAATATTCCAGGTACGCTCACAGAAAAATTTAATTTCACTGTTCACGATGAGGCGGTTGTTAAGAAAATCAACGACAGCATGGGTAAACGTGTTGCATTAGTCTATAAAGAGCACGTAGGAGTTCCCACCAGTTGTTTTGGCGACACTGGGCATTTTGTTTCTGACGTGATTGTTGTGGAGTGACTACTTAGTCAAAATCAGTTTTCTAAATTTTGTAACGCGAAGGCGATAAACCTCTCCTTCGTGCAGAATATTTAAGTACCCCAGCTTGCCCACCAACTCTTTGCTATCAATCAGTTTGGCTGCTTCTTGACTGTTATCCTTTGTGAGGAATTTTGCGTCTTGATTTGTCATGTTGACTCTCTTCTTTTGAAAGAGTGCTCATCATAAAACATTCAAAACCATTACTTACAGCAGGGCTTATCACCAATGGCGGCAATTAATTTTTTGAATATCTTTTTGAGATAAAGATTAAGCCTTTGGATAGATAAACAATAATTAGCGATCCAATTAAATCGCCAATAATCATGACTCCTAAGTTGTCCCAAAAATAATTGTTTGGAATTGTCAAAGTGAACCAAGCCTGATGCAATAAGGGGCTAATAAGTGAATAAATAAAGATGCAGTTGAGCAACTTCGATCCGTCGAGGTTGGATAGATTTGTCATCACATTTAAATCTTTGAATACAGTTAAACGAGCTACGTATGGCGCAAGCCCGCCTAAGATGCCCGCGCCAATAGCAATGATTGGATCGGAAAAGTAAAAAAATATACCTATCAGTATGGATGATATTGAAATCCCTAATGCACCTTTACCACCAAATAAAAGAGTCAACACAAGTCGCAATCCGGCAGGCAGAAAAATCCATGAGACTCCGGAAGAAAAAATTAGTGATTGAAATAAAAAAGAGTTAAGACCAAAGAAGACTGCATAAAGTGCTGCAGAGCAAAAAACAATCAGAGAGCCTACCAGAACATTCGACATTATTACTTTTGATATAAGAGCGCAGAAAAACAGGATTTTTCTATATAAAACCTATTAAAAAAGCCATTTCTATTATAAAAATTGTGGTTACAATTTAAACGGCGTATTTATTACGTACAACTCATCATACAACGATTGATAAGGAGCATAAATTGAATAAAGCAGAACTTATTACTGCGATTGCAGAAGAATCAGAATTGTCTAAAGCGAAGGCAGAATTTGCCTTGAACTCAATTATGGACAATATTAAAAAAGCAGTTACTAAAGGTGATAGCGTTCAATTGATTGGATTCGGTACATTTGGTTCTGGTAAGCGTGCTGCACGTGTTGGTCGTAATCCTAAAACTGGCGAAGCAATTAAGATTGCAGCTGCAAAAACAGTTAAATTTACAGCTGGTAAAGCATTTAAGGATGCAGTAAATAAACGTAAGAAATAAGCCAAATGGCGATAAAAAAGCCCAGCACTAGCTGGGCTTTTTTATTAGCTTTGAACTAAGCGCCTATATCTATGGATGCTCATCAAGATACCAACCCCAACACCCAGGGTTACAAGCGCAGTGCCACCATAGCTAATGAATGGTAGCGGCACACCAACAACCGGTAATAGTCCGCTAACCATGCCCATATTTACAAAGGCATAGGTAAAGAAAATAAGCGTGATTGAGCCACCTAATAATCTTGTAAATAATGTTGGTGCATTTGAGGCTATAGCAAACCCTCTTTGTATCAGCGCTGCAAATAAGGCCAATAAAACCACGTTACCGATTAAGCCGAACTCTTCAGAAAAAACAGCAAAAATAAAGTCGGTGTGTTTTTCTGGAATAAATTCTAAGTGAGCTTGTGTGCCGTTTAGCCACCCTTTTCCAAAGATGCCACCTGATCCAATCGCTATGACGGATTGAATCGTGTGAAAGCCTTTGCCTAGAGGGTCGGTACTTGGATCTAACAAGGTGCAAATACGATGTTTTTGGTAGTCGTGCAATATTGGCCAAGCAAGTTGAGGGTCGCAAATATACGATCCAAAAATAATAATTAACAAAATACAAAAAGTGCCTAATGCAACCACAGGAATAATGTATTTCCAGGGGAAGCCAGCCAAAATAATGACGTATAGCCCTGCTGCCACAACTAAAAGCGCCGTACCTAAATCTGGTTGGCGAGCAATTAATGCTACTGGCAAGGCGAGCAAAAGGACCGCAACTGCATAGTCCCAATTTTTAAGAATGCCTTCGCGTCGTTGGAAATACCAAGCTAACATTAGCGGCATAGCAATTTTCATGATTTCTGATGGTTGAATTACTACACCAACATTCACCCAGCGGCGCGCCCCTTTTTTGATCAAGCCAAAAGCGGCTACAGCTAGTAGCAATGCAATGCCTAAGCTGTAAATCCAAACGGCAGATTTTTCTAACCATTTAGGAGGAATCTTAGAAACTAACAACATCACAGAATAAGCTAATGCAAGGTTGCGAAGTTGGTCGATAAATTTAACGGGCGTGCCACTGCTGGCAGAAATGAATGTCACCATGCTAATGGCTACTAGACCAAGAACTATGAACCCGAGAGTTTTATCCAAGCCAGACCACAAAAAATCAATGCGACTAATTAAGGAGCGTTTTTCCACTCTGGGATCTCCTTAGGCCAACGACCTTCAATGTAGTAATCAAGAGCTTTGCGAGCAATAGGGGCGGCTTGTGCAGCGCCAAATCCAGCATTTTCTACCACCATGGCGATAGCAATTTTTGGTTTTTCAGCCGGAGCGAAGACAATGTACAAAGCATGATCGCGCAAAAATTCTGGGGTGCTGCTATGACTGTATGACTTTGAATTTAAGCTAAATACTTGAGCTGTTCCAGTTTTGCCTGCGGCATTGTATGAGGCGCCTTTGAAGGCGGCTGCCGACGTTCCAAATCTATTAACATCAAGCATTGCATTGGTAATGACATCAATGTTTTCTTTTTTAAGAGGAATCTTATAACTCTCTTTGGGGGTTGTGAGAGTACGTTCTTTACTAATTGGATCCTCAATTGACTTTACAAGGTGCGGCTTCATTACGACACCTTGGTTGGCTAGGTTAGCTGTGGCATGTGCTAACTGCAAAATACTAAAGCTGTTGTATCCCTGACCAATGCCTAGAGAAATAGTTTCACCTTCGTACCATTTTTGTTGTTCAGGTTTTTTAAATGAGCGCTCTTTCCATGCTGTGGATGGCAAGATGCCGCGAATTTCACCTTCGAGATCTATACCGGTGATTTGGCCAAATCCAAGAGGCTTCATGAAGTCATGCATCATGTTCACGCCCATGTCTCTTGCTAAGTGGTAATAGTAAGTGTCGCAGGACTCAATAATTGACTTAGCCATATCTACACTACCGTGACCACCAACTTTGTCATCCCTGAAGGTGTGATTACCAAAAGTAAAAAAACCAGGATCTGAAATAGATTGACTCGGGGTTCTCTTGCCAGTCTCAAGAGCTGCTAGCGCCATGAATGGTTTATAAGTAGAACCGGGCGGATAGATTCCCTTTAGCGGCCTGTTGTAAAGCGGTTTTTCTAGTGATTCATTAAGGGCTTTCCAAGTGCCCGCATCAATTCCCTCAACAAAGTCATTTGGGTTGAAATTGGGTTTGGAAACAAACGCAAGAATGTCACCTGTTTCTGGCTCGATTGCCACAAACGCACCGCGCCGTTTTCCATAGAGTTCTTCAACAAGTGCCTGCAACTTGATATCGACTGATAAAACGAGATTTTTGCCTGGTGTAGATGATGATGTTGAAAGGGTTCTGACTGCCCGTCCCCCAGCAGTAATTTCCACTTGCTCAAAACCAGGTGAGCCTCTTAAAGCATATTCATAACTTTGCTCTACACCAATCTTTCCAATGTAAGGCATGCCAAGCAGATTGATATTTTTTCTTTGTGCCCAATCTTCATCTAAGCTTTTACTAGAGTCTAATTCGGCGATTAATTTTTCGCGATCTTTTTGAGATACACGACCAATGTAGCCAATTAGATGTGATGCTAACTCGCCATAAGGGTATTGCCTAAATAGACGAGCCCTAATTTCAACGCCTGGAAATCTAAAACGTTGCGCAGTAAATCTAGCCACTTCAACATCACTTAATAAAGTTCTAACTGGGAATGAATCAAATGTTTTTGACTCGCCAGCAAGCTTTAAAAAATTGCGCTTATCTTTGGGTTGGATGTCAATGACGGTTGAGAGTTCGTCAAGCAGCTCTGTAAGGCTTGTTTCAACTTGCGAGGGATTTACTTCAAGGGTGTACGCTGAATAGTTCCGGGCAATCACAATACCATTGCGGTCAATAATTAGACCCCGATTAGCTGGTACTGGTACTAGGGCTATGCGATTGTTTTCAGCAGCTACAGAATGGCGATGATGAGTGAATACTTGAAGCCAAATAAAGCGTAATAGCAAAATTGAAAAGCACACCAAAACAAACAACATGGCAATGCCAAGTCTGTCTTGGAAAGACTTGACGGTTGGTTGGGATTTGCCAAATCTATTCATTTAGTTAATTAAATCGGACGATTTAGATCAACATCAGTTGGACGTCTTTGAGGAGCCAATAAAAGCCACACAGCAACAGGCCAGAGTAGCGCTTCAATAAAAGCAGAAAATAAGCTAGCCCAAGCCCATAGCGGCAGTTCACCAGATGCAATCCATCTGATTGCTAGTGGCCAAATCGAGGCAGCGAAGAATAAGGGCAACAGGTGCAAAGCTTGTTGAACCCTGGCAAAGCCTAACACGCGCCTTTGCCAGTAAATGCCGAAGAAGGCGATCACTGGGTACATAAACGCATGTTGACCTAATAGGCTACCGTTGTGAACATCCATGATGAGGCCTAACGAAAATGCCCAAACCACACCCACTCTACGAGGTTGATAAATGGTCCAAAAGACTAGACAAAGTAATAACCAGTCTGGCACCCAAGGCGCATTGCCTAAAGGTAAAAAATTAAGCAGAAGAGCAGCAAATAAACTGAATCCTATAAATAAAGGATTAGCAGGTCGAAGAATATAGCCGCTTTCAATCATGGCTTGCCTCGGTATAAGCGGTTAGATTTGTTTTCTGCAGGTTTTATTGATTTTGATGGGTCTGGTCTAGGGCCAAAACCTGCATCATAAAAAAGAATCATGACGTGTCGAAAACGATTTACTCCGCCTACTGGTGAGCAGTAGACGTATGCAAAATTTTTATCCACATTGCGATCAATTTTATCTACGGTCGCTACAGCAAATCCTGGTGGATAAACGCCATCTATACCTGATGTCATTAATACGTCACCTACCTGCAAGTCACTTACAGCCGCCATGTGCCTTAGTTCAAGAGGTCTGCCTCTGCCATTGCCGTGTAATGCACCCCTCAAGCCGTTTCTTGCGACCTGAATTGGAATAACCATGTCGCGATCATCCAATAAGGCTACTTCAGATTTGTTTTCCATCACTCGCACAACTTGTCCAACAATTCCTTGGTGATCTGCAACAGCTTGGCCGGGAGTGATATTGCTGCTTGCCCCCCTATCAATAACGACCCGTTGCGAAAGCGGGTTATTGGGACTGTAGAGAATTTGGCTAATTAATATTTTGAAGCGAGTTTGTTCTTGTATGCCAATTAGTTTTCTTAACTGCGCATTTTCTGACATAAATAATTCAGATTGATTGGCTAGCAAGGTTAATTCAGCAACTCGCTTGGTTAGAGCTTCATTTTCTTGCTCAAGCGAACCTTTGGTTGTTAAGTAGTCATAGCTGGCCAAGAGACCATCTCTCGGGGCAAGCATGATGGCTTCGAAAGGCGTTAGTAAAAAACTTGCGACTGAACGCACGTGCCCCATTGCTTTGAATTGATAATCCACCACCATCAAAATTAGGCTAACTAAAAGGCAAGCAGCCAGCTTGATTAAAGCTGGCGTGCCTTGTTTGAATAGTGGGGGTGGACTAAGCTGCAATTAAATCTCGGTAGCTGCTTAGGCGACTTATTCTTGGGAGAATACGCCGCCTAATTTGTCCATACGCTCTAAAGCCATACCTGAGCCTCTAACAACGCATGTCAGAGGGTCTTCCGCAACGTGTACTGGCAAGCCTGTTTCTTCAAGCAAGAGGCGGTCTAAATCTCTTAATAGGGCGCCGCCACCCGTTAGCATCATGCCGCGATCGGCGATGTCTGATGCTAGTTCAGGAGGAGTTTGCTCTAAAGCCACTTTAACTGCAGTAACAATTTGATTAAGAGGGTCTGTTAGGGCCTCCAAAATCTCGTTGCTGGTAACAGTAAAACTTCTTGGAATACCCTCAGATAGGTTGCGACCGCGAATTTCCATGTCTTTAACTTCAGAGCCTGGGAAGGCCGAGCCGATAGTCTTTTTGATGGCTTCAGATGTTTGCTCACCAATTAACATGCCGTAGTTGCGACGGATGTAGTTGATGATCGCTTCGTCAAATTTATCACCACCAACGCGGATAGAACCCTTGTACACCATGCCGCCAAGAGACATAACGCCAACTTCTGTTGTGCCGCCACCAATGTCAACAACCATTGAGCCAGAGGCTTCAGAAACTGGCAATCCAGCGCCAATAGCTGCTGCCATAGGCTCTTCGATGAGGTATACCTGAGATGCGCCAGCACCTAGAGCTGATTCACGAATCGCGCGTCTTTCAACCTGGGTGGAGCCACAAGGTACGCAAATAATGATTCTAGGGCTTGGTTTAAGCAATTTGGTCTCATGAACCATTTTGATGAATTGCTTAAGCATTTGTTCAGTGATGGTGAAATCGGCAATAACACCGTCTTTCATAGGGCGAATTGCTTCAATATTGCCTGGAACACGGCCAAGCATCTGTTTAGCTTCCTTACCAACGGCTAAAATGGTCTTTTTGCCGTTAGGTCCGCCTTCTTGGCGAATGGCCACAACAGATGGTTCATCGAGGACAATGCCCTTATCACGCATGTAAATCAGGGTGTTAGCAGTGCCTAAGTCGATGGCTAAGTCATTAGAAAAGTAGTTGCGAAAGAGACCAAACATAATATAAGTGGGAAAATAGATTAATTAATACGTTAATGAACCCTTTAATGATACCGCAGCAGGACAAATGAATCTCGAAGACGTTAAGCGCATAGCGCATTTATCCCATTTAGCCATCTCAGAAGATGAGGCTCACGCGACTCTTGAGCAACTACAAAAGGTATTTAACTTGGTAGAGCAAATGCAGTCAGTTAATACCGATGGTATTGAACCTTTGGCTCATCCAATTGAACAAATTATGACGATTGCACAGCCGCTTCGTGATGATGTTGTAACTGAGTTGGATCAGCGTGATGCATATATGAAAAATGCTCCTGCTGAGCATGACGGTTTATTTTTGGTGCCAAAGGTGATCGAATGAGTTGGCACACCAAAACAATCAAAGAAATTTCTACTAGCCTACAGGCAAAAGAAATTAGTAGCCAAGAATTGGCAACCTATTTCTTGCAACGTATTTCAGCTACCGCTGATTTGAATGCATTCGTTGATCTTAATGAAGAGCAAACAATGCGCGAGGCTAAGTTGGCTGATGAGCAATTGGCAAATGGAAACAAGTCATTGTTGATGGGCATACCTGTTGCACATAAAGATGTGTTTGTAACTAAGCACTGGAAGACAACGGCTGGGTCAAAAATATTGACTAATTACCTTAGCCCATTTGATGCGCATGTTGTCGCTGAGTTGAGTGGCGCCGGGATGGTTTGCTTGGGTAAGGTGAACATGGATGAGTTTGCGATGGGCTCAACCAATGAGAGTTCATATGCGGGTGTTGCAAAAAATCCGTGGGCTACTGATAGAGTTCCAGGTGGGTCATCTGGTGGTTCGGCTATTGCAGTTGCCGCAGGTTTGTCTCCTGCTGCTACGGGTACCGATACCGGTGGATCAATCAGACAGCCAGCATCGCTTTGCGGTATCACTGGAATTAAGCCGACATATGGAAAGGTGTCGCGCTTTGGCATGATTGCTTATGCGTCTTCATTAGACCAAGCTGGACCGATGGCTAAAACAGCGGAAGATTGCGCAATCATGTTGAATGTCATGGCTGGACATGATGCAAAAGATTCAACAAGCTTAGATAAGGCAAAAGAGGATTACACAAAAAATTTGGGTAAAACTTGGACGGGTGAGGCAGGTTTGCCTTTGAAGGGCCTGAGGGTTGGTTTGCCAAAAGAATATTTTGGTGATGGACTTAGTTCGGATGTTCGTCAGGCTGTAGAAGCTGCTGTTGATCAGTTTAAAAAAATGGGTGCAGAGTGCGTACCTGTGACCTTGCCTAAAACAGAATTATCTATTCCTGTTTACTACGTGATTGCACCAGCAGAAGCGTCTAGTAACTTAAGTCGTTTTGATGGGGTGCGTTATGGTCGTCGTGCAGATAAATACGATGATTTATTAGATATGTACAAACGATCAAGGTCAGAAGGTTTTGGTGCAGAAGTAAAACGCAGAATCATGATTGGAACCTATGTGTTGTCACATGGTTATTACGATGCATATTATTTGAAAGCGCAGCGCATTCGCAGAATTATTGCGCAGGACTTCCAGAATGCATTTGAGTCTTGCGACATTATTGCTGGTCCTGTTGCACCTACAGTAGCTGGAAAAATTGGTGAAAAAGTTTCAGATCCAACACAAATGTATTTAGAAGATATTTATACCCTTTCCCCGAATTTGGCGGGTTTGCCTGCAATGAGCATGCCATGTGGATTTGGAGACAATCAGATGCCAGTGGGTATTCAGTTAATTGGCAATTATTTTTCCGAGGCACAACTTTTGCAGGTTGCACATGCTTATCAGTTAGAGACTGATTGGCACAAAGCGCAATCACCGTTCTCTAAGAAAGGTGGTTTGTGATGAAGTGGGAAGTCGTGATTGGCATGGAAACTCATGCACAACTGAGAACAAATTCAAAAATTTTTAGTGGTGCTTCAATTAATTTTGGCGCAGAACCAAACCGTCAAGCTTGCGCGGTTGATTTGGCTTTACCTGGTGTATTGCCGGTTTTAAACAAAGAAGCTGTTGCTCATGCAATTAGATTTGGTTTAGCGGTAGGCGCACATGTTGCGCCCTTTAGTATTTTTGCTCGCAAAAACTATTTCTACCCAGACCTGCCAAAAGGGTATCAAATTAGTCAATTTGAAATCCCGGTTGTGCAGGGCGGCAAGGTCAATATTGTTTTGGATGGTGTTGCTAAAACTGTTCAATTAACAAGAGCACATCTTGAAGAAGATGCAGGCAAGTCCTTGCATGAAGATTTTCGTGGCCCACATGGTGAAGCTTCGAGTGGTATAGATCTCAATAGAGCGGGTACACCATTACTAGAAATTGTGACAGAGCCTGATATGCGAAGTGCAGCAGAGGCAGTTGCGTATGCAAAAGCTTTGCATAGTTTGGTGGTCTGGTTGGGTGTTTGTGATGGCAACATGCAAGAAGGCTCATTCCGCTGTGATGCGAACGTTTCAGTTCGCCCAGAGGGGCAGGCTGAATTTGGCACGCGCTGCGAAATTAAAAATTTGAATTCTTTTAGGTTTTTAGAAGAAGCAATTCAGTATGAGGTTCGCAGACAAATAGAGTTAATTGAAGATGGCGGCAGAGTTGTTCAAGAAACTCGTTTGTATGATCCAGATAAAAAAGAAACTCGTAGCATGCGCAGCAAAGAGGATGCTAACGATTATCGCTATTTCCCCGACCCAGACTTGTTGCCGTTAATTATTTCTGAAGAGTGGATTGCTAAAGAGCGTTCTGAAATGACCGAGTTGCCTGCGCAAAAGGCCGAGCGTTGGCAAGCCGATTTTGGTTTGTCGGCGTATGACTGCCAGGTATTAACTCAAGAAAAATCCACTGCTGAATTTTATGAGGCGTTGGTTAAGCAACTAAGTAAAGATCAAGCCAAGGCTGCAGCAAATTTGATGGCTGGAGAATTTGCGTCCGCTCTTAATAAAGATGGCATCAGTGCAGATCAATCACCATTAAATCCACAACAAATAGCCAAGTTGATTCAGCGTATCGCCGATGGAACTATTTCTAATAAGATTGCCAAAGAGATATTCACGGTGATGTGGGACGAGAGGGCAACAGATGTTGATGCTGTCGATCGAATCATCGAAGCTAAGGGACTTAAGCAAATTAGCGATAGTGGAGCCCTTGAAGCAATTATTGATCAAGTCCTATCGGCAAATCAAAAATCAGTTGAAGAATTTAGAGCTGGAAAAGAGAAGGCGTTTAATGCTTTGATTGGTCAAATTATGAAGGCCACTCAAGGCAAGGCGAATCCACAACAGGTTAATAAGCTATTAACAGATAAGTTGAGCAAATCATGACACAAAATGAAACTAATTCAGTTGAGCAACAAGAGCGTGAAGCATTAGTTGCTGAGTGGCTCAAGGCAACACCAGGTTTTTTTGAAAGACACGCAGAGCTTTTATCTGAGATTCAGCTAAAGAATCCTCATGGAGATAGAGCGATCTCTTTGCAAGAGCGTCAATTGGGCGTTCTGCGCCAACAAAATCAAGCATTAAATCAACGCTTATCCGAAATGCTTAGATTTGGTAGTCAAAATGATAAAACCCAAGGTCTGATGATTGCTTGGTTAAAGAGTTTGCTGTTGGCCAAGTCAGAGTCTGATGTTAGGTCTGCGATTAGTGATGGCTTGGCAAATGTATTTGGTATTGAATTGGTGAAGTTAATTGATGGTTCAGAGTTGCCAAATTATTGTGGTAGCGCTGATAAAGCTGGGGGTGTATTTGAGACCCACCTAAATGACGAAGTAAAAAGTTTGGCAGTGATTAATTTGGCAAATGTAAATGCTCAAATTTTGTTAGCTAGCCATCACCCGGAAAAGTTCAGCGCTGATATGGGTAGTGTTTACTTGGATCAAATTGGCGAATTGGCGTCAGCCGCCATTACTAGATCTAAGGAATAGGATCAGACATGAATGAAAGCCTCGCGGAGGAATACCTGCGCGAACTTCATGTTCTACGGCAGGTATCGAAGCACACAATAGCTGCTTATAAGAAAGATCTCAGTTACCTATTGAGCCGATTGCAAGAGTCCAATTTGAAATTTTCGGAGTTAAGCTCTGATCAAGTTCGAAACTGGGTTGCAAAGTTGCACGCAGAAGGACATGCGCCAAGGAGTATTGCCAGAACATTATCTGCTTGGCGCGGTTTTTATTTGTGGCTAGCCAATCAAAAAGGATTGGTAAAAACAAATCCCCTGAGCGATGTTAGGGCTCCTAAAAGAGCCAAGCCATTACCTAAAGCTCTGTCGGTCGAAAACGCAATAAGCTTGGTTGAGAGCGCTAATCAAGAAGCTATACAAAATGATTTATTTTTAAGAGCCAGAGATCGTGCAATTGTTGAGCTACTCTATTCTTCAGGTTTGCGCTTGTCGGAGTTGCTTGGGATTGATTTAACACCGATTGATTCAAAAGAGTATTCATCAGCTGGCTGGATTGATTTTGAGGCTGGTGAAGTCATGGTCTTGGGTAAAGGTAAAAAAAGGAGAACGGTGCCTGTGGGTACTGCAGCAATAAATGCATTGCATGAGTGGATAACAGTTAGAGCTAGCCATATTAAAAATGACCAAGAGAGTGCGCAGCCTTTGTTCATTAACAAGCAAGGCAAAAGAGTTTCAGCAAGAACTATTCAAAAACATTTGGCGGAGTTGGCTGTAAAAGCCGGTTTGCCAACACATGTACATCCGCACATGCTGAGACACAGCTTTGCTAGTCACGTTTTACAATCGTCAGGTGATTTGCGTGCTGTGCAAGAAATGCTTGGTCATGCAAGTATTACAAGTACGCAAATTTATACAGCTTTGGATTTTCAACATTTAGCTCAAGCCTATGATTTGGCGCACCCCAGAGCCAAAAACAAGAAGAGTCAATAATGCACGCAAGTATCGTATTAAAGCCCGGCAAAGAACGTCCCGTCATAAGACGTCATCCATGGGTTTATTCAAATGCCATCGACCGTTTTGAGGGGAAGGTATATCCTGGCTCAACGGTTCATGTCTTGAGTCATGATGGAAAGTTCCTTGCTAAGGGCTTATATAGCCCGAACTCTCAAATTAGAGTCCGAATTCTGACTTGGGATGAAACGAAGGTCATTGACCATGCATTTTTTAAGGGACGTATTTCAAAAGCTATTGAGCATCGCACGCAGTGGGTTAAAGATACCAATGCAATACGCCTAATTTTTGGTGAAAGCGATGGTTTGCCAGGATTGGTTGTGGATCAGTATGCAGACACATTGGTTTGCCAATTCTTATTTGTAGGTATGGAGCACTGGAAAGATGCCATTGTTCAGGCCCTAGTTAAGCAAACCAATTGCAAACGAATTGTTGAGCGCTCTGATGCTGCGGTACGTGCTAGAGAGGGTTTAGACCCGCATGTTGGGGTTTTATTCGGTGATATGCCTGATGCACCGATTGAAGTAAATGAGTGTGGCGTTTTATATAGCGTTGATGTTTTAAACGGACATAAAACTGGTTTTTATGTGGACCAACGAGATAGTAGAGACTTGTTGAGTCAATTGGCAAAAGATAAAGAAGTTTTAAATATGTTTTGCTACACGGGCGGTTTTTCTTTGGCAGCACTAAAGGGTGGGGCTAAGCATGTTACCTCGGTAGATTCATCTGGTGAAGCATTAGCAATGGCTCAGAAGCAGATGGCTTTAAACGGCTTTGATGCTGGTCGAGCAACATGGATGGATTCAGATGCCTTTGCAGTTCTAACCCAGTTTAGAAAAGAAGGTAGACAGTTTGATATTGTTGTTTTAGATCCCCCGAAATTTGCACCTTCATCACATCATTTGGATAAAGCTTTGCGTGCTTATAAAGAAATAAATCGCGCAGGAATGCAATTATTAAAACCAGGCGGCTTACTGTTCACGTTCTCATGTTCTGGTGCAGTTGATTCTGCGTTGTTTGAAAAAACTGTTGCCATGGCAAGCGCTGAGGCAATGACTCACTCATCTGATGCCTCCATGGATTTCCGTTTGATGAAGCGGTTGTCTTCAGGTGCAGATCACCCCTTATTAACCAGTTTTCCTGAGGGCGACTATCTTAAGGGCTTGATGCTTCAAAGAGCGTAGCTAAGAAGTAATGATTGCCTCATAATTAAAAAATTAAACAAGGATTAACTCATGGCGCTAATACCAGTAACCATTTTGTCGGGATTTTTAGGTAGCGGTAAAACTACCTTGCTTAAGCATATTCTTCACGAGAATCATGGCAACAAAATTGCTGTTATTGAGAATGAGTTTGGCGAAGAAAATATCGATAACGATATCTTGGTTCAAGACAGCAATGAGCAAATTGTTCAAATGAGTAATGGCTGTGTTTGCTGCACTATTCGTGGAGACCTAGTTGAAGCTTTGAATGATTTATTTGAGCAGCGTAAAGATAAAAAAATTCAATTTGATCGAGTTGTCATAGAGACAACTGGCGTCGCAAATCCTGGCCCTGTTGCGCAGACATTTTTTATGGATGATGAAGTAGCGAGTCATTACATACTTGATGCCGTGGTTACCCTGGTGGATGCCAAGCATGGCAATCAGCAGTTGGACAAGCATGAAGAAGCGCAGCAGCAAGTAGGGTTTGCGGATCGCATTTTTATTACTAAAACAGACTTGGTTAGCGCTAGCGCAGTCGACGCACTAAAGCATCGCTTAATGCACATGAATCCCCGCGCACCTATTACTGGAATTACTCAAGGTGCGGTGCCGTTGGATCAAGTGCTTGATTTAAGAGGTTTTAATCTCAATGACAAATTAGAGATTGATCCGCATTTCTTAGAGCAAGATGACCACGATCACGCTAATTGCGGGCACGATCATCATGAGCATGGCCCAGATTGCAACCATGATCATCATGGTCATACTCAGGCCGTTCAATTTGTGCGAAAGAGCCATACTGACAAAATTCAATCATTTGTATTTAAGAGTGACCGCCCCTTTGATTCGCAGAAATTAGAGGATTTTTTGGGGGGGATTTTGTCTGTTTTCGGGGCTAAGATGTTGAGATATAAGGGAGTTTTGTATATCAAAGGCGGACCTCGTAAAGTCATTATTCAAGGCGTTCACGAGATGATGGGATCAGACTTGGGGGCTCCATGGGGAAAAGAAAAGAAAGAAACCAGAATGGTCTTTATTGGAACGGATTTGCCTAAAGATGTTTTATTAGGTGGATTGGAAACATGTTTGGTGTAATCTAATGGGATTAGAGTAGAATTCCGCGCCCAGAGGCATTTATAAAATATGTAATATTTGGGTGTCGTAGGGTGTAGCGTTATAAGACTAAAAGTCCTGAAAGGACATGAAATGAGCAAGAAGCCGTTGACCGAAGCAGATTTATTGAAGATGTCTGAAAAAGACTACATGAACGCTGCTCAGTTAGAGTTTTTTAAAACTAAGTTGTTAGCACTTAAAGCTGATCTTTTGATGCATGCAAATGAAACAACAGAACATTTGCGTGAGAATGTTTTGGTTCCTGATCCGGCTGACCGTGCAACGATTGAAGAAGAGCATGCGCTTGAGTTGCGTACGCGTGATCGTGAGCGCAAACTTTTGAAGAAGGTTGAGCAATCTCTTTTGAGTATTGAATCGGGTGAGTATGGTTGGTGCGAAGAAACTGGTGAGCCAATTGGCATCCCGCGTTTGTTAGCAAGACCCACAGCTAATTTATCTCTTGAAGCTCAAGAGCGTCGCGAGTTGCGTCAGAAGTTATTTGGCAACTAATACTTAGTAAGGCGACAAAGTGACAAAGTCACTTAGATTAATTTCAATAGCGTTACTACTCTGCGTTGGGCTTTTACAAGCCCAGTGGCAGGGTTTTCTTCATGCGATTGAGCATGCACATCATGTGGAGTTGGCTGTTTCTTTGGAATCGAACGGTCACTCGAATCAAGACAATCAGCTAACCGTTCAGCAAAAAGATTTTCATCATTGCGCGGCCTATGACTCATTAACTTTGGCATATGCTTTAACAGCTATACCAGCATCTCACATGCTAAGTCATGCGAAGCATGTTGCCGAAAAGTTTTATGAATCAAAGCAAGCCTTAATAGAAGCCTATAACGCTTTTGATGCCAGAGGTCCACCTAACAATTACGCATAAATCTTGTGCCAGCCAAGCTGGTGTTTTGCGTATTGTTAGGAGATTTACATGAAGGTATTAAATCGTACTGCCGTATCTCTGGCAGTTTTGTTGGTAATTGCCAATCAAGCTAGTTTTGCTCATCAAACATTGGATGCGGTTGTGGTGACAGCCAACCCGTTGGGCAGCGACATTAATGATTTAGTCGCTCCTGTGACTGTTTTGCGTGGTGATGAGCTTGCAAAAAAACAAAGTAGCACCCTGGGCGAGACCCTCAACCATTTGCCGGGCATTAGCTCGACTAACTTTGGACCAAACTCTAGTCGTCCAGTAATACGTGGACTAGATGGTGATCGTGTGCGCATCATGAACAACGGCGGCGCTAGCCTAGATGTTTCATCATTATCTGCAGACCATGCTGTTGCTATTGATCCATTGTTGGTTGAGCAAATAGAAGTGGTGCGTGGGCCAGCGGCACTTCAGTATGGCGGTAGTGCAATTGGTGGTGCGGTAAATATCATTGATAACCGTATACCAAGATCGCCAGTTAATGGCGTTGATGGTAGAGCTGAGTTTCGTGCTGGTGGCTCAGAAATGGAAAGAGCTGGCGCTGC
>JBEEOV010000004.1:0-41319 GCA_041191465.1 Pseudomonadota bacterium
AGAAAGTTTTCATGATTACCTTAAATTGTTAAGCCCTATCAAAACAACCATCACATTATTCCTTTGGCTCCGCTTATGTTTGCAGGCTCGCAGTTCAAATGAACAGTTGGTACATCACTTTTCCCATGGGCAAACTGGGAAAGCCTTCTATTGTAGCAAAAAAAAGCCCAGGAAACACTTCCTGGGCTGAAATCCACCTTTTTGGAGGGTGGAGGAGACAAACTGAGAATTAGCTAAAATCCCAAAAATTAGTTAATCCAATATGAAAATTATAGCTAGGCATATCAAATAAGCAAGAAAGTTGTTGTTTTTATTGACTATTTTATGTTTTGTCTAAGTCAAAAGCCTTATGATTGGGTATATTAGTTAAGTTCAAAATTTGAGGAAATCATGCAAGCAACGATCAAATGGCTGGGAAAAGATGGGATGGCATTCAGTGCTGAAACTGGCAGCGGACACCTAGTCAATATGGATGGCGCACCAGAAGCAGGGGGTAGAAACCTGGCTCCACGGCCAATGGAAATGATGTTAGTTGGGGCAGGTGGTTGTACTTGTTTTGACGTGGTCATGATCCTAAAACGAGCTAGACAAGATATTCATGACTGCCAGGTCAGTTTAGAGGCGGAACGCGCTAATGAAGACCCAAAAATCTTCACAAAGATTCATATGAAATTTACGGTAACAGGAAAAAATCTCGATTTAAGCCGCGTTGAGAAGGCTGTTGCCCTATCTCATGATAAATACTGTTCAGCCACCATCATGCTAGGCAAAACTGCTGAAATTACTCACAGCATTGAAATTGTAGAAATATAAAAAGTGCAGAGCCGGCTATTAAGCCGGATTCTGTCGCCCATACTTTCGTAAAGGGGCAATCATTCATCTAGTTTCACTGTTGCCAGTGAACTCAAGCTCCCTACCCGCAAGCTCAGCGGACCGCCTCAACGCTTGCCTATTTGGGATTGCTCCGAGTGGAGGTTACCGCGTTTCACCGTAACTAAATACGCTCGTCTCTGTGGCCCTATTCCTCACGTCACCGTGGATGGCCGTTAGCCATCACCCTGTCCTATGGAGTCCGGACTTTCCTCTCCTTTGTTACCAAAGCAGCGATTGCCTTACCGACTCTGCACCTCTAGTCTAACCGACTATTGACCAAGCAATCGTTTCGCCGGCACGTAATGGAACTACCGTACCATTACCCATAGGGAATTCATTAGGTATTTGCTGAGCCTCACGACGCAAAGTTAATTTGGCAGTGTTTCTTGGTAAACCATAAAAATCCGGGCCAAATTGGCTGGCAAATCCTTCTAAACGATTTAATGCATTAGCTGCATCAAACACTTCTGCGTACAAAGGCATAGCATGCCAAGCTGTATAACAACCAGCGCAACCACATGCATTTTCTTTTGTGCCTTTCAAGTGAGGAGCGCTATCGGTTCCCAAAAAGAATCTAGAGTTACCAGAAATCGCAACTCGCACTAACTCTTGGCGATGCTCTTCCCTCTTTAGAATTGGTAGGCAGTAGTAATGAGGTCTTATGCCACCTGTAAATATGGCATTACGGTTGTAAAGCATATGTTGTGGCGTAATTGTTGCGGCAATCGCACCAAACCTTTTGGTGTCCGCTGACTCAACATACTGAGCCGCCTGTTTGGTTGTTATGTGCTCAAAAACCACTTTCAACCCAGGATGTCTTGCACGCAAAGGCTCCAATACTTGCTCAATAAAAACAGCTTCTCTATCAAACACATCAATTTCAGAATGAGTCACCTCACCATGTACCAAAAGTGGCATACCGCAATCTGACATTGCATCTAGAGCACTTGCGCATTTTTTAATATCTGTAACACCTGCATCACTATTTGTTGTGGCGCCAGCTGGATATAACTTAAAGCCAACCACCCCAACTTCTTTAGCACGTTTCACATCATCGACACTGGTGTTATCAGTCAAATATAGAACCATCAATGGTTCAAAATTTGAGCCTGATGGCAAAGCATTTAAGATCCGAGTTTTATAAGCAACAGCCATGTCCGCATTAGTAACGGGTGGCCTCAAGTTTGGCATGATGATTGCTCGACCAAATTGACTAGCTGTATGCCTCAATAAATCAGGCAAAAACTCACCATCCCTCACATGTAAATGCCAATCATCAGGCTGACAAATCTCCAGCGTATTTACAGAACTCATCAATTAACTCTCACTATCAATTAGCAATATTCGAAAATCATTCACATTAGTTAATGTAGGACCAGTGTGAAGCAACGCATTCATTTCTTTAAAAAACCCATAACTATCGTGCTTACTCAAACAATCTCTCACAAAAAGATGCTGATCGTTTTGAGCATTCCTAAACTCAGATACAAACCAAGCTCCTGCATTATCCTCACTGCCATCGATACCATCAGTATCAGCAGCTAATGCTGACAATTTTTTCAAATCTTCAGTAGCTGCAAATAGAGCCAACAAAAACTCAGCGCAACGGCCACCGCGACCCTTAACGCCATGTGGAATAGTCACAGTACACTCACCGCCAGACAGTAAAGCTACTGGCCTATTAAATGGTTTGTCGTATAAATAAATTTCTCTGGCAATCGATGCTTGCATCAATGCCACATCCTTAGCCTCACCCATCACCGTGTCGCCCAAAATAACAGGTTGCACGCCTTTTGACTCACAATACTTAGCAGCGACTTCTAGGCAAGCGTGTGCTGTAGCAATTAAATGATTGTTGATCTGCTTAAAAATTGGATCATTTGACTTTGGCGTTTCCGGATAACTACCCTTGACGCCACCCTGCAAATACTGGACAACTGATGAAGGTAACTGCCCATCTAATAAACCATAATCTTTCAAAATCTGTAATGCATCCCCAAATGTTGAGTCGTCTGGAGCGCAAGGTCCGCTAGCAATGCTAGATGGATGATCGCCTGTGACATCAGAAATCAAAAAAGCTTCTATCTTGGCTCCACGTGCAGCTGCCTCTCTGGCCATGTGACCACCCAAGATGGCAGACAAATGTTTACGCACAACATTCATTTGACCAATCGGCGCACCAGATCTTAATAATGCCTGCGTTGTTGATCTCAAATCTTCAATACTTAAGCCTTCAGCAGGTAGTGTCAGCAGACTAGAGCCACCACCTGATATCAGCGCAATCAAATGATCGCCAGGCTGTAATGTTTTAACTAAATTCAAAGTCTCTTGCGCCGCCTTCATGCCAGATTCATCTGGAACAGGATGACCGGCCTCTATCACCCTAATAATTTTTGTCGGCAAGGCATGGCCATACCGAGTAATCACTTGGCCTTCAAGATGCGCTTTTGGCCAATTCTTAGCCGCATGCGACTCTAAAGCTGCTGCCATAGCAGCTGCAGCCTTGCCCGCCCCCAAAACCAAACAACGTCCTTCCAAAGGGTCGGGAAACACTCTTTGTAGACTCTCAGGTAAAACCACAAAAGGGTCTGCAGCTTTAAGCGCCTCTGCAAAAGCCTCTTTTAAAAAGGAAGTTGGATCTTTAATTGCCATATCAGGATATTAGCTCGATTTGAGATTGCTGCACTCGCCACATTTCTGCATAGCGACCACCGCGAGCTAACAGCTCTTCGTGCGTGCCTTTTTCAATGATGCCCCCGTCATCCATCACCAAAATTTGATGGGCATGAATAATCGTAGACAATCTGTGAGCAATGATTAGTGTTGACCTGTTCTGAGCCAATGCAATTAATTCTTTCTGGATGGCTCTTTCTGTTTCAGAATCAAGAGCAGAAGTTGCCTCATCAAAAATCAATAACGACGGATTCTTTAATAAAGTCCTAGCAATGGCTACTCTTTGCTTTTCACCACCGGATAACTTTAGTCCACGCTCACCTACAGTAGTCTTATAACCATCTGGTAAAGACATAATAAATTCATGTATCTGAGCTAAGCGTGCAGCAGATTCAACTTGCTCTTGAGTTGCACCTGGGCGACCATAAGCGATGTTATATGCCACCGTATCATTAAATAAAACTGTGTCTTGAGGAACAATACCGATTGCCTGCCTCAGACTTTTTTGTGTCACATTTTTTATATTCTGATGATCTAAGTAAATGGCACCGTCGGTCACATCATAAAAACGGAATAGCAACCTAGCCAAAGTGCTCTTACCTGCACCGCTATGCCCAACCACTGCTGTAGTCTGACCCGGAGAAATTTCAAAACTTATATTTTTAATAATGCCTCTTGCCGGCTCATAAGAAAATGAAACCCGATCAAATACAACTCTAGGCCCCAATGACTGGTTAGAAATTGATAAATCTCTAGCATTTGGATCATCCGCAATTTCTTGATTTGTGCCTAACAAACTAAACATGCGATCCATATCTGTTAAGGCCTGCTTGATCTCTCGATAAATCACACCTAAGAAGTTTAGAGGTATATAAAGCTGAATCATTAATACATTGACCAACACCAAATCACCCAGGGTCATAACACCATCTGACACTCCTTGAGTTGCCAACCAAAGAATCAGGATTAAACCAACAGCAATAATTGTTTGCTGCCCAGCATTTAATAGGGCCAATGAACGCTGCGACTTAATAGCAGCCTCTCGATATCGATGTAAATTTTCATCGTATCTTTTTGATTCAAATTGCTCGTTACCAAAATATTTAACAGTTTCAAAGTTAATTAAAGAATCAATAGCCCTCTGATTCGCCTTTGAATCTAGCTCATTCATTTTCCTTCTATATTGAGTACGCCACTCAGTCACCACAATGGTGTAAATCACATACAAAACTAGTGCTATGAGTGTAATAACTGCAAATAAATAGTTATATGCCCATACGAAATAACCAAGCACCAAACATAACTCAACAATCGTTGGAATAATGCTGTACAACGAGTAAGAAATAAGTGACTGAATGCCTCTGGTGCCACGCTCAATGTCACGAGTCATGCCACCAGTTTGACGTGATAGATGAAAACGTAAAGATAGAGCATGCAAATGCTCAAATACTTGAAGTGCGACAGTACGCACAGCACTCTCCGTGACCCTAGAAAACAATAACTCTCTTAGCTCTGTAAATATAGAAGCGGATAGTCGCAATAGTCCATATGCCAATATCAAGGACACTGGTACAACCAATACGACTTCAACTCCTAACGGAATACTCATTGCATCAATGAGGGCTTTAAGCAAAATTGGCACACCAAGATTGGCTACCTTAGCAGCAATCAAACATGCTAATGCCAGGCTAACACGCCACTTAAACGCCCATAAATAAGGCAATAAATTAGCTATAACCTTCCAATCACTAGCTCTTTTATTTTCACTTCTAACTGGATTTTCATCGTACGAGGCACGCCTCATATTCACGCTCTTTCAAAAATAAATAGATCACTACACAATCAATTAGTTTTTGGCATTTCTTTATCTTTAACACTGATTGTCAACAAACTCATTGTGGCTCGCACAAACACATATGCCATCCAATTAAACATTTTTTTAAAATAGGATCTTTGAGCATAAACATTTGGCTCTACTTTAATACCATTGTCACTTGCTTGATCAGCTATTTTCCAGCGAATCTCTTTAATTACTTGGTGATTTCTAATGATTAAATTAGCCTCATGATTCAACAAGAAGGATAGATGATCGCAATTAGATGACCCGAGTGTTGCCCATCTTCTGTCTACAACCATCGCCTTGGTATGTAATAAGGCTTTGGGGTATTCATATATGACAATATTTGCCGCCAATAGCTGACCATACAGACTTGGAACCGCCCAATTTAAAATCTTAAACTCATCCGTTCCCAGCAATAAATTTACAGAAACACTTCGGTTTGCTGCATTAATCAAAGCTTTTCTTAGGCGACGCCCAGGTAAGAAGTAAGGTGTCACCAGCCATATTTCATCTCTAGCCTGACCAATTGCTTTTAAATAAGCGCGCTCAATATCACGTCGATGATGTAGGTTATCTCTTGCTATAAAAGCCAAACCCTCTTTATTCCCATGTCGCAACCCAAGAAAATGACTCGAACTCCAAGGCAACTCTTGCTCAAGAATTCTTTTTAAAATATTTTTTGGGTGTAAAGCATTAGGCTGAAGTCGTTGCCATTGCCTTAAAAAGGTAGCATGCACTTTTTCCACAATCGCTCCGGTAACCTCCAGAGCAAGGTCCCATCGCATACCAGGCAATTTATTACCTATAAGATCTTTTGAATCATCACAAATATTGACGCCACCAACAAATGCGATAGCCTCATCTACCACAATCAACTTTCTATGAGTTCTAGAAAATCCCAGAGGTCCAAACCATGCTGGGTTGTAATAACTGAATTGAACTCCAGCAGATAAAAAATCATTTTCATACTGAAATGGAGCTGAACCCAACCAATCCAATATCACTCTAACTTCTAATCCCTGCCTAGCTGCGAAACAAAGAATATCAACTATTTTTTTTGCTTGTGAATCCGCAGAAAAAATATAAACCTCTAAATAAATGGATTTTTTTGCAGCTGTCAGAACAGCTTCAACTCGCTCGAAATAATCCTTGCCCCCCTCGAGCAATCTAAGAGTTTGGATACTTTGCCAACGATCTCTTCGCAACAATGACATAAGCTAATTCTAATCAGAATTTAGACTTAGTATTGCCTCTTGATTACTAGGGGAGAAACATAGTTTCGCGGCTGACTGAAAATCTAGCCATTGGTAAGAGATATGCTCCCTTGGTGATAGCTTAATTGGCATCTTGCTTGGTAATTCAAGCTTAAACCAATGCTCCGTATTTTGTGTAACGCCATCAGGATAACGGTAGCGCCACTCAGGATAAATTTCATACTGAATATGATGATTCATCGACTGAAGAGCTTTATCTGACAACAATCGAGTATCTATGCCAGTCTCCTCCAGCACCTCTCTAGCTGCAGCCTGATGCAATGGCTCATCAATTTGATTCAGGCTGCCAGTAACAGATTGCCAGTAGCCATGATGATCTGCTCTTTCAATCAAGAGCACCTCGTTGCTAGTCGTGTAAATCACGACTAGTACCGAGACAGGGATCTTCATGCAGGCATTTGAGTGTTACGTAGACGAATATGCAATTCACGCAATTGCTTCTCATCTACAGGGCTTGGCGCTTGAGTTAACAAGCATTGTGCACGCTGAGTTTTAGGGAATGCAATCACATCACGAATTGATTCTGCACCAGTCATCATCGTCACAATGCGATCCAAACCAAAAGCGATACCGCCATGAGGAGGAGCGCCGTATTGCAGGGCATCTAACAAGAAACCAAATTTAGCCTGAGCTTCCTCAGGACCAATCTTCAATGCTCTAAAGACTTGGCTTTGCACAGATTCTTTGTGGATACGAACTGAACCACCACCAATTTCCCAACCATTTAGAACCATGTCGTAGGCTTTCGCTAAGCACTTACCTGGGTCAGTTTCTAAGTAATTTAAATGCTCATCTTTAGGACTTGTGAATGGATGGTGACATGCAACCCAACGCGCACCCTCTTCGTCATATTCAAACATTGGGAAGTCAACCACCCACATTGGCTTCCAAACTTGCTCCATCAAGCCGCTTTCTTTTGCCCATGCTGAATGACCAATCTTCAAACGTAATGCCCCAATAGCATCATTCACCACTTTTGCTTTATCAGCGCCGAAGAAAATAATGTCGCCGTCTTTTGCGTTTGTACGTTTCAAAATTTCAGCAATGGCAGCGTCGTGTAAATTTTTCACGATTGGGGATTGCAGACCATCTCGACCTTTTGCAATCTCATTGACCTTAATCCAAGCCAAACCTTTCGCGCCATAGATACCAACGAATTGAGTGTAATCATCAATATCACTGCGGCTGATCACAGCACCACCTGGCACACACAAACCAACAACACGACCATTATCTTGATTAGCAGGCCCAGAGAAAACCTTGAAATCAACATCCTTCATGACATCAGTTAACTCTGTGAACTCTAACTTCACACGTAGATCAGGTTTATCTGAACCAAAACGCGCCATAGCTTCAGAGTAAGGCATCACTGGGAATGGATTAGCTAACTCAACATTCATAACTGTTTTGAAAATATGACGAACCATATTCTCAAAAAGATCTCTGATTTCATATTCATCTAGGAATGCTGTTTCGCAGTCAATCTGAGTAAATTCAGGCTGACGGTCTGCACGCAAATCTTCATCGCGGAAGCATTTGGTAATTTGATAGTAACGATCAAAACCAGCAACCATCAACAATTGTTTAAATAATTGCGGTGATTGAGGTAATGCAAAGAACTGACCATCATGTACACGTGATGGCACCAAGTAATCGCGCGCTCCCTCTGGAGTACTCTTGGTCAACATTGGCGTTTCAATATCAATGAAACCAGCTTGATCAAGATATTTTCTTGTTTCAATAGCAACGTTGTAACGTAAACGTAAATTCTTTTGCATTTGCGGACGACGCAAATCCAAAACACGATGGGTCAAACGAGTAGTCTCTGAGAGATTGTCATCTTCCAACTGAAACGGCGGAGTAATTGATGCATTCAGAATATTTAATTCATGGCACAACAATTCCACTTTGCCACTAACTAAGTCATTATTTTCTGTGCCCGCCGGACGCGCACGAACCAAACCTTTGATCTGCACACAGAATTCATTACGCACTTGCTCTGCCATTGCAAACATGTCTGCACGATCTGGATCGCAAACAACTTGCACAAAACCATCACGGTCTCTTAAGTCAATAAAAATAACACCGCCATGATCGCGACGACGATTAACCCAACCTGCTAATGTAACTTCTTGTCCAATTAAGGCTTCTGTGACTTGGCCACATTGATGGCTACGCATTGACATAAAACTTCCTACTTTGCTGATGGTACTGATTGACTTAAAGGGGGAACTGAGCCCATTGAAACAATATGTTTTAGGGCCTCTTCAACACCCATTTCTAACTCTATGATGTCCGCGCGCGGAACAATCATAAAAAATCCTGAGGTAGGGTTAGGTGTTGTTGGTAAAAAAACATTGACATGCTCACTACCTAATTTTGTAGCAACTTCATCCGCAGGGGTTCCGGTTACAAATGCAATTGTCCAAGACCCATTTCTAGGATACGGAATAAGTACTGCTTTTCTAAATGCATTTCCCTTACTTGAAAATAAGGTTCCAGACACCTGCTTAACGCTTGAATAAATAGATTTAACAATAGGAATGTGGGTAATGATTTGATCCCACAACTTAATCCACCATTGACCAACAAAATTCGCTGCAAAAACGCCAGTAGCCAAAATGATTGCCAAAACAATCAAAATGCCTACACCCGGCAAATCTCTGAATGACTGGAGAGCTGGTTTCAGGGCAGAAGGCAATATCGCCATCAAAGCGCTCATTACCGAGCCAAAGACACCATCTAATACAGATAGGCCCCATGTCATCACCCAAATCGTGATGGCCAAAGGAGCCCAAACCAGCATGCCAGCAATAAAATATTTTTTCATGAAGCTTGAAATTATAGGGCTTAGCTAAGCCAAGTGAGCGTAAATAAGGTCCCGCCTAGTAAACCACTCAAGAAAAGAATACTTCCCCAGATTAATTTTCTAGTTTGCTTTTGCTCTAAAAGGAGTCTTAGCATCAACTCTTGAGTGTCATCTTTATCCTGATTTTGGCTTTTATCAAGCCACTGAGCAAGCAATCTAGGGATAGTAGGCACTAACTTAGCCCAATGTGGTGCCTCATCTTTAATGCGCTCTAGAAAACCTCGAATGCCGATTTGCTGATCAACCCAACGCTCCAAAACTGGCTTGGCTGTTTTCCATAAATCCATATCTGGATCTAATTGACGCCCCAAACCCTCAACATTCAATAAAGTTTTTTGTAATAAAGTTAATTGAGGCTGAATTTCAACATTGAACCTTCTAGAGGCCTGAAATAACCTCATCAAAACGATACCCAATGAAATTTCTTTCAAAGGTCGATCAAAATAAGGCTCGCAGACCGCTCTAACTGCACCCTCTAATTCTTCTACTCTTGTTTCCTTTGGCACCCAACCTGATTCAATATGTAATTCAGCGACACGTCTGTAATTGCGGTTAAAGAAAGCTAAAAAATTCTGTGCCAAATAATTTTTGTCAGAATCAGATAGCGCGCCAACGATGCCAAAGTCTAAAGCGATGTATCTGCCAAACGATTCTGGTGCAACACTCACAAAAATATTTCCAGGATGCATGTCTGCATGGAAAAAACCATCATGGAAGACTTGTGTGAAGAATATTTCAACTCCATCAGATGCCAACTTTTTAAGATCAACACCTGCAGCTTTCAAGTCATCTAATCTTGAAATAGGAATGCCATGCATCCTTTCCATGACCATCACATTAAGACCACATAAATCCCAATACATTTCAGGGATCATGAGTTTTTTAGAACCTTCAAAATTGCGACGCAGCTGACTTGCATTAGCAGCCTCCCGCATCAGGTCTAACTCATCGTGCAAATAAGTGTCAAATTCATCAACATTTTCTTTTGGCTTTAAGCGCTTGCCGTCACGCCATAGTTTTTCTACTAAACCAGCAAGCATTCTTAATAACGCCAAGTCACTCTCAATAATTGGCAGTATCCCTGGACGTAAAACCTTAACGGCTACCTGTTTGCCTTCCCACTCTGGATATTTATCTGTACCTCTTAAGACAGCAAAATGTACTTGGGCAACTGAGGCACTGGCCACCGGCTTCTCATCAAATGAGCTAAATACTTCTGATATTTTCTTTCCTAGTGAAGCCTCAATCAAAGCCATAGCCTTTACTTCAGAAAATGGTGGCACTTGATCTTGTAACTTCGCCAATTCATCAGCAATATCAGTAGGCAATAAATCGCGTCGCGTAGAGAGCACTTGACCAAACTTAACAAATATTGGCCCTAGCGCCTCTAACGCTAAACGCAAACTTTCACCACGCGTGTAGGCTCCAGGCGTCAACCATGACGCAACAGTCAAGATAACTTTAATAAGACCTGGCTTGAGGCTGTCTCTAATAACTTTTAGAACACCGAATCTCCAAATCGTATAGAGAATTTTAAATAACCTTAAAAACTGCCTCACGAAGATTTCTCCAATAAACGCTCTATACGTTTTTCAATCCTATCCACATCATCTCGAAGTCGACGCAGATCTTCTTTATAACGAACCAATTCTTCTGCTTTAACAAGGGTTGGTTTTTCATGTACCAAATATTCCAAAACACTAGCGCCAAGATCTTTAATGGCTGACTCACCAAATGATCGACCTTTTCTGGCTGACTGAACGATTCTATGAGCTAAGGTATCTCCAACCAACTTAGATAAATCTTCCTCAAACTCCCAGCGAAGTTGGCTAGCCAACTTCGCCATGGTTTGTGCCAAATCCACGTCACCAGAAACTTTGACATGCTGAGCCGCAGCATCTTTACCGCCCGCAATGTACGCATTTAAAACATCTGATGAAATTGTTAAGGTGACATTAGGATCTTCACCGTCTTCTTTGGCTAACGAGAAGTTAGCTTGCTCATTAATCAGTAGTGAGACTTGAGTAATAGGCAGAATAAATCTAACTTTTTTACCAATATGCTTGCGCAAAAGATCACTGGCCCAAGATTCTTGGGCCAGTAAGTAATTTAAAGTTTTAACTATTGCGTTCAGATTAAACCAACTGTTGTATACCTGCTAATACCCAACCACCTTGACCATTAACAGGCTTAATTAAATTCCACACCTCTACAAATGACTCACCTGGGCCATCTGACTGCTCACGAATCATGCCCGAGAAACGCACACTTGCCATATAAACATCAGCGCTAGATTCAATGCCCAACAAATCAGCCTCTAATGTTAATACCTCTGTACGGTTTTGTAACGTTGCTCTAGCTTCTAAATCTTGTCTCAACTCTTCAAACATCTCAGCTGTGGCGAATTCTTTTAATTTTGCTAGATCACCTTGATCCCATGCATCTTGTAAATGAACGAAATGTTTCTTTGCATTAATCAGGAATGACTCTTGATCAAAGTTTTTAATGGCAGGATCAATTTCAGCCGCAACTGGAGGTGCAGTAACCGTTGCTGAACCAGAGCTTGTAGGCTCTTGTCGATCAAAGCGATCATTAGGCTCCCATGCTGGTCCGCCAGCAGGACTTGTCTTATAAGTTGCTTGATTGCCAGAAAAACGTCTGAACAACCAGGCACCCACCATCACCACTAACAATACTACTAACAATCCCATGAAGAATGAAGCCGCCGCTTCACCTAAGCCGAAATGTGACAATAACCACCCAAGACCAAGGCCAGCTGCCAAGCCGCCCAAAATGCCAGCCATACCAAACCCTTTTTTAGGTTGAGCGGCAGGGGTCGCAGGAACTGGTTTTGCTGCTGGCGCAGGAGCCGCTGTTGGAGCTGTCGGCTGAGTTGGGGCAGCTTGTTGCTTCTGAGTCACGCTCTGAGACTGCTTACCCATACTCTTTGAACCACCCAAACGTTTAGCATCAGCATTAAATGATGCACCAGCCAATACAAAAGAAGAAAGAACTAAACACACAAAACTTTTCTTCAAAATCATCTTTAACCTCTTTATTGAAATCAAGCAAACAATCAATTAATACTTATAACCAATGTGAAGAGCAACAATACCACCTGTTAATGAATGATATTCAACCTTATCAAAACCCACACTTTCCATCATGGTTTTTAAAGTCTCTTGATCAGGATGCATGCGGATTGACTCAGCAAGATACCGATAACTATCTGCATCCCCAGCCACCTTCTCACCAAGCCATGGCAAGATTTTGAATGAATAGGCGTCATATATTGGTTTGAGTGCCTCAACTGGCTTTGAAAACTCCAAAACCATCACCTTTCCGCCAGGCTTAATCACACGCAACATCTCTTTAAGTGCCACGTCCTTATGCGTCATATTACGAAGACCAAACGCAACTGTTGTTAAGTCAAAATAATTTGATGGAAAAGGAATTTGTTCTGCATCAACCTGAACGCAAGGCAAGTGGTAGCCTTTGTCTAAAAGACGATTACGTCCATACCCAAGCATCGATGCGTTGATATCTGTCAACCACACCTGACCACCAGTTTCACGTTCCAACCCGACTTGTTTAGCAAAACTTAATGACAAATCACCTGTACCGCCAGCGATATCTAAAACTTTTTGCCCTGATTTAACTGCTGCCTTGCTGATGGTGAAATGTTTCCACACCCTATGCAACCCACCCGACATCAAGTCATTCATGATGTCGTACTTATTGGCTACAGAATGAAAAACCTCGGCAACCTTGCTAGCTTTTTCAGTCTCATCGACAGTTTTATATCCGAAGTGTGTTTGTGCCATACCTAATTAGTGCCCACATGAGTGACCGGCATCTTTAGCCATAGGCGCATCTCTATCGACACCCTCTTTTTCCAAGCGACCAAGATAGTCTTGCCACATAACCTCATAGTTCTGACACATCTCATAGAGATATTCCCATGAGTAAATGCCAGAGTCATGCCCATCAGAAAAGACAGGCTTGATTGCATAATGCCCCACCTGCTCAATGTTATTAATCAACACATCTCTTTTGCCAGTCTGCAAAGTCTCTTGCCCAACACCATGCCCGCGCACTTCAGCTGATGGCGACCAAACTCTCAGAAACTCAAATGGCAATTTATAAACATCTGTGCCATACACCAACTCTAAAACCTTGGACTGTTGATGAACCACAATATTTTGTGGCAATGGGGCTTTATTTGTCATAGTTTTTAAACCAATACCCTTTCGATGCCACCTTGGTTAGCACTCTTCACGTAATTCGCCATCCAATCCTCACCCAACAAGTGATTAGCCATCTCTACAACAATGTAATCGGCCTTTGTTTCAGAATCATCGTTGTATCGAGACAAGCCTTGTAAGCATGATGGGCAACTTGTTAAGACTTTTACTTCTCCATCAAAGTTACTTCTTAAATCGGCTGCGCCCTTACGCATCTCAATTTCTTTACGGAAACGAATTTGCGTAGATATGTCTGATCGAGTAACTGCCAACGTGCCAGACTCACCACAGCAGCGATCATTTTTTGAAATCAATGTGCCATCTTCGGTTGTTACCAGGCTGTTAACAGTTTTAAGCGGATCTTGTAGTTTCATCGGGCTATGACAAGGGTCGTGATACATGTACCTAACACCTTTAGCCCCCTCCAACTTAATGCCCTTCTCTAACAAGAACTCATGAATATCAACAATTCTGCAACCAGGGAAAATCTTGTCAAACTCATAACCAGATAACTGGTCATAACAAGTGCCACAAGAAACCACAACAGTTTTAATATCTAAATAATTTAGAGTGTTAGCCATACGGTGGAAGAGCACCCGATTGTCTGTAATGATCTTATCGGCTTTATCAAAGTCACCAGAACCACGCTGAGGATAACCGCAGCATAAGTAACCCGGCGGCAATACTGTCTGAACACCCGCATGCCACAACATCGCTTGTGTAGCTAAACCTACTTGCGAAAATAATCTCTCAGATCCACAACCTGGGAAGTAAAAAACAGCCTCAGTATCTACGGATGTTGTTTGAGGATTTCGAATAATCGGCACAATGTCAGAGTTTTCAATATCTAACAAAGCACGAGCTGTTTTCTTAGGCAAATTGCCAGGCATCTTTTTATTTACAAAATGTATGACCTGTTCTTGCACTGGCGGCTTACCCACAGTTGCACGCGGTTTAGCTGTCTGTGCTTTAGCAAACTTTTTCAAGAAATCATGAGCCAATCTCTGAGCCTTATAACCCCAGTCAATCATCAATTTACGTGTTAACTGGATAGTCTCTGGATTTGTTGCATTCAAGAAGAACATGGCTGCAGAAGCGCCAGGGTTGAAACGCTTTTGACCCATCTTGCGCAACAAATTACGCATATTCATGGTCACATCACCAAAATCAATTTTGACAGGGCATGGCGTCACGCACTTGTGACAAACCGTGCAATGCGCTGCCACATCATCGAATGCTTCCCAATGCTTCACAGAAACACCGCGCCTTGTTTGCTCTTCATACAAGAAAGCTTCAACCAACAATGACGTAGCCAAAATCTTGTTACGCGGGCTATAAAGCAAATTAGCACGAGGAACATGTGTTGCACAGACTGGTTTGCACTTGCCGCAACGCAAACAATCTTTAACACTAGATGCAATCGCGCCAATATCACTTTGCTGCATGATCAATGACTCATGCCCCATCAAACCAAAGCTTGGCGTATAGGCATTCCTTAAGTCAGCGCCAGGCATTAACTTACCTTTATTGAAACGACCCTCAGGGTCAACTTTCAACTTATAAGATCTAAAGTCTTTGATCTCTGATTCAGTTAGGTATTCAAGCTTTGTAATACCAATACCATGCTCACCTGAAATCACACCATTCAAAGATCTCGCCAGCTTCATGATGCGATCAACTGCCTGGTGGGCATCTTGCAACATATCGTAGTTGTCAGAGTTAACTGGGATGTTGGTGTGGACATTTCCATCACCAGCATGCATGTGCAATGCCACAAAAACTCTGCTACGCAACACTCGCTTATGAATTGCTTCGCATTCTTTTAAGATAGGTTCAAAAGAGGCGCCACTGAAAATTTTTCTTAACTCAGCCCTAACCTCTAACTTCCAAGATGCCCGCAAACTTCTATCTTGTAAACCACTAAAGTGTTGGTTGATATTACCCGCCCATTCAGACCATTCAGCTCGAACAGTATCAATTAATTGCAATGCTTGGGCAACACGCCCCTCAAGCATTTCGGCTTCTGGTATGTCGTGGCTATCATCAGATTTACCTAAAGGCAAGTTACCTTGTCTAAAAAAGCTTTCAAGCTCACTCAATAGTTGTAGCTTATTTTTTAATGACAACTCGATGTTGATTAATTCAATACCATCGGTGTACTCACCCATACGATCCAAAGGAATCACAACATCTTCGTTCACCTTGAATGCGTTTGTGTGCTTAGCAATAGCAGCAGTTCTTGAACGATCTAGCCAGAATTTTTTACGAGCTTCTGGGCTAACCGCCACAAAACCTTCGCCAACTCGGGTATTGGCCAAACGAATAACTTCGCTCGCTGCAGTGGCTACCGCATTTTCATCATCGCCAACAATGTCACCAATCAATACCATTTTTGGCAGAACATTACGCTTTGATTTTGTAGCGTAACCAACAGCCTTTAGATAACGCTCATCCAAATGCTCCAAACCTGCAAGAATTGCCCCACCTTGTTTGGTTTGTTGATCTAAATAAGCCTTTACTTCAACAATACTTGGAATAGCATCTCTAGCTTGACCAAAAAACTCCAAACAAACTGTTCGTATTTGCTTAGGCATGCGATGCAATACCCATCTTGCACTCGTAATTAGGCCGTCACAACCTTCTTTCTGGACACCCGGCAAACCTGCCAAAAACTTATCCGTGACGTCTTTGCCCAAACCTTCTTTGCGGAAACGTTTACCTTCAATCTTTAATTCTTCTGTCTTAATAACTCTGAGACCTGGGGCATAAAGACCATCTGACCAAGTTAACTTAAAAGTCGCAAAGTCAACATCATGAATCTTGCCCATATTGTGACCAATACGTTCAACATCCAACCAGTTACCCTCTGGGTCAACCATTCTCCATGACGCCAAGTTATCTAACGCAGTTCCCCACAACACGGCTTTCTTACCGCCAGCGTTCATAGCAATATTTCCGCCAATGCAGCTAGCTTCAGCAGAAGTTGGATCTACAGCAAATACGTTCCCAGACTTATCAGCAGCATCAGAAACTCGTTTCGTTACAACACCTGCGCCCGAATAAATAGTGGCAACTTCATGATCCAAGCCAGGCAAACGAAGCATCTCAACTGCGCCTAGCGTTTCTAATTTTTCGGTATTGATAACGGCAGACATCGGTGAGAGTGGCACAGCACCACCCGTGTAACCTGTACCACCCCCTCGAGGAATGATCGTCAAACCTAATTCAATACACCCCTTAACTAAACCAGGTATTTCATCCTCTGAGTCTGGCGTTAAAACTACAAATGGATATTCAACGCGCCAATCCGTGGCATCTGTCACATGAGACACGCGCGCTAAACCATCATAGGCAATGTTGTCTGCCGCAGTGTATTTACCTAATACTTTTTTCACTCGCTTACGTAAAACAGCGACGCGATCAAATTCCGCATTAAAAAACTCAACAGCATCTTTAGCGCTACCAACCAACTTACCTACTTTGTCAGCTAACTCAGTAGTCATACGCTTTTGAACTTCTCGCAAGCGATGATGCAAAGCTTCAATCAACTGTTTACGGCGATGCGGGTTATCCAATAAGTCGTCTTGTAAATAAGGATTGCGTTGCACAACCCAAATATCACCCAAAACCTCATAAAGCATTCTGGCTGATCGACCTGTTTTACGGCCCGACCTTAATTCATCGAGAATTTGCCATGCTTGCTCACCCAACAAACGAATAACAATCTCTCTGTCTGAGAAAGATGTGTAGTTATAAGGAATTTCACGCAAACGCGGAGCATTTTGAGCATGCTCAGCAAAGCTATTCAGGGGCAAAGGTGCGTTCATATCACTGGCTTTAACTAAAACGCTATTTTAAAGGACTATGGGCTTGGTCGTCTCAATCTTGAATAACCCTTTGAAACCATGCCAATAATGTGGCCATCAAATTAGGCCCAACCAATGACCTATGGCACTCCAGAAGCCATCTGGCACCATCAATAGCACGTAAGTCATGGTCACATAACGTAAAAACTTGCCAATCGCCATATAAATCAAGCATTGCAGCCACGGCAACCTCAACCAACCTGCCACGGCACACAATGGATCACCCACAATAGGCAACCACGACAAAAGTAGGGCTTTAGGACCCATTTTTTCGAACCATTTCAAGAGCTTATGCTCTTTGGGGCCCAATAGTTTTTCATGGGCTTTACTAGCCCCAAAGCCCATTAACCAGTCAAGCATCCCGCCCAAAGTATTACCTGTTGTGGCAACTAAAATTGCCACCCAAAACATATCTGGATTAAGTTTGAGATAGCCAAATAAAACGGGTTCAGACCCCATTGGCAAGAGGGTTGCAGATACAAAAGATACAGTAAATACTGCTGGCAACCCAACAATAGGTAACGAGAGCCAAACTAAAAAATTATGTAAATTGCTTTCCATGTTTGGTCATTTTAGGCTGATGCCGTGATACGCTCACAGGATGCCAAAAGATTATTTAAGAAAAATTCTAACCGCCAAGGTATATGACGTTGCTCGCGAAACCGAGCTTGAACTTGCTACACATCTATCAGCACGGATCAAGAATAAGGTTTTGCTGAAGCGCGAAGATAACCAACCAGTGTTTTCATTCAAGCTCAGAGGTGCCTACAACAAAATGGCGCACCTTAGTTCAACTGACTTGAAACGCGGGGTGATTGCCGCCTCAGCCGGCAATCATGCTCAAGGCGTAGCTCTTTCAGCTGCCAAATTAGGCTGCAAAGCAATCATCGTGATGCCAACCACCACGCCACAAGTAAAAATTGATGCTGTTAGATCTAGAGGTGGTAACTCTGTAGAAATTGTGCTCCACGGTGAGTCTTACAGCGATGCTTATCAACATGCTTTAGCACTTGAAAAAAAACATCACCTCACATTTGTACATCCATTTGATGATCCAGATGTAATCGCAGGTCAAGGCACGATCGCGATGGAGGTGCTACAACAACATCAAGAGCCTATCGACGCTATCTTCTTAGCTATTGGCGGCGGCGGTCTTGTGGCAGGCGTTGGCGCATACATCAAAGCTGTTCGTCCTGACATCAAAGTAATTGGCGTGCAAACAGTTGACTCTGATGCCATGAAAAAATCATTAGAAGCTGGCAAAAGAGTAGAACTCAAAGAAGTAGGGCTGTTTTCCGATGGCACCGCAGTCAAGCTTGTTGGCAAAGAAACCTTTAGGCTGTGCCAAGAAGTGGTTGATGAAATCATCACAGTTGATACAGACGCAATATGCGCTGCGATCAATGACGTCTTTACTGATACTAGAAGCATCCTAGAACCCGCCGGCGCCCTTGCCCTTGCGGGACTGAAATCTTACGTCGAGCGCGAAAAATGCAAAGATAAAACGCTGGTGGCTGTAGCTTGTGGTGCAAACATCAACTTCAATCGCTTGAGATTTGTTGCTGAGCGCGCAGAAGTTGGCGAGGCGAAGGAAGCTGTTTTTGCAGTGACCATTCCAGAACAACGCGGTTCGTTCAGACGCTTTTGCGAACTACTAGGTGACAGAAACGTCACCGAATTTAACTACCGCATTGCTGATGCAGATAAAGCTCACATCTTTGTTGGCATTGCCACACAAAAAGCGACTGATAGCACTCAAATTGCAAAGTCTTTCAAAAAATCTGGATTTGACACAATTGATTTGACGCATGATGAATTAGCTAAATCTCATCTGCGCCACATGGTTGGCGGTCGATCTACGCTTGCTAAAAATGAATTGCTTTACCGCTTTGAGTTCCCAGAAAAGCCTGGGGCACTAATGAAGTTCTTAACAAGCATGGCGCCCAACTGGAACATCAGCTTGTTTCATTACCGTAATCATGGTGCTGACTATGGTCGAATCTTGGTTGGCATTCAAGTTCCAAGTAGCGATAAAAAAGAACTGAAGAAATTCTTGGCAGGTCTTGGCTATCCTCACTGGGACGAAAGCGATAACCCTGCCTACAAACTTTTCTTAGCTTAAAAATGGCCTTCTCATTAGATGGAAAACTTGTTGTAGCCATCTCATCGAGGGCCCTTTTTAACTTTGAAGAAGAAAATCAAATTTTTGAGGCTACGGATGACAGCGCCTACATGCAACTTCAACTTGAGCGCATTGATCAAGCAGCCAAACCGGGCGTGGCATACCCACTGGTAAAAAAGTTACTCGGCTTTAATCAAGGCAAACAGCAAATGGTTGAGGTGGTCATTCTTTCAAGAAATGACCCAGTGAGTGGTTTAAGAGTTTTTAGATCTGCAAAAAGTGTGGGGCTAGCTATTGAACGCGGAGTGTTCACGCGCGGCAGACCTCCTTATCACTACCTCAAATCATTGCAAGCCAATTTATTTTTATCCGCTAATGCAGATGATGTACGAGCAACCCTTGATGCAGGCTTTCCTGCCGCAATGGTTTTTCCTCAGAGTAAGCAGATTGCAGAGTCTAATCCCGATGAAATTCGGATTGCCTTTGACGGCGATGCCGTGCTGTTTTCCGATGAGGCTGAACAAGTATTTCAAAGTAAAGGGCTTGATGCTTTTGTAGCTCATGAAAGTAAAAAAGTAGAAATTCCTCTACCGCCTGGTCCATTCAAGCCACTATTGGAGGCCTTACATCGGCTACAAAATGCCACGAAACAAGAGCATCATCCAATGAGAATTAGAACTGCGCTGGTAACCGCACGTTCTGCACCTGCTCACGAAAGAGCAATCAGAACACTCATGGCATGGGGTGTGACAGTGGATGAAGCCATGTTTCTAGGCGGTTTAGCCAAAAAAGATTTTTTAAAAGAATTTCAACCTGACTTCTTTTTTGATGACCAATTAGGGCACTGCGAGTTGGCATCAGATGTTGCTCCAACGGGTCAAGTTTTATCTGGCATTGCCAATCAAATTAAAAAATAATCATGAGTCATCTAGAACATGCTCCTTTGGGCAAAAACTCAGAGAACCCGAACCAATACAGCCCTGATCTACTATTTCCAATTAGTAGAGATGAGAATCGCGCCAAACTAGGCATCCAGTGCCAATCACTACCTTTTTTTGGCGTTGATATTTGGAATGCTTATGAACTAAGTTGGTTAAATGCCAAAGGCAAACCTCAACTAGCCATTGCCACATTTATGGTCCCTGCCAACTCACCAAACATTATTGAATCAAAATCTTGGAAACTGTATCTAAATAGCTTAAACAATCATCGCTTTGAGTCTAACGATCACTTAATTGACACCCTTAAAAAAGATTTATCAAAGGCGGCGGGTTCCACAGTTATGGTGCAACTCCACAGCCCAGAATCTCAGAGCGCCAATGGCATGAGAGAGTTATCTGGAAAACTTTTAGACAGATTAGATCTTGAAATTAACCCTGAGCAGAAACCAATCGCTGACTTACTAAGCTCAGATCCAAGCTTGGGCTTAGTAGAAGAATCCCTGGTAACTCATTTACTTCGCTCAAACTGTCCAGTAACTGGTCAACCAGACTGGGCCAGTGTACAGATTAACTACGTAGGGCCAACCATTAATGAAGAAGGTTTATTACGTTACTTGATAGCTTTCAGAGAACATCAAGAGTTTCATGAACACTGTGTAGAGAAAATATTTATAGACATCAAAAACAAATGCCGCCCAAGCAAACTATCGGTTTATGCCCGATACACTCGCAGAGGCGGCATTGACATCAACCCATTCAGGGCTGATTACAACGCTGAGTGGCCAGATAACAAGCGCCACTCACGTCAATAACAATTAAAACGGAATATCGTCGTCTATATCACCAAGACTAGGACTGCTCATTGGTGCAGATGATTTCGGCGCAGCCATCGAAGATGGGCCACCCTCTGCCGAACCTGGTGCACGACCACCTAGCATTTGCATTGTTTCAGCAACGATTTCAGTAGAGTATTTTTCTTGTCCACTTTGGTCGGTCCACTTACGTGTACGCAAACGGCCCTCAACATACACTTGAGAACCCTTCTTCAAATATTTTTCCGCAACCTCAGCCACTTTGCCAAAGAACGCAACTCTGTGCCACTCTGTGTTCTCGCGCATCTCGCCAGATTGCTTGTCGCGATAACGATCTGTTGTTGCAATTGAAATGTTTGTCACTGCATCACCACTTGGTAGGCGACGAGTTTCTGGATCACGGCCAACATTACCCACAATAATTACTTTATTTACTGATGCCATCTTTGTCTCCCGAAGAAAAAATTTGTTGTACCGAAATTAAATCATTTGTATCTATGTCGAATTCTTAAACCCAAATTTAGAGAGGTTTTTGAGGCAACTCTCTCATAGATGAAGCAATTATAAGCCAGGCAAAAATCATGGCTGAGCAAGCATAAAAAACTGATGATTCGCCCCAGTTCTGTAGTAGCCAACCACCCAAAAGACCGCCTAAAAATAAACCAGTTGATTGAGTGGTGTTGTAGATACCCAAAGCCGTGCCTTTTGCATGACTAGCCCACCTAGACACTAGCGATGGCTGCATGGCTTCAAGAATATTAAACCCAATAAAGTAAACCAGCACCGCCAAAGCCAACCCAGTTAAACCAATGAAATTGGCCATCATTAATTGGGCTACCAACATCGCAGTAATACCCAAGATAAATGCGGGCTTCATACGTTTGCGTTTTTCACTCATCATGATGATGGGAGCCATGAATGCAAAAGAAATTAAAACTGCTGGCAGATAGAGTTGCCAGTGTTCAGACAAAGGTAAATCAGCTCGAGCTAATAACCTGGGCAAAGTTAAAAATAGGGCAATCTGAGCAGCATGTAAAACCAATACGCCCAAGTTCAGACGCAAAAGATCTTTGTTAAAGAAAACTTCTAAAAACTTAGCAGTAAAGGGTGTCTGGCTTGATTTGCTTTGCTCTGGCACAACAAATAAAGCAATTAATAGTGCTCCAATGCCTAAAAAAGCCATGACATTGAACATACCATCTAAACCTATTGACTCATGCAATGGGGACGCCACAACCAACGATAGAGCAAAAGTTAGCGCAATACTGCCCCCAACCATTGCCATGGCTCGGGTGCGAGTCTCTTCTCTGGTTAAATCAGCCAACCATGCTGTAACAGCAGCTGAAATTGCGCCAGCTCCTTGAATGGCCCTACCAACTGTTATCCAAATCAAATCATCATGACTGGCTGCAATAAAAGCTCCTAGGACAAACAACCCCAAACCAAACACCACAACAGGGCGACGCCCGTATTTGTCTGACAGCATGCCAAGGGGAATGTGCAAACAAGCCTGCACAAATCCATAGATGCCCAATGCTAAGCCCACCAAAAGGGCCTGATCCCCGCCAGACAAGGATTTAGCGTGAATACTAAATACTGGCAAGATCAAAAAAAGGCCCAACATGCGTAGGGCAAAAATGCCAGCCAAGGCTAAAGATGCGCGAAGTTCTGTGTTTTGCATAAGAAAGAGCTATATTAACTGGTTACGCAAAGAAAAATCATGGATACGATAAAAATTAGGGGTGCGCGCACCCACAACCTAAAAAGCATCAACTTAGATATCCCAAGAGATCAATTGGTGGTCATTACTGGGCTATCAGGGTCAGGCAAAAGCTCTTTGGCTTTCGATACTCTTTATGCAGAAGGTCAACGTCGTTACGTTGAGTCACTCTCTGCGTACGCCAGACAGTTTTTACAACTCATGGAAAAACCTGATGTTGACTCAATCGAAGGTTTATCACCAGCTATCTCTATTGAACAAAAAGCAACTAGTCACAATCCACGATCAACTGTGGGTACAGTCACAGAAATCCATGACTATCTAAGACTACTTTTTGCACGAGCTGGTACACCCCACTGCCCAGAACACCATTTGCCACTAGAAGCACAAAGCGTATCTCAAATGGTAGATACCGTGATGGCAAAACCCGAAGACACAAAGCTAATGATTTTGGCGCCTGTAGTCAGTGAGCGTAAAGGTGAGCATGTTGATCTATTTGAAGATCTTCAAGCCCAAGGATTTGTTCGTTTTAGAGTTCGCTCAGGTGGCGGCACTACGCAACATGCCACCGCAAAAATATATGAAGTAGATGATTTACCAAAATTAAAAAAGAATGAAAAACATTCAATTGACGTAGTAATTGATCGCATCAAAGTCAAAGCTGATATTCAACAGCGCTTAGCCGAATCATTTGAAACTGCACTAAGACTCGCGGATGGTCGGGCTATTGCACTAGAAATGGATACAAACGAAGAGCAACTCTTCTCCAGCAAATTTGCATGCCCCGTTTGCTCATACTCATTACAAGAACTTGAGCCAAGGCTTTTTTCATTCAACAATCCAATGGGCGCCTGCCCAAGTTGTGATGGCTTAGGGCACATTACCTTCTTTGATCCAAAACGAGTCGTTGCACACCCAGAATTATCTTTAGCATCAGGTGCAATTAAAGGATGGGATCGTCGTAACCAGTTTTATTTTAGGCTTTTGCAAAATTTAGCAAAACATGCCAATTTTGATTTAGAAACACCCTTTGAGGAGCTATCAAAGAAAGCTCAAGACTTAATTCTCTTTGGCTCAGGAAACCAAGATATTCCATTTGAATATCTGAACGAAAAAGGGAAGGTAATAGTGCGCGAACATGCTTTTGAAGGCATCGTTGCAAACTTTGAAAGACGCTACAAAGAAACAGATTCGGCAACGGTTAGAGAAGAATTAGCCAAATACCAAAACAATAAACCTTGCCCAACATGTGAAGGCACCCGCCTAAGAACAGAGGCAAGAAACGTCAAAGTGGGTGATGGCGCTCAATCTCGTGCAATCTATGAAATTAGCAATCTTCCGCTTGGCAAAGCACTTACTTATTTCAAGACACTTGAATTAAAAGGCGCCAAAAAAGAAATTGCTGGAAAAATTATTTCTGAAATCAGCTCTCGCTTGAGCTTTCTGAATGATGTTGGCCTTGATTATTTATCACTCGACAGAAGTGCCGATACGCTATCAGGTGGTGAAGCTCAGCGTATTAGGCTAGCCTCGCAAATTGGCTCTGGGTTAACTGGTGTGATGTATGTCCTTGATGAGCCTTCAATTGGATTACACCAACGTGATAACGATCGCCTTATTGGCACCCTGAAACATCTGAGAGACTTAGGCAACTCTGTTTTAGTTGTTGAACATGATGAAGACATGATTCGCGCTTCCGATTACGTGATTGATATCGGTCCAGGCGCAGGCGAACATGGTGGAAAAATTATTGCCGAGGGCACCCCCAAAGAAATACAGGAGCACCCTACATCGTTAACAGGCGCATATCTATCTGGTAAAGAGTCAATTGCTGTACCCAAAAACCGTACGCCAGTCAGCGATAAAAACTTAAAAATTATTGGTGCTACTGGCAATAATTTGAAAAATGTTGATGTTGAAATTCCTCTAGGTTTATTAACCTGCGTGACAGGTGTATCAGGCTCAGGCAAATCAACACTAATTAATGACACACTCCACCATGCTGTTGCTCAGCATCTTTATGGCTCAAATGCCGAACCAGCTGAGCACAAAGAGATTCAAGGTTTAGAGCACTTTGATAAAGTGATCAACGTTGATCAATCACCGATTGGCAGAACACCAAGATCTAATCCTGCAACGTATACAGGATTATTTACCCCAATCAGAGAACTATTTGCTGGTGTTCCTGCAGCCAGGGAAAGAGGTTATGAAGCCGGCAGATTCTCATTTAACGTTCGCGGCGGTAGATGTGAAACTTGTGAAGGTGACGGCGTTCTAAAAGTTGAAATGCATTTCTTGCCCGATGTTTATGTCCCTTGTGATGTATGTCACGGCAAACGATACAACCGTGAAACATTAGATATCCGCTATAAAGGCAAAAATATTCACGAAGTTTTATCAATGACCATTGAGCAGGCCCACGAGTTCTTTGAAGCCGTTCCTACCGTCAAAAGAAAACTAAAAACACTTCTTGATGTCGGTCTTGGTTACGTAAAGCTCGGACAAAGTGCAACCACTCTATCCGGCGGAGAAGCTCAGCGCGTTAAGTTATCTCTTGAATTATCTAAACGTGACACGGGTAGAACCTTATACATCCTCGACGAACCAACCACTGGGCTTCATTTCCATGATATTCAATTGCTTTTAAAAGTAATACACACTCTTAAAAAGCATGGGAATACAATCGTCATCATTGAGCACAATCTCGATGTCATTAAGACCGCTGATTGGATTATTGACTTGGGGCCTGAAGGTGGCGGTGGTGGCGGAGAGATTATTGCTGTAGGCACCCCTGAAAATGTTGCTAAAGTAGCAAAAAGTTATACAGGCAAGTACTTAGCCCCCTTATTGAAATAAGGCTAAAGACATATACTTCTGTTATGAATAAACAAACCGAACTGCAAAAACAAAGAGCCATCGACCTTGCTAGAGAGACTCTAGCCATCGAAGGAGAGGCCATACTAACTTTGCAGAAAAACCTAACAAATCAGAATGCCGAACAATTTGCTCATGCCATTGAAATTTTATTGGCATGCTCTGGTCGCGTAGTGGTTTCAGGCATTGGCAAATCTGGTCATATTGGCAGAAAAATTGCAGCAACTTTTGCATCCACTGGATCACCAGCATTTTTTGTTCATCCAGCAGAAGCAAGTCATGGTGATTTGGGTATGGTCACACAACATGATGTGTTTGTAGCTTTCTCAAACTCTGGCGAAACAAGTGAACTAACAGCGATTGTTCCGATTATTAAACGCACTGGAGCAAAACTAATTGCTTTAACAGGCAACCCAAATTCATCTTTAGCAGTGTTAGCTGACTCACACCTCAATGTAGCCGTTGAGAAAGAAGCCTGCCCTCTTAACTTGGCCCCAACAGCCAGCACAACTGCTGCGTTAGCCATGGGAGATGCATTAGCAGTTGCACTACTTGATGCAAGAGGATTTAAACCCGAAGATTTTGCAAGATCACATCCGGGCGGCAGCTTAGGTAGAAAGTTGCTAACTCATGTCAGAGATGTCATGAGAAGCGGTGCTGAAGCACCCAAAATTAATATCAATGCCAGCATCACCGATGCTCTTTTAGAAATCACAGCAAAGCGCATGGGCATGACTGTTGTAACTGATGATGAAGACAAAGTTTTAGGCATCTTTACAGATGGTGATTTACGTCGATTAATCGAGAAGAATATTCAGTTCCAAAACATTTCTCTCAAAGATGCCATGACTGCAAATCCCAGAACAATTTCTCCTGACCTATTAGCTGCTGAAGCTGTTGAAATGATGGAGCGCCATCGCATCAACCAATTAGTGGTTGTTGATAATCAAAGTCGCTTGCTAGGCGCACTTAACTTGCACGATCTTTTTGCAGCTCAGGTTATTTAATATGACAAATGCATTTAATCCAATGGTAACCAACCCTCTCACCAATCATCCGCAAGCTATTGAGAGAGCTGCCGACATCAAATTACTTGTATTAGATGTTGATGGCGTACTTACAGACGGAAGCCTACTCGTTGGATCAGATGGGAAAGAATTTTTAAAAACATTTGATAGCTTAGATGGCCACGGCATCAAGCTTCTTCAATCAACAGGCGTCACCGTTGCCATCATTACTGGTAGGTCATCCGGCATGGTAGAAGGTAGAGCTAGAGAACTCGGCATCAAAGAAGTACAAATGGGTGTTAGCAATAAATACGAAGCCCTACAAGCTTTAATAAAGAAAACCGGTCACCAGTTATCAGAAACAGCCGCAATGGGTGATGATTGGCCTGATTTAGCTATCTTGCCAAAAGTTCATCTAGCCGCCTGCCCGCATCAAGCACACGATGAAGTTAAAAAGCGTGCTCACTACATCACCCAGAGAATTGGGGGTCACGGTGCTGTCAGAGAATTATGCGACCTAATACTGAAGGCGCAAAACAATTACGAGCGCTTACTTCAAGAGTCTTTATAAGATGGGGTTGATGTCATCAGCACTGAAATTTCTACCCATATTCTTAATGGGGCTGTTGACGCTAGGCACTTATTGGCTAGTTCAAATCAATACGCCAGATATTGAAATCACCAAAAATAAAAGACATGTTCCAGACTACATCATGGATGGCATTGTTGTAACCACCTTGGGACCACAAGGAAATGCTCTATATCGAGTAGTCGGACAAAAACTAATTCATTATGAAGACGATGCAAGCTCAGAAATCTATCAGCCTATTGCTAGACGTTTTCATGCAACCAAGCCACCAATCACTGTTCGCTCTGATAAAGGTCTTTTGAATGGCGATATGACCATCTTGGATATGGTTGGCAATGCCAACCTAACAAGACCTGCGCAAGCTGCCACTGGAACCCAAGCAGGTAGCGCTCGTTTGTTAATGAGCTCGAATAAATTCACAGTTCTCATGAATGAGGATATTGTTAAAACGAATCTACCTGTTGTTTTAGAGCAAGGCTTATCAGTCATGACCTCACAAGAAGGTGCAATCTTTGACAATGTTCATCAAAAGCTGACGATGATCGGTCAAGTTAAAGGCCGCATCGAGTCAGAAAATACAGGCGGCAGCAGATGAAATATTTATTCGCCTTAAGAATTTTATTCACATTGGCAATATGCTCAACAATTGCCAATGTTCATGCTGAAAAAGCTGATAAGGACAAACCTATTGCGCTGAGTTCTGACAAAGCTCAATTCGACGACGTTAATCAAATTTATCACCTAGAAAGTAATGTGTTACTTGTCAAAGGCACACTGATTATTCGCGGCGAAAAAGCTCATGTCAAAATTGATCCGGAAGGTTATCAATTAGCCACCATTTTTGCCAAACCAGGCGGCATAGCTAGCCTAAGACAAAGGCGTGACACAGGTTTAGATGAATACATCGAAGGACAAGCTGACTGGATTCAATATGATGCAAAATCCGAGACAGCTACTCTTGTAGGCAAAGCCAAAATGAGCCAACTAAGCGGCACTAAAATATCTGACCAAGTGAACGGTGATCGCATTCATTACGATGGTCAAACAGAAAAATATAATGCCCTATCAGAGCAACTAGTTAAATCAACTTTATCTCCGCGCAGAAAAGAATCCCCAAGGAACATTTCACAATGAGCTCACAATCGGTCTTAACAGCTTTTGGCTTGCAAAAAAAATATGGTGCACGCACTGTTGTTAGAGACGTCGGTATTGAGGTTAAAAGTGGCGAAGTGGTTGGATTGCTTGGCCCTAATGGCGCCGGCAAGACAACTTCTTTTTACATGATCGTTGGCTTAGTACCTCTTGATGGTGGTGAAATCACACTCAACAACCAAACAATCACTCACCTACCCATTCACGAAAGAGCCAAATTAGGCCTATCTTATTTGCCACAAGAAGCCTCTGTGTTCAGAAAGCTGAATGTTGAAGAAAATATTCAAGCCGTTCTAGAACTACAAGAAGAAAATGGCCAACCTCTTTCGAAAAATGAAATTCAAAAACGCTTAGATTCTTTACTACAAGAATTGCAAATATCACATCTGCGCAGCAATCCAGCTATGTCTTTATCAGGTGGCGAGCGTAGACGTGTTGAAATTGCTAGAGCACTTGCGTCTGAACCAAAATTTATTCTGCTTGACGAGCCATTCGCAGGGGTTGACCCAATCGCAGTTGGTGAAATTCAAAGAATTGTGCGTTTCCTTAAAGATCGTCAAATTGGCGTCTTAATCACCGATCACAACGTAAGAGAAACATTAGGCATTTGTGATCACGCGTACATCATTAGCGAAGGCAAAGTATTAGCTTCTGGTAAGCCTGAATCCATCATCGGAAATGAAGCTGTTCGCAAAGTGTATTTAGGCGAAAACTTTAGAATGTGATTTTAATCAATATTTAACAAGCAAAATTCATACCAATCCATGATTAGCAGTCTAAAATGGCTGCATCATGAAGGCATCTCTCAATCTAAGGTTCTCACAAAACCTAACTCTGACCCCTCAGTTACAGCAATCCATCAAGTTGCTGCAACTGTCAGCGATTGAGCTAGAACAAGAATTAATTCAAGCTGCCGAACAGAATCCACTGATTGAATATCAATCAGAATCAGCAGCGGCACCTACAGAACCCATAACTCAGTTATCGCACTTGAGCATTAGCTCACCAAAGAATCATGCCGAATGGGACGAAGAGGATGACCGCTTTGCAAAAATCCAAGCGCCGGAAACACTACTAGATCATTTACTTAGTCAAATAAGGGTCATGAGGATTTCTGACGCAGAAAAAGCCTTACTGGGTTTATTGGCCGGCAATCTGGATGACAAAGGCTATCTAAGCACCAACCTAGAGGAGCTAGAAGAAGATTTTTCCCCATACATAGACTTAGACGATGGCAGCCCCTCAGAACAAATTAAGCGGGCCCTATCTAGACTTCAACATCTTGATCCTCCAGGAATTGGCGCGAGGGACTTGGCTGAGTGCCTAAAACTTCAATTAGAAAATTTCCAACCAACTGCCAAGTCAAATAAATCCTGGCAGGTTGCTCATGCTATTTGTGAAGACTACTTGGAAATTATGGCGGCTAGAGACTGGCCCAGACTAAAAAAAGTATTAAAAATTTCCGATGCGGAGCTTGAGTCCGGAATCAATCTAATTAAAACTTTAAAACACAACCCCATCACAGAATTTAGTGAATCATTTGAGAGCACACTTATTCCAGACGTGATTATTAAAAAAAATAATGGTGTTTGGGTAGCAATCAGTAACCCCGATGCAACTCCCAAGATCACTATTCATGAAGAATACGCAAAAGTCATTAGAGAGAATAAAGGTCGAGATGGCATAGAGGGTATTAATCAAAAACTACAAGAGGCTAGATGGTTGGTTAAAAATGTGCTACAAAGAAGTGAAACCATCTTAAAAGTGGCAAGAGCTATCGTGGATAGGCAGCAAAATTTCTTCAATCATGGCGAAATCGCCATGCGTCCTTTGGTTTTGCGAGAAATTGCAGACACCATTGGCATGCATGAATCCACAGTCTCGCGAGTCACAACCCAAAAATATATGGCAACCCCAATGGGCTGCTTCGAATTTAAATATTTCTTTGGCAGCCAAGTTGGCACTGATAACGGTGGATCAGTGTCTTCAACAGCGATTCGAGCACTTATCAAACAACTGGTTGAAGAAGAAAACCCTCTTAAACCACTCTCAGATACACAAATTGTGGATCTTTTGGCACAAAAAAGTTTTGTTGTTGCAAGAAGAACCATCGCCAAATACAGGGAATCCCTACGCATCCCTGCCGTTCATTTGCGTAGGAAATAAAAAAGGGAAAAACATGAATTTAAAAATCACAAGCCATCATGTAGAAATCACCCCAGCCATGCGCTCTCACCTAGAAGATAAGCTTGCGCGCGTACTAAGCCATTTTGATCAAGTTCAGACGGTTTCGGCGATTCTTGCAATTAATAATGAAAAAGAGAAAGATTTGCGAAATCACGCAGAAATTACTATTCACCTCAAGGGCAAGGACATCTTTGCCGAGGCTCATCATGCCGATATGTACCACGCCATGGACCTAGTTGTGGACAAATTGGATCGCCAAATCATCAAACACAAAGAAAAAGTTCAAAATCATCACCATCAAACAATGAAAAACACTTGATTAAATTGGCCAAGGCACTCTTATAATGCACTGCACACATGAATGCCTTGGCTCAACTAATCACCCCCAGCAATATCGCTCTTGATATTGATATTTCCTCACAGGAAGAATTATTTGCATTTGTTGGGTCATTGTTTGAAAAAAATCATGGCATCTCAGCAAAATTAGTCCAATCTTGCCTACAAGACAGAGAGTCATTGGGCTCTACAGGCCTGGGAAAAGGGGTGGCAATACCTCACGGCAGAGTTAAATCACTAACAAGTGCCCATATAGCCTTTATACGCACCCGTAATGGCGTTGAATTTAAAGCCCCAGATGGTGAGCCAGTGAGGGTGTTGGTAATCATGCTAGTACCCGATGCTGCCACTCAAACGCACCTAGAAATACTCTCTCACGTAGCTCAAACACTTTCAGATACTTCCACAAAAGAATTGCTCTTCTCCGAGTCTAGCCCTGATAATATTTATCAATTGCTAACCGCTTGGAACCAATGAAATGACCCAGCCTTTAAATTTAGCAGGCGTTACAGCGCAGTCGCTATTTGATGACAATTTCTCTGAGCTCAAACTAAGTTGGATTGCTGGCTTAGAGGGTGCGGATAAAAGCTTTGACCCAGAAGCAGTTAAGTTAGCGTCATCATCATCAGATTTAGTTGGGCACTTAAATTTAATTCACCCAGACCGGATGCAGGTTTTTGGTGTTCCAGAAATCAATTATTACGAAAAACTAGACTCGGAAAATCGCAAGCGCCAATTGGCCGGTCTCATCTCTTTAAAACCACCTTGCTTGATTGTTGCTGATGGCTGTGAGCCTCATGATGACATTGTTTTATATTGCCAACGCTCATCAACGCCACTATTTAAGTCGCCAACCTCTGCAGCAACAGTCATCGACCGACTTCGCACCTACCTAACAAAAATTGGTGCACCACGAGTCACGATGCATGGTGTTTTCATGGACATCCTTGGGATGGGAGTCTTAATCACAGGCGACTCAGGTTTAGGCAAGAGCGAATTGGGTCTAGAACTAATTTCTCGTGGCCACGGCTTAGTGGCTGATGACGCCGTTGATTTTGCCAGGTTAGGGCCAGATTACATCGAGGGTCGATGCCCACCCATCTTAAGAGATCTTTTAGAGGTTCGCGGTTTAGGTCTTTTAGATATCCGCACAATTTTTGGTGAAACGGCAGTACGTCGCCGAATGAAACTTCGTTTAATTGTGCAATTAGTTAGAAGAAACGATGGCGAATTTGAAAGATTACCAATTGATGGTCAATCTATTGACGTTCTAGGCCTTGGCATCAGAAGCGTAAAAATTCAAGTGGCGGCAGGTCGCAACTTAGCGGTTCTTGTTGAAGCTGCTGTTCGTAATACTATTTTGCAACTTCGTGGCATTGATACTCTTAAAGAGTTCATGGAAAGACAACGCAAGTTAATGGCCACTGATGACTCGAACAAAAATCAAAATCGCCTCATTTAACTAACATGCGCGTCTTCATCATCACAGGAATATCTGGCTCCGGAAAATCGGTGGCCCTAAATGCCTTGGAGGATGCTGGCTATGACTGTGTTGACAACCTACCAGTTGACTTTATTCAAGACCTTATTCAATCCTTGGGTAAGCAAAATCGTGAAAAAGTAGCTATTGCAATTGATGCAAGAAGAGGGCAGTCAATCAAGGACTTACCGAAGACCATTGATGAACTGAAAAAATCTCACGATGTCAGAGTTCTATTCTTAAATGCCAACACAGAAACTTTGGTTCAAAGGTATTCTGAAACAAGAAGAAGGCATCCACTGTCTCAGTCAGACGACACGCGCACACCACAGGTGGCTTTGATTGATGCCATTGAAAAAGAACGTCTACTCTTGTCTGACTTGGCGGAAACAGCTCACAACATCGACACTAGCCATATCAAAGCCCACACTCTTAGATCTTGGATACAAGATCTATTAAAAGATGAAAGGCCCGGCTTAACCATCCTTTTTGAATCATTTGGTTACAAACATAGCGTGCCTAGAGATGCCGACTTAGTTTTCGATGTTCGATGCTTACCCAATCCACATTACGACCCACAACTAAGACCGTTAACTGGAAATGATCCTGAAGTTGCCAACTTTCTTAGAGAGCACCCCGAAGTGCAAGCGATGGGAGATGATATCCGCAGGTTTATTGAAACTTGGTTACCCAAGTATCAAGCAGATAGAAGAAGTTATTTAACCATTGCGATTGGCTGTACAGGTGGACAACATCGCTCTGTGTATTTAACAAATTGCCTATTTGATTATTTTGAGAAGAAAGCCACCATCTCCAGTGGAAACACTTTCCACCTACTCAAACGACATCGTGAACTAGATCTTGGTTCTGCAAAAACGAACTAACTGGTTTAGGCAAACCAAGCTTTAAAGCATCACTCAAACTCACCCACATCTGATTAGCCTGAGTTTTTTTAGGCATAGCTGATAAAGAAATTTTATAGGGCTGAATCTTCAAGTGACGATGTGTTAATACATGCCTCACAACATTTAATTTTTTAGCGTTTTTTTGAATAAGGAAGTTTTGCTCAGGAAAACTCCACAAACTTGCCCAAATCCCACTCTCTGGCCTCTTCTCTAGCAAGACCTTGCCTTTATAAATATAAATCCACCAATCTATTTCAACTTGCTGAACATTAATTTTTTTTACTTTCAGCGGTATTTGATCAACCTTATTATTTAACTTGGCTTGACAACAATTTTGAAATAAACACTCTTTTTTATCTAAGCTCATGCATACGGGTTGATATTGGGTGCAGTGTGTTGCGCCAAAATCCATCAACCCCTGGGTATAGGAAACTAAATCCCTTGGTTTACTTGGTAATAAGTTTTCAGCATGCGCCCACAAAGATTTAACTGCGGCGCTCTTGCTTAAGTCATCACCCACCCCCCACAATCTAGCCAAAACTCTCTTGACATTGCCATCTAGGATTGCTGCGCGAGCCCCATAAGAAAAAACTGCAATAGCTGCTGCTGTTGATTTTCCAATACCTGGCAAGCGCTCCAAAAGCTCTGGATCACTTGGGAAATCTCCGCCATATTCAGCAACCACAACTTGGGCACACTTATGTAAATTTCTAGCTCTTGTGTAGTAACCCATGCCACTCCATTCTGCCAAAACGTCGTCAACAGAAGCCTCTGCTAGGGAGTGAATGTTTGGAAATCGTTTTAAGAACAACTGATATCTATCAACCACTGTTGATACTTGTGTTTGCTGCAACATGATTTCAGACAACCAAACACGATAAGCAGTTCTGTTTTTTTGCCATGGTAGATGATGCCTACCCTGCTCTCGCTGCCAAGAAATTAAATCTTCTGTGAAATTTTTAATCTCAATGAACTTCATTATTTTTTTTGGCATTTAGAACAAAAATATGTGGACCTTTGCCCTTGTGTAATTTGCTTAATAGGTGTTTTGCACTGAACACATGGCAATCCCGCCCTGTCATAGGCTTTAGTCTGCAACATAAAATGGCCAGGCTCCCCATGACTATCAACAAAATCTTTAAGGCTACTACCCCCAGCTTTAATAGCTCTTGATAATGTGTCTTTCACTGATAAAGCTAATTTTTTTGCGCGAGGCAAGGTCAGCTTACCTGCTGGCATTTCTGGATGAATACCAGCCATAAAGAGACTCTCAGAGCAATAAATGTTGCCAACACCTACGACCGCTTGCCCAGATAACAACCACTGCTTAATTGCTATTTGACGGCCCTTGGCATGCTCGTACAACAACTGACCAGCCCGATCATCACCAAACTCCTCTGAAAATGGCTCAACCCCTAATTTAGCAATCAACGGGTGTTTCTCAATCTCGCCATCTTCATCGGGCGCCCACAACACTGCACCAAATTTCCTTGGATCATGCAGGCGCAATATTTTTTTGCCAAAAGTGATTTCAACTCGATCGTGTTTTTTCAATTCATCTTTGGGGGTCATTACCCTCAAAACACCAGTCATTCCCAAGTGGATGATTAAGTGCCCATCATCCATTCTGAACAAAAGATACTTGCCACGTCGTTTAATTTGGTGGACTTTCTGCCCTAGTAATATTTTTCCCAAATTTTTAGGTACAGGCCACCTCAGTCGTCCATCATAAATTTTGACGTCTGTAACTTTTTGCCCTTGAATGTAAGGCTCAATACCTTGCTTGGTAACTTCAACTTCTGGTAGTTCTGGCATATACCAATTGTAGGCTCTGAGATTAGAATGTGCTTATGACTAGAAAACTCACTCTTTGGCTTTGCGCCATCTTCATGATTGGCAACGCCCAGAACCCATCATATGCTGCCAATGAGGGGTTAACTGCAGAACAGGTATTTCAAGTCCTAGCGTCTGAAATCAGCCTTCAGCGAGGTGAAGCGGGAATTGCCTACCAAACCTACATGAGCATGGCTAGAAATTCATCCGACGGCAAGCTAGCGCAACGCGCCATGGAAATAGCCATTGCAGCCAATGCTCCCGAACTAGCTCTAGATGCAGCAAAACTATGGGATCAAACCAATCCCAAAGAAGCAAAAGAAATTTTGATCACACTGTTCATGATCAATCAACGTTGGGCTGAAAGCGTTAAACCAGCTCAAGATTTATTAAAAACCCAAAAAAATCTAGCCGGCAAAGAAAAGCTTATTAATACATGGAAACCTTTATTAGCCAGAGCTCAAGATGAAGAGGCAAGCTTACTGGCCTTTTATCAAATCCTAGCAACATCCATTTCTCAAATTCAAGACATCGATATTCTTTATACATTTGCACTTGGCGCAGAAAAAACCAAACACTATGACGCCATGGAAGCAACTTTGCGAAAAATTATTGCAAAAAAACCAAATGATAAAAATGCGTTAAATGCTCTTGGCTACTCATATGCAGATCGAGGCATTAAGCTAAATGAGGCAGTCGCTTTGCTGACCAAAGCATATCAAGCGGATACAAATGATATGTACATCCTTGATAGCTTGGCTTGGGCTAACTACCGCTTGGGCAATAAATCACTTGCCATCAAACAATTGCAACAAGCATTCACCACTAAACCTGAAGCAGAGATTGGCGCTCACTTAGGTGAAGCTTTATGGTCTACTGGCGATAAAGTTGGTGCAGATAATGCGTGGCGTAAAGCAGAAAGCTTAGATGCTAACAATAAGACTCTCAAAGAAACAATTGCTCGTTTATGGCCCGACAGAACCCCAAGCAATAACTTGAAAGAAAAAATTTGGGATGGTCGGTTTTCAGTCAAATTACAAGGCAAAGAAACTAATAATGGTGGCAGCGGATCTTTCACCTTAACTAGTGAAGCGCAAATAGATATTTTGGATATTAGAAATCCAATTGGTGGTGCCATGGCAAAAATCACCATCACACCATCAGGCGCAAAACTAGAAGATGGCGATAAGGTGTTTGAAGCTCACGATGCGGACTCATTAGTACAAGGTTATTTAGGTCTACCACTACCAGCCAGGGGTTTATCCAAATGGTTAAGCGGAGAAGCCAGAACTGGCGCCCCCGCAAGTATTGAGCGTGACGAACAATTTCGCACTAGCAAAATGATTCAGGATGGCTGGCTCATGGCCTTTAAGTGGACTGCAAAAAATCAACTCGAGAGAATGGACTTGAAACGTAACTCATCTTCTGGCGCGATTGAAATTAAATTAATTTTTGAGCCCATTGATGATTAATCAACTTCAATTAAAAGCCCCTGCGAAAGTTAATCGCTTTTTACATATCACCGGTCAAAGACCTGATGGCTACCACCTTCTCCAAACGGTTTTCCAACTCATTGATTTAGAAGACCACGTTACTCTTGATTACAGAGCAGATGGCGCAATTATCAGAACCAATGGCCCAACCAATGTAAAACCTGAAGATGACTTGGTAATACGTGCGGCTCAATTACTAAAAAAGGCTACCAATACCCCGCTAGGCTGTGACATTCATCTACAAAAGAACATCCCTATGGGGGCAGGTCTTGGAGGTGGCTCATCGGATGCTGCCACAGTACTCTGGGGGCTCAATGAGATGTGGGGCACCGGGTTAACTCGCCAAGAACTGATGAATTTAGGCGTTCAGCTAGGTGCAGATGTTCCATTTTTCTTACTGGGCCAAAACGCATTCGCTGAAGGAATTGGTGAAATACTGCATCCTATTGAATTGCCAGAAACCACCCTCCTCGTCATATACCCTAAGGTTCACATTCCGACAGTCGATATCTTTAAAAGCCCTGATTTGACGAGAAATCACCCAACCGTTACAATGTCAGACTTTACTGAATCAGCAAATTTAGACCAATTCGGCAGCAACGATTGCGAAAAGGTGGTGGTTCAAAAGTATCAGGAAGTTGCAGCAGCATTAGAATGGCTAAACCAAAAGGCTCCCTTATCGAGCCCAAGGATGTCTGGATCAGGTAGCAGCGTTTTTACAGTACTTGAGCCAAACTTAGCTAAAATTTTGCTAAATCAATTACCTAATCAATGGATCGGGTTTGTAGTAAGAGGGCTTCATCGCCATCCGTCATACAATCCAAGTTCATAGGAGTAGATGCGAGAGGGGAGTCGCCAAGCTGGTTAAGGCACCGGATTTTGATTCCGGCATGCGAAGGTTCGAATCCTTCTTCCCCTGCCAACACTTGTCGCATAATCTAACTACTCAATCAAAAATACCAAATATGACAAGAGGCCCCATGCAACATGAGACCATGATGGTTTTTACAGGCAATGCTAATCCTGCTTTAGCTAAAGCCGTCGCCGACCACCTTCAACTACCTTTAGGCAAAGCCGAAGTTGGTAGATTCTCAGACGGGGAAATCCAGGTTGAAATTCAAGAAAACGTTCGCGGAAAGCATGTCGTAGTGCTTCAATCTACCTGCGCGCCTGCAAACGATAACTTGATGGAATTAATGATTATGGTTGACGCTCTAAAACGAGCATCTGCCGGAAGAATTACCGCAGTGATTCCTTACTTCGGTTACGCACGCCAAGATAGAAGACCTAGATCTGCACGCGTAGCCATTTCAGCTCGCCTTGTTGCCAATATGCTGCAACAAGTTGCTGGCGTTGATCGCGTGCTAACGATGGATCTTCACGCTGACCAAATCCAAGGTTTCTTTGATATTCCAGTGGATAACATTTACGCATCACCTATCTTGCTTAGCGACCTGCAAAGCAAAAAAGGGCCTGATTTGCTAGTAGTTTCTCCAGACGTCGGTGGAGTTGTTCGCGCTAGAGCATTAGCAAAACAATTGGGCTGCGATTTAGCCATTATTGATAAACGCCGTCCAAAAGCAAACGTATCCGAAGTCATGCATGTGATCGGTGAGGTAGATGGTCGCCACTGCGTGATCATGGACGACATGATTGATACAGGAGGCACGCTATGCAAAGCCGCTCAAGTTCTTAAAGAGCGTGGTGCTAAAAGCGTTGTAGCCTACTGTACACACCCTGTTTTATCCGGCGGTGCTGTGGGTCGAATTGCAGAATCTCAATTAGATGAAGTAGTTGTTACAGACACCATTCCATTGAATGATGATGCGAAAAAACTCAATAAAATCAGAGTATTATCAACAGCACCATTGCTAGCCGAGACACTTTCTCGCATCAGCACGGGTGATTCTGTGATGTCACTATTTGCTGATTCTTAATTTAATCGCTTAAAAACAAGCTTTTTGAGCTAGAATAGAGGGCTTTCCTGTTTGGTCGCGAACAGAAAAGCCCTTAATTTTTAACTATTTGGAGTTCACATGAAAGTTGTCGCTTACGAACGTAGCGTACAGGGAACGGGTGCGAGCCGCCGCCTGCGCAATGCCGGTAAAACACCTGGCATTATTTATGGTGGTAATGAAGCCCCTCAAGCTGTAGAGCTAGATCACAATGCACTTTTTCACGCTTTGCGTAAAGAAGCATTTCACTCATCAATCTTGGATATCGAAGTTGCTGGCAAGAGCCAAAAAGCTCTTTTGCGCGACTACCAAATGCATCCTTTCAAACCATTGGTTTTGCATATCGACTTCCAACGCGTAGATGCTAAACAAAAGATTCACGTTAAAGTGCCTTTGCACTTTGTTAATGCTGAAATCGCACCAGCCGTTAAATTGGGTGGCGCATTGATCAGCCATATTGCTACTGAAATCGAAGTAAGCTGCTTACCAGCGGATTTGCCTGAATTCATTCAAGTTGACTTGAGCAAAATCGAAGTGGGTCACGCTATCCACGTTAAAGATGTTGCACTACCTAAAGGTCTTTCACTTGTTCCACACCTTGAACATGAAAACCCAGTGGTTGTTAATGCTCGTGTTCCAACTGTTAAAGCAGAAACAACTGAAGCTCCAGCTGCTGCGGCACCTGAGGCTGCTAAAGAAGAAAAGAAATAATTCTTCTTGGCTCACAAAAAACCCGCGCATGCGCGGGTTTTTTTTCGAAGTGAAATTAGTCTAAAGTAACGCTATGTTCAAATTAATTGTTGGCCTTGGCAACCCAGGCACAAAACATGAGAAAGATCGCCATAACGCTGGGTTCTGGGTTCTGGATGAGCTCGCACGCACCCAAGGTAGCCAATGGCAGCCAGACAATAAGTTTTTTGGTGAAATTGCCAAAATTAAACTCAATAGCAATGACACCTATTTGCTTAAGCCTAATACGTTCATGAATAGAAGTGGTCAGGCTGTATCAGCAATTTGTCGCTTTCATAAGATCACAGCCAAAGAAATATTGGTTATTCATGATGAACTCGATTTAAAGCCTGGTGTAGCTAGACTGAAATGGGCTGGTGGATTGGGTGGTCATAACGGCCTCAAAGACATTAGCGCTCATCTGAGTACAAATGACTACTGGCGCCTAAGAATTGGCATTGGCCACCCAAGAGATAGCGAGGATGGCAGCAAGAATTTAGATGTTGCTGATTATGTTCTTAAAAAACCACGCCTCGAGGAACAAATTGATATCGACCGCGCTATTGCTTGTTTTTTAAAGGTAATGCCAAAGGTATCTATTGGTGATATGAACAACGCCACCATGGAACTGCACAGTAATACTTGATTAGTTAGCTTTGCCAGTTAGCGCGCGATATTTTGTCATTAACTGATCGTGACTTTCGACATGCTCTGGGTGCAATGGGATGCAGTCCACAGGGCAAACCTGGCGACACTGCGGCACATCATAGTGGCCAACACACTCAGTACATTTATTAGGGTCAATCTCATAGATTGTTAAACCCATAGTAATGGCGTCATTAGGGCACTCAGGCTCACACACATCACAATTGATGCATTCATCTGTAATCATTAACGCCATAAACTTACCCAGACACCATCAAATCTTTTTTGCGAGCCATTTTTCAACAGATGGGAAAACAAACTTACTCACGTCCCCGCCCAGTAATGCAATTTCACGAACGAATGTTCCTGAAATAAATTGATATTGATCTGATGGCGTTAAAAATAAAGTCTCAACATCAGGCAGTAGATATCGGTTCATACCTGCCATTTGAAACTCATACTCAAAGTCAGAAACCGCACGTAAACCACGAACAATGACTCGGGCATTATTTTTTCGCACAAAATCTTTGAGAAGGCCGCTAAAACCTTCTACACGAACATTGCTGTAATGGCCCAACACCTCTCGAGCAATCTCTAAACGCTCTTCAAGATTAAATATTGGCTTTTTATTCTTGCTATCAGCAATGCCAACGACAACCTCATCAAAAATAGATGAGGCTCTACGGACCAAATCTTCATGGCCACGTGTGAACGGATCAAATGTACCTGGATAAACTGCTACTGCCATAAATTCTCCCTGAGCTTAAGGTCAGTTTATACGGCTTTTGGTGCCAATAAACTGCCAATTGCCATCCCGGAGCGTATGGTACGACGAATTTCCCATAAATCTGCATTTTTTGGAATTTCTTTTAGAAGTTGCTCAATAACAACGTTTTTGGG
>JBEEOV010000005.1:0-39614 GCA_041191465.1 Pseudomonadota bacterium
CCAGCATGTATTGAAGCTGTCAACTTTGGGGCGATCTCTTGCGCCAAAGTTAAATCGTAATAAATCGTACCTCTTGCACTACCTTGAGCAGTACCATCTGGACTTGATAAGTATGTCGTAGCAAAATAGTTTTTACCCAGCACATAAGATGTTTTAAATGTAACTGGACCGTAACTTAATCCAACGTACGCTTCTTGTGTGTTTGCAAAGTAATTTTTACTTTCTACGCTGCCTTTTGTCGAGCCAGGATAGTTATAAGCGATTGCGCCAACGTCAACGCCTACGCCTGACACTTCAGTTTTGTAGCCACCGTATAAGTCTAGCTCGTAGCCATTACCATTTGGGCCAGCTGTCCACTTGGAAACTTGTGATGCCCATGTGCCTAGATAGAAGCCTTCTTTAAAAGCAACATCGATACCGCCTTGTAAAGCTGCTTGTTTGTTGTTTTGTGAAATACCACGGAATAGGTAGTCGCTCACGATACCGATGTTCGGTGTGATTGTGATTGCAGGAATCTCAGCAGGTGCTGGATCAGCAGCCATCACAGCGCCAGAAGATAAAGTTGCAGCTGCAGCTAATGCGATCGCTGAGAGAGTTAAGTAAGTTTTCATGTGTTGCACTCCTAATAAACAATCAAAGGGAAATTCCTTGCAGGTTATTAAGCAAAAGGTGTGCCAGTTTATTTTTTATTAATGATTTCATGCACTTGCACCAATTAAATTATTTTTATTTCTTTTTAATTGTTTCTTGCACCAAATTTGTTAATGCCCTATGCACCAACATTGTGCCTCATTTTGGTGCATACTATTTTCGTAAATTTGGTAAAAAGAGAACATTAAAGATTTATCTGGAGACGCCATGAATCCGCAAGACATCATGCAAAAGATGCAAACGATTGCTAACGACATGCAAAACAAAGTGGGCGACGCCATTCGTCAGTCACCAGCAAAAGATATGGAAAAGAATGTCCGCAGTCTGATGACTCAAGGTTTTCAAAAACTTGATTTGGTCACGCGCGAAGAATTCGATCTCCAAACTCAAGTGTTGGCAAAAACACGCGCAAAACTTGAAGAACTAGAAGCAAAAGTGAATGCCCTAGAGAGTAAGAAATAATTTTTAGTTATTAATTAGTTCTGTCTCTTAATTTGGTTTTAACTACCCATCAAATGATGCTTGAGTGGTTTGGGGTAAAACAAAAACCAAATATATGAAATTACTTGCAGTATTAAAAAGGCGAAAAATACTTGCCTGAAGGCATCTGGTTTTTCAGTGCCCGCTGCGGTAAGTAAATCAATGCCCCAACCAATGCCCCATTGGAAAATAAAAGCACCCACAAATATCAGCAAGTTATAACTAGTACTTGCTATACCTGCATTGCGTGTTGGGAAAACTGTAATGACTGTGCTTTGGCCCAAGATATGGCCTGTGGCTGTTACAGCTAAGAGTATCCAAAGCAACCAGCTATATTGAGTGGTGAGGGTAATAGCAAAGAACTGCGCCACCAATCCAACTGCTAACAACCACTTGATGTAGTTAAGCGTTTTGTAACCTTTGCTATTAGCTCTTGGTATGAACCATGCATTGAATGCATAGCCTAGCAGCATCACACCATTAAACAAAAATAAAATTTGGGCGCTTTGCTCTGGGTCATACCCTAGTACTTGAATCATCCATGGACCAATCCATAAAGTTTGTAATGACAAAAATCCACCATGATTAACAATACCGATTGGCAACATTCTGATAAAGAATGAATGCTGCAAAATATCTTTTAGGCTAAATGATTTTTCTTCACCGCTTGAATCTTGATTATTAGATTTTGGATGATCATCAAATGTTGGCAAACCAAATCTGATTGCAATAAAGCTCAAAGCCACCAATAACGCCGTCACCCAAAACACGCCTCGCCAACCTATGTGCGGCAGCGCCAACTGCACTGGCACAGTTGTGACTAAAGCCCCCATGGTTCCAAATACCAACATGGCAGAAGCAAGTTGCCCCTGTTGCTCAATAGCGAACCATCGACGATATGCCGTGAAAGATGCCATCAAACAAGCTGAGACCCCTACACCAATCAATAACCTACCAATGGTTAAACCCAGTAGAGTTTCTGCATAAGCAAAAGTAATGGCGCCAATTAATGCAATCAGCAGTAAAACACTTTCTGTGCGACGCGCTCCAAACTTATCAAGCGCCACACCCAGTGGAATTTGCATCGTAGAAAAGCCGATGAAATATGCAGCAGATAAAAGACCCAATTGTGAATTGCTGATATTTAAATCCTGCATTAGCTCTGGAGCAATGACAGCGTTAACAGATCTGAATGCGTATGACAAAAAATATCCGAATGCAAAACAAGCAAAGACTCTTAACGCCCACGCCCCTCGCATTGGTAAATTCGGCTGATTAGTCATATCTTTTTTATCTGCTTTTTAATATGGCTTAAACCCTGTGAAAAACATTTCATGCTCATCAGAACGCAATATTTTTTCTGTTGGGGTATTACCTTTAATAGCTTGCAAAATACTTTGCTGATAAATCTGTATTTGCCCATCCTGCAAATTGCGTTGAACAACTCTAAACCTTAATAATCGCTGCTGCCCATCAGGGCCAATACCCTGAATTACCCACTCAAGTGCTGGCAAATCATAGCTAGGCTGTCCTGCAGTTTTAATGCTGATTATTGCCGGAGTAATTTTTTGTTCAGTCTTGAGATTACTCAACATCCCATTTTGCAAAAAATCTTTTAGCGCTTTGAGATCGATAGCTTTTGCTGCGGTTGGAACATTAATAACACCTACGGCAAATAAAGTGTCATTAACCCGAGATGCCTCCATGGTCATGATTAATTTTTGACCATCAAACATCATTGTTTTTTCTGCTCTACTAGGCTTACCTGGATATAGCGCTTCATACAATAAATCATCAGAGCGCACTGTTCTCCAATCCAAGGATGGCGTACAAGCCACTAAAGATAATCCAACTAGTATTGAAGTAAATAATTTGAACAACATGGAATGTGTAATTTGCATAAAATAGGATTATGCCCACTCCCATGAATTTGAGCGTATTTATGAATATTCGTCAGTTTTTCTCAGTTGTATTGATTGCTTTATTTAGCACCTTGATTGCCTGCTCATCAAACACACAACAAGCGATGCCTGCTTTTAAGGTATCTGAGATTTCTGGCAAAACCATTACTCAAGATGACTTTAAAGGCAAAGTCACAATCATCAACTTCTGGGCAACTAGTTGCACAACGTGCGTTAAAGAAATGCCTCAACTTGTAGAAACCTACAATAAGTATCAAAGCAAAGGCCTAGAGTTCATGGCTCTGGCTATGTCTTATGACCCACCCATGTACGTTGTTAATTTTGCAGAAACTAGAAAACTACCATTCATTGTGGCAATGGATTCTGATGGGAGTGCGGCGAAGTCTTTTGGAAAAATACAACTTACGCCAACTACGCTTGTCATTAACAAACAAGGAAAAATCATCAAGCGCTACGTTGGAGAACCTGATTGGTCTGAATTCCACCAGGTTATTGAAAAATCTTTAGCGGACAATAGCTAGAGATTTTTCAACTGCAATGCTGGCTGTTGTTTAATTAAACAACACCTGCTTTGTGCGCTTGTTGATCTGCATGGTAACTTGAACGAACCATTGCACCAACTGCAGCATGCGTAAAGCCCATCGCATAGGCTTCTTTTTCAAACATGGCAAACGTGTCAGGGTGCACATAGCGACGCACCGGCAAATGATGTCCTGATGGAGCTAGATACTGACCAATAGTCAGCATATCAATATTGTGAGCGCGCATATCCTTCATGACCTCAAGGATTTCTTCATCAGTCTCACCCAAGCCCACCATCAACCCACTCTTTGTTGGCACACCTGGATAACGCTCTTTAAAGTCTTTCAGTAACTTTAATGAATGCATGTAATCTGAACCTGGGCGGGCTTCTTTATACAAACGAGGCACAGTCTCGAGGTTGTGATTCATGACATGCGGTAAACCATTGGCAAAAATATCTAAAGCTTTATCCAAGCGGCCGCGGAAATCCGGTACCAAAACCTCAATTCTGGTCTCGGGCGACAACTCATTAGTTTTAGTAATGCAATCAACAAAGTGCTGCGCACCGCCATCACGTAAATCATCTCGGTCAACGCTGGTAATCACCACATAAGACAACTTTAATGCTGCAATTGTTTTAGCTAAGTTAACTGGCTCATCAACATCTAATGGATCTGGACGACCATGTCCCACATCACAAAATGGACAACGACGCGTACACTTGTCACCCATGATCATGAATGTCGCAGTACCCTTACCAAAACATTCGCCGATATTTGGACAGCTAGCTTCTTCACAAACAGTCACTAACTGATTCTCACGCAATATTTTTTTAATCTCATGAAAACGAGAATTACCGGAAGCCGCCTTAACACGAATCCAATCAGGCTTTTTAAGCACCTCTTCAATCGGCACAATCTTAATAGGTATGCGTGATGTTTTATCTGCAGATTTTTGCTTTTGATTTGGATCGTAGGCCTTAGTCATGACCGCACCTCTAATTGTTGAGATAAATGGCTCAATACATTTTTTGCCACAATATCGATATTGTCGCTCACACCGAGAGTCTGGAGATCAATTGTCTTTAAACCCGCGTAACCACAAGGGTTGATAGCCTCAAATGGCTGCAAATCCATCGCCACGTTCAAAGCTAAGCCATGATAACAACATTGCTTAGTCACTTTTAATCCCAATGCAGCAATTTTTGCGCCAACGAGTTCCGCAGGAATATTCTCCGCTTTCTCTAAGTAAATTCCTGGTGCACCGGGTTTTCTAACACCAACTACTCCTGAGTCAGCCAAGGTATCAATAATGGCTTGCTCAATTCTGTTAACCAGATCCCTCACAAACAAGCGACGACGACGCAAATCAAGCAACAAATACACAACCACCTGACCGGGTCCGTGATAGGTAATCTGCCCACCACGATCGATTGGTACCAAAGGTATGTTGGTATCAGGCTTTAATAAATGTGCGGGATCTCCGGCTTGCCCCAATGTATATGTTGGCGGGTGTTGTAACACCCAAATCTCATCAGGTGTTTTCTCCGTACGATTTGCCGTAAAAGATTTCATTGCCTCATAAGTGGGCAAATACTCCTGCACCCCCAAGTGGCGAATTACGATCTCCATTATTTAGAGGACAACACTTACCATTGGGTGGGTAGATAGGGTGCGATAGAGTTCATCTAACTGCTCCCGACTAACCACTCTGACTGTCACTGTTAAACCTAGGTAATTACCATTTTTAGATGGTCTACGCTCAATGGTCGCAACATCAAACTCTGGGTCAAAGTTTAAGACTACTTTTTCAATTGCTTCTTGATATCCATCAACAGCCTTGCCCATCACCTTAATCGGAAAATGACAAGGATATTTAATCAGAGATTCTTCTACTGGAATATCCATCATTTATTCTCAGCCATTGGAATTGGTTGGCCATGCCATGCACGAACAATTAAATCTCTGATGCAATGCAATTTGCGGTGAAAAAAATGATCTGCGCCAGGAATAACTTGAACAGTGAGCTCTTGAGGTCTAGCCCAATCAAGGACACTGGTCAATGGAATGACATCATCAACCTCACCGTGAATCACAATTGTGTCTTTAGGTACCGGGGCAACATCCCACTTGCTAGTTGCAGAACCAACCATGATCAATCGTTCTGGCGCCTCATTCTTTTCAGTTAACTCTTTAACAACATAACTGCTGACATAGCTACCGAATGAAAAACCTGCCATCGCTAACGGCAACTCTTCCACGAGTTGCGGCCATGCATGTCCTTCTAATTCTTTAATACCCTGCCAGCTAAAAGGATCTTTCATCCACGCTATGACAGCAAGAAGATCCTGAGCTTCTCCTTTACCATCATCATGCACGCCTTCTGTAGCTCCAACACCCCTAAAGTTGGGCCTTAATGTGACATATCCAAGTTGCGCAAACGTACGCGCCAATGTTTGAGCGACCTTGTTATCCATCGTGCCACCCAATAAAGGGTGCGGATGGGCTACCAAAGCAATCCCTCTGGGTCTATAGCTGCTAGGCGTATGTCTAACTTCATCAGGCAAGTCTAGAGACGCCTCAATGAGACCAACAGGTCCCTGGAAATGAATTTTGATTGTGCGACTCACTCAGTGCCCTATCAACTGATTAATCAATTTTTAAACGTTCGACTACTTTTCCATGAATGAAATGACTATCAATGATTTCATCAATGTCGGCTTGATCAACTGCTGTGTACCAAATACCTTCTGGGTAAACAACCATCACAGGTCCATGCGCACATCGATCTAAACAACCTGCTTTATTGACCCGCACTTTGCCCTCACCGTTTAAGGATAACTCCTTACAACGCTGCTTTGCATAATCGAATAACCCAACTGCATTATGTGCAGCACAACAGTCGTCACCGTTCTCACGCTTGTTTAAACAAAAAAATAAGTGGTATTTGTAATAGCTCATATTGAAAATTATATAGATGACCTAGCTTTTAAGCCTTTTGCCAGTGATAAAGCAGCCCCAATAGGCCAAATCCATGCCAACCAAGACATTAAATGGTTGAAATGAATCAAGCGCCCCTGACGCCACTCTTGAATTGTGACTAAATAATAGGGGTTTTTGGGAAAGACGTTTACTAAAAATATCATTAATCCCAAAAACAAAATTGCCAACCCATACTGCCAAGATCTTTTTAATTGAACTAACCCAGCCAACAAAATACTTGAAAAAATCATCCCCCAAAAAGCTGGCGGGGTTAACCAAGAAAAACTCTTATCTATACCAAACTGCATTCCAGAAAACAATGCTTTAAAAATAATCGTCATTAACAACAAAGCCAATAGTATTTTTAGTTTAGGCGCAACTGACTTCATCGTTAGGCTGATACATAAACCAGCACCTAACCATGCCAGCATGGTCGTAATCATTTCAATGGCAGCAAAATTAAATGAGGTATTTTGTATTGCAGGAATAAGCCAAACAAAACCCCAATCACCCATTGCTAGCCATGCTTGCTGAGGATAAATTTGCGCCCAAGGAAAAGCTAATACTAATAAGATTCCACTTGTTCTAAATCCAAACCACTCAATTCTTCGGCGCTGAAAACCACTGCCTGATAACCATTTTGGATCTAATGGCATAGCCAATAACGCCCCTAATATAGCGCCCCCAATATTCGCAAACCAATCAACATTGCTAGGTATACGAGTACCCAACCAAGTTTGCAATGATTCCAAAACCCCCGATAAAAGAGTGCCTAGTAACATTGCAACAATCAGCGCCCTATATAGTTTTAGTCTTGGGTAAACGGCAAATACAGTGAAAAATCCCAAAGGGACATACCCCAAAATATTGGTAAAAACATCGAATGATGTGATGTACTTAGGAATCGGGGCAGTAACCCAATCTAATACATCGGCCCCAACACTCACATTAAAGTTATACGGATAAATGCTGGCATAGATAATTAATAAGACATAGCCCAACCCAATCATCCTGGCGGTGGGCATGGGCAAATCTGGCCAATTTAAGCGTTGCGGTCTTTGAAAATTGTCTGACATATGCACATAGTACCTACAATACAGATATGAGTATTAATTGGATCCTAGAGAGAGTCGAAGAAAGCACCTCCACCAACGAAGACCTGATGTCTCGCTGGAGAGAAGGTGCACTCTGGGAACCTATTGCCAGGGTGGCTGCCAAACAATCTGCAGGTCGAGGTAGGATGGGGAGATCTTGGGTCAGCAACGTCAATCAGGCTCTTACTTTTTCTGTGGCTTACCCATTCAAAAAATCAATTGCTGATCTGTCAGGGTTAAGCCTGGCTTGTGGCTTAGCTGTCATTAAAGGGATTAGTCAAGGCACAGGGATTACCGAAGGCACTCTTAAAGAATTGGGATTGGGTCTCAAATGGCCTAACGACATCTACCTGGGCGATGCAAAATTGGGTGGCATGTTGATTGAGGGTGGCCAAATTAATGCAAGCCAACCGACTTGGCTTGTGATTGGTATTGGCATTAATTTAACAACAGATTTAGGCATAGAAAAGAATATTGGCAGATCAATGGCCAGCCTCAATCAAATCACTAAAGAAGCATCAATTGACGCTGACGTATTGTGGTTAGCTCTCATTAATGAGCTAGGAAATACTCTCCAAACTTTTGAACAAAGTTCATTTAAGGCATTTCAAAAAGATTGGAATCAATGGGATATTTATCAAAACCAGATGTGCCAAATTTCTCAACAAGATAAAATTTCTCTAGAAGGAATTGAACGTGGCGTTGATGATGCCGGTTACTTGCTCCTTGAAACCACTAATGGCATTCAACGCGTGATCAGCGGGGATGTATCTCTGAGGAAGTCTTCATGAGTATTTTATTAATTGATGCTGGAAATACTCGTATCAAGTGGGCGCTCTCATCAGGCGCATCTGATGAGATTCAAGTTGGCTTTAGCACTTCTGGCTTCTTTGACAACATTAGCCATTTAGAGCTATCAAAACTATCCAACCCTGAACAAATCACTCATATCATTTGCTCTAGCGTCATTAGCAAAGAAAAAACTTTGGGACTCAAGGGAATTTGCCAAAACTCAATGCCCAGAGCGTATTGGCATGAAATTGATGGCACATCTGCACTTAACCAACTGCCCACAAGCTACAACAATCCACAGCAATTAGGCGCCGACAGAAGATCGATGTTGCTAGGAGCTCAACAATTATTTGTTGATAAAAATATATTGGTTATTAGCACAGGAACGGCGACAACAATTGATCTGCTAGCCAATCAACAACATCTTGGTGGATGGATTTTTCCTGGCATCACACTCATGTCTCAGACGCTTTCTAACCACACTGCCAACTTACCTAATATAGAAAAAATCGAATCTTTATCTACTTTAAAACCTGCACTAACAACGGATGAAGGCATCGAACAAGGTATTTTTGCCTGTCAAGTTGGAGCCATATCAATCGCTGAACAATACGCTAAAAATAATAATATTCAGATTGATTTAGTTGTTCTTACTGGAGGCAATGCAAATCTCATTGGCGCCCATTTAGAAAAACAAAGTTGCGTTGTAACGGAGCCTCAACTAGCCCTCAAAGGTCTTTTAGCTTGGCACCTATTGAACTACCCATCATGAACAAGAAACTCAAAGTTACTTTAATTCTTACCGTTAGTATTGCGTTCCTATTGGGTTCAATCATCATCTTCGCACCAATAACAGCACAAAAATTAATTGCATCGTGGTTTGAGACCTCACACCAAGAATATGCAGCACCGAGTGAGGCTGATCAAATTAAGCTACTAGGGCCAGCTAATTCAAGATCTAATCTTGTTAAGTAAAGCTGTTGTTGATCGATCATGAATAAATGGGATAGCGTATGCCTTACCACCCCAAGTTTTAACCAATGTCGTCTCGGCTAACTCATCAATTTGGTAGTCACCACCCTTAACGTAGATATCAGGTTTTACTTTAGCAATTAGCTCTACTGGTGTTTTTTCGCTAAACAAAATTACCAAATCAACAGACTCAAGAGCCGCCAACAACGCCATACGATCATCTTGCTGATTTAAAGGTCGATCATCCCCTTTACCCAACATCTTGACAGAGCTATCGGCATTAACACCAACCACCATACTTGCCCCCAAGCTTCTAGCCTGAGCTAAATAGCTCACATGCCCCCTGTGCAAAATATCAAAAACACCATTTGTGAAAACAACTGGTTTTGGCAATTGACTAAGCTTGCCCTGCAAATCTTCTGCGGAGCAAATTTTTTTCTCAAAAGCAGGCAAAGGTAAATTATTTAAATCTTGTGATGTCATAGGCAACATCTTACAACCGACTAGATGTTTTCTAAATTATTTAGTAATTTGTGAGCATGTTGCTCTATCTTTTTTTGCTCAGACACATCAATTTTATTGAGGTTAGCAGTCATCAATCTTGTTCTTGGATTTTTCTCTAGCGCAGCCTGATGCTTAATCAAGAAATTCCAATACAAACTGGTCATTGGACACGCGTGCTCTCCATATCTCTCACTTGGCTTATACGCACAAGTATCGCAATAATTGCTCATGCGCTTAATGTACGCTCCACTTGCTATATATGGCTTACTAGTAAATCTGGGGCCGTTTGCAAACAAAGCCATTCCAGAAGTATTTGGCAACTCCACCCACTCAATCGCATCTACATACACAGCCAAATACCAGTCGCACACATCTTTAGGCAGTATTTCAGCTAATAAGGCAAAGTTACCCGTAACCATTAAACGCTGTATGTGATGCGCATAACCAAACTTCATCGTTTGATGAATGGCATCTTGCATGCATGCCATTTGAGTTTGCCCAGTCCAGTACCACTTAGGTAATTTTCTTTGATGATTGTAGAAATTGGCATCAGCCATTTTTGGCATATCTAAGTAATACATGCCCCTAACAAACTCTCTCCAACCCAGTATCTGACGAACAAATCCTTCTACTGCATTAATTGATATATCTTTCTTTTTCCAAACATTAATTGCTGCATCAACGACTTCTTTGGGGTCAATCAATTTCAAATTCAACGATGCGGACAATATCGAATGCCAACCAAATGGCGTATTAGTCCACATGGCATCTTGATACTGTCCAAAATATGCCAAGCGATGCTCCATGAAATGCTCCATGGCCATCAATGCCTGTTTTCTGGTAACTGGCCATGCAAAATTTTCTAGTTCTCCGGGATGATTGCTATATTGTTCTTTTACTTCAGCAATCACTTCCCTGGTGATGTCATCAGGCTCAAACCATAATGGATCAATAACTAAGCCCGGTCCTTTTTTTGAATATGCTCCTCGGTTTTGATCATCGAAGTTCCATTGATTACCCTCAGGCTCGCCATCTTCTTGCATCATCACTTGATGCTTTTTACGCATATACCGATAGAAGTATTCAAGCCTTAATTCTTTTTTGTCCCCGGCCCATTTTTTAAATTCATCAATGTCGCAGTAGAAATGATTGTCTGGCCTCAAATCCAAATGAATATTTAATTCATCTGCTAGATTCTCCAACTCTGTTTTAAGCCTTAACTCACCCGGCTCAACACATATTAAATGTGTAAATTGATTTTTTTGTATGTGTTGCTTTAACTCATCAACAATTGATTGCTTAGACTGAGATATGTATGTGAGATGGTATTTTTTACTTTTTAAATCTTTGGCAAAGTGCCTCATCGCTGACAAAAACAATGCGATCTTTGCTTTATGTGACCACACATAATTTGCCTCTGCCACGGATTCAATCATGATGACTTGATCAGTATCAGGTCTGAAATTAATAAAGGCCGAACTATCGGCCTTTAATTGATCACCTAATACCAGTACAAGCTTTTTCAACTTGTTAAATGTCCGAGCGCTTGGATCGCCAGTCATTTACATTAACTGATATGTCATTTAATGCATGAATTACTTTGATCCCCTCTGGGGCGCGTTTGCGTAATGCTTGGTTTTCACCACCCACCCATAGCTCAATACCAGGCGCTAGTTTTGACTTAAGCTCATTTAAGCCATCAACCACCTGATTTTGATTCATCTGTGACGAGAACGACAAAGCAATCACATCTGCTTTTTGCGCTCGAGCTGCTTGAGCAATTTCTAAAATCGGTGTCTGCGTTCCTAATGAAACGCATACGCATCCCTCCAATGCCATGAGGGCCTCAGCCATTAGTAGACCGAGGCTGTGATGCTCCTGAGGAAATGTCGTCAACAAAATTCTTGGTCGCGCCAAGTCTTCACTTTGTCCAGTATGACCTCGTGGCACAGAATTAATAGCAGTTCTCAGCAAATGTTTAATTTGCTCTGTAAAAAGATGCTCTTCATGTATTTCTAATTTGCCATCAGCCCAGTAATCACCAATATTTTTAATCAATGGCGAGACCACCTCAATAACAAAGCGATCTAAGCCGATTTTCATGAGGGTTGTTGATAAAGCTAAGCGCAAGGCTTCTGTTTGATGTGATCTCAGTAAGTCTATGTAGCGGTCCATTTCTTCTTGAGAAATAACCAAACCAAGACTTTGACTAGGTTCTGCTTGTAGTGACTTTGCACTTAATTCTTTTAAAGCTTCTATTGGCAAAGGGACAACCCTGCCTGGACGGTGTCCTAAGTCTAATAAACGCTTTAAAAGACGTAATTTTTCAATCTGATCAGCAGGATAAACGCGATCATCATTGCTATCTCTAAGCGGGTTGGGGAAGCCATAGCGCCTTTCCCAAACCCTCAGGGTGTCTTTGGCGATGCCAGTATCACGCTCTACAGCTGCGATGCTGAGCATATCTGGCAAATTTGTAAATCTAACATTCATATGTGAATACTCACGATTAGCCGCCAGGTTAATACCTGGTATCGACAAACAAATTCTACACTGTCCTAGACATTATTTGCATTTTTTTTATTTTTTATGTAATATCAAGTCATATATGTTTTTCGTCCTAGACAAAAACCATTCTTGTCTAAGGGTCTTTAAACAAAAAAATAATACGGGTCGAGGAGACAAACCCAATGTTGGTCGATTTTAAAAAAAGACCGTTTATCCCGCAACAGGCAACAGACCTGGGGATTTTCTTTTACAAAATTAATCTTATCGCATTGATTTTGGTAGGTTTAATGTGGTTTTCTTGGCCCAAGGAGGCTCAAGCCATGAGTTGTCCAGCATCACTTTCATTCACTTTTCCAAGACTTCAAGACGAAGCCCCTCAAAATTTGTGTCAGTACCAAGGCAAAGTGGTCTTGGTCGTCAATACAGCAAGCTACTGTGGATTTACTGGTCAGTACGACGGACTTGAAAAGCTGTTTGCACAATACAAAGACAAGGGTTTTGTGGTCTTAGGTTTTCCATCCAACGATTTTGGCAAGCAAGAACCGGGATCGAACAAGGAAATTGCCGAGTTTTGTCACAACACATATGGCGTGAAATTCCCAATGTTTGCAAAAACATCAGTTAGTGGCAACGATGCTAACCCTCTATTTAAGTTATTAATTGATAAAACGAATACCAAGCCACGCTGGAATTTTTATAAGTACCTAATCGATCGTCAAGGCAATGTGGTTGAGGCATACAGCAGCATGACCTCACCCAGCAGTAAAACTATGACTGCTCAAATTGAAAAGTTACTTCAGGAAAAATAATCATGAATGCACCAGAGAACATTTTTCTACCGGACGTTCAGGCGAGTCTTGATGAACGAAATATTGTTATTCAAAAAGTGGGCATTAAATCAGTGCGCCACCCAGTTTTGCTTCAAACACAAACCGGCACGCAACCTAGCGTTGCAATGATTGACATGACTGTGATGCTACCTAGCAATGTTAAAGGTACTCATATGTCTAGGTTTTTGGAAGTTCTACAAAGCCACCATGAGCCCCTCAACTTTGCCAGCGTCAAAACAATGATGGTCAATATGCTCAATAGACTTGAGGCTGAAGAAGGTCACTTAGATTTGAGAATGCCTCTTTTCTTAAAGAAAGTAGCTCCAGTTTCAGGCGTTGAAAGTCTTCTAGATTATGACCTCCACATTAAAGCAGCCTTCCAAGATGGCGCCTTGAAATACACCTTGCAAGTTCAAGTACCAGTAACTAGCTTGTGCCCTTGCTCTAAGAAGATTTCTGAATACGGTGCGCACAATCAGCGCTCACACATAGTTATAGCCGCAGAATTAACTGAAGACATGGCAGCGGAAGACTTAATAAAAATTGCTGAACAGGCTGCCTCTTGCGAATTGTGGGGCTTATTAAAGCGCCCTGATGAAAAATATGTCACAGAGCGCGCATACGACAACCCTAAATTTGTTGAAGATCTAGTTAGAGATATTGCTGTGGCTCTTGAAAACGAGACCAAAGTGATTGCATATGAAGTGTCATCAGAAAATTTTGAATCTATACATAACCACTCAGCTTATGCGTGGTTAAGCAACGATAAGAGAAACAGACACTAACCCTTTTAAACCACAAGACATGAAACCTGCTGAGCACCATTTCTCTCCCTCCCTTTTTATTGCTCACAGGCGTCTTGTGGTTTTCTTCTATTTAGCGCAAAGTGAATCAATATGAAAATTGCCGTTATTGGTGCAGGCATATCTGGTTTAGGGTGCGCATATGCTCTTAGCAAATTAGAAAATGTTGAATTAACAATATACGAAGCTGGTGACCACATCGGCGGGCACAGCAATACTGTTGATTTAACCCTAGATACAAACATTGGCCCGGTAACGCATGGCATTGACACTGGATTTCTAGTGTTTAACCAAAGAACATATCCAAGGCTTCTGCGACTCTTTCATGAGATTGGTGCTCCTATAGCCAAATCTGACATGTCATTCTCTGTATCTATTCCGAACCAAGATGGACGCAATCTGGAATGGGCAGGCACAGATTTAAATTCATTATTTGCTCAAAGAGAAAACCTGTTTAATTTTAGTTTTCTTTTAATGGTGAAAGACATCATTAGATTTAATAGCCTATGCACAAACTTAGCCTTAAATAAAAAGCTAGATCACCTCAATTTGACCGTTGGCGAATTCATTAAAAAACATGGGTTCAGCAAACAATTCAAAGATTGGTATTTTTTGCCGATGGTTGGCGCTATCTGGTCTTGTCCGGTTGAACAAATGCTGGAATTTCCTATCTCAACCATGATTCGCTTTTGTCACAATCATGGTTTGATAAAAATTACTGATAGACCACAATGGTTAACCGTCTCTGGCGGATCAAAAGAGTACGTCAAAAGAATTTGTGAAAAAATAAAATTTGCTGGCGGCAATTTCAAAAGATTAAAAGTTGAGTCAATTAAAAGACTTAATAATGAAGTTCAGGTTTTCACCAATGAATCAACTGAGATCTACGATCAGGTTGTAATGGCAACGCATAGCGATGAAACATTACAAATGCTTACCGACCCAAGCAATGATGAACACTCAATACTTAGTTCGATTAACTATCAAAAAAATCGGGCGGTATTACACACTGATGCATCCGTTTTGCCTCAAGAAAAAAGATGCTGGGCAGCATGGAACTACACAACCGATGCATCAAGTAATGTTGAAAACCAGCGAGTGTGCGTTAATTACTTAATTAATAAACTGCAGCCACTACCTGAAGCCTGGAACAATCAACCAATCATTGTTAGCCTAAACCCAGTGATTGAACCTGCATCAGAAGCAATTAGGGCAGATATCGAATATGCTCACCCAATATTTGATCAAGCTGCGATCAACGCACAATCCAATCTGCCACTTATTCAAGGCTCAAAAAATACATGGTTCTGCGGGGCTTGGACAGGTTATGGTTTTCATGAAGATGGGTTACGCTCTGGCGAATTAGTTGCTGAAGCAATTCACGAAATACTTATTTCACGCAACCATTCATCTGCACTTGCATGAGCATTGCAAAGATCTGCTTCGGCCAAGTTAGGCATGCACGCTTAAAACCAGCAAAAAACTCTTTTGCATACTCAGTCTTTACATTACGAATCCCTATGCGCGAAAGAATTTCTAGCGCAAATGGTATTAATCAATTTGGTCTAGGTGATAACCAATTTTCTTGGCTATCTTTTTACGACAAAGATCACGGTGATGGCAGTAACAATTCTCTTGAGTGGGCAACTGGACTAGTCAAGAAACAAGGTGTTACAGATATTGATGGAGAAGTTTGGTTGCAAACATTTCCTCGAGTGCTTGGTTACGTCTTTAATCCGGTTAGCTTTTGGTTTTTTGAAAATTCCTCAGGTGAAACAAAAGCCATCTTGGCAGAGGTAAATAACACCTTTGGAGAAAGACATTGTTATTTACTAACACACCCAGATGGCAAGAACATTGACTGGGGCGAGAGCTACGTTTCCAATAAAGTTTTTCATGTATCACCATTTTGCGAAGTAAAAGGGCATTATCTATTTAGATTCTTCACAAAAAATTCTCCAAAGCAACACGTTGCACGCATTGAATATCACGATCAAGGGCCACTTCTCATCACTAGCGTGAATGGCATTGAACGCGATCTCAACCTCAAAAATTTACTCTGGTCTGCCATCAGATACCCCGCAATGAGTATTGGCGTGATTGCACGCATTCATTGGCAAGCATTACGTTTATGGCTAAAAGGTGTGCAATTTCATACCAAGCCAGAACCACCATCTGTGGAAGTTAGCAAATGAGCTCAAATATTAATGTTGTTTCAAACACATCACTAACACTCCCATGGCATGCAAGAACCATCTTGTCTCTATTGGAGAAAATTCAGATTGGGCAATTAACTTTAGTTAGCCCTGAAGGTGAAAAATTTATATTTAGGGGTACGCAATCAGGCATTGAAGCCAACATTCAAATCCATGATTGGACAGTTTGCAAAGCCTGCTTAAAATCTGGCGACATTGGTTTGGCTGAAACATATATTGATGGTCTTTGGGACTCAACAGACATTCAATCCTTGCTGAGACTATTCCTTGTGAATCGCCAGGTAATAGAAAAGGCGATTTACGGCAACTGGTGGGGCAGGTTGGGTTACCGTATTAAACACTGGCTAAACAAGAATTCAAAAGCTGGTAGCAAAAAGAATATTCATGCTCACTACGACATTGGCAATGCCTTCTATTCATTGTGGCTTGACCCTAGCATGACCTATTCGAGTGCTTGTTTTGAGGACAAAGACACATCACTGATTGAAGCACAAGAAGCCAAGTACCAGCGCATCATTAATTCAATCGATGTACATGCTGGTCAGAATATTCTTGAAGTTGGTTGTGGTTGGGGTGGATTAATGGAGGTCGCATCTAAACACGGAATCAATATTGACTGTCTAACTATTTCACAAGAGCAAGCTACTTATGCTCGAGACCGTGCACAACGCATCAAATCAGATACATCTGGCGAAGTAAATATTCTGATTCAAGACTATCGCGACCATCAAAATCAATATGATGGCATTGCCTCGATTGAAATGTTTGAAGCTGTTGGTGAAAAATATTGGTCAACATATTTTGAGATGATTCAAAGATGTCTCAAACCTGGTAAAAAGGCATGCATACAAACGATTGTAATTGCAGACAACCTGTTTGATAAATATCGTAGAAGCTCAGACTTTATTCAACAGTATGTTTTCCCTGGCGGCATGCTACCCTCGATTAAAAAATTCAAAGAGGCAGCACAAAGTAAAGGCTTGATTGTTGAAGATGTCTATCAGTTTGGCCAAGACTACCAAAAGACCCTTTGTTTATGGCATCAAAAATTTAACCAACACCTTCAAGAAATCAAGCAGCAAGGTTTTGATGAAAAATTTATACGGCTTTGGAATTTATATTTAATGTATTGCGCAGCCGGATTTGCCGAAAATAGTACTGATGTTGTTCAGTTCACCCTGTCTAAACCAGCTTAACAATGGCATTAAATAAACCTGTTACTAGCTTTTATAACAAGCGCATTTGGGTCATTGGTGCATCAAGCGGCATTGGCTTTGCTTGTACAAAGGACTTTTTGAGCCATGGCGCAAAAGTTGCTATCAGCGCACGTAGAGCCAATCTCTTACAAGAAATCAATAAAGCCTATCCTAGCGACCAAGTTTTATCTTTAGCTCTGGATGCTCGCAACCACTCTGAATTAAGTATTGCCTATCAAGCCATCAAAGACGCTTGGGGCGGATTAGATTTAATAGTTTTTGTCTCTGGCATCTATGAACCTATGCGTGCGGATAGTTTTGACTTATCTAAGGCAAAAAATATCATCGACCTAAATATTCTAGGGCCGATGTCAGCATGCGCTGTTGTGCTTCCCGACTTTATATCTTGTCAATCAGGCGGTATTGCGATTGTTAGTAGCGTGGCTGGTTATAGTGGGCTGCCAAAAGCACTTGCCTATGGTCCAAGTAAAGCAGCCATGATTAACTTCTGCGAAAACTTGTATTACGACTTAAAACCAAAGGGCATATCGGTCTATATGATCAACCCAGGTTTTGTGGCAACTGATGCTACAGCCAATAATGATTTTGAGATGCCCGCTTTAATCACCCCAGAGAAGGCCTCCGAATATATTCTTGATGGAATACAAGCCGGCAAATTTGACATTCATTTTCCAAAAAGATTTTCGCTATTTCTTAAATTCTTAAGAATTTTGCCGTACCCTCTATATTTCTATTTGCTCAAAAAATTTATAAAAATATAAATGGTCACCGCCCGCACCCAAAATCTAATAGATCAGTTTGAGTCACTCAGCCTTCAGTCTGTTGATCAGCTAACCAATCTATATGCTAAAGATGCTTTATTCAAAGATCCCTTTAATGAAGTCACAGGCCATGATGCAATCAAACACATATTTCTTCATATGTTTACCCAGGTCGATAATCCAAGATTTGTTATTAATAGTGTTTTAGAAGATGATCGACATGCATCGCTAACTTGGGAATTTCAATTTCAATTTAAGTCCTCACCCAAGCAATCAGAAATCATTAAGGGATGCACTTGGTTTACCTTCAATGAACATGACTTAATTACTGAGCATAGAGATTATTGGGATGCCGCAGAAGAACTCTACGAAAAACTCCCTCTGATTGGAAGTCTGATGAAATGGTTAAAAAAAAGGGCCAAGCACTAAACTTGACCCCATCATCACTTCACTGATATCTCATCAACGTTTTTCTTTTCTAGCCTTCTCAACTAAATGGTCCATCACCTGAATGGCCCTTGCTTTTGAGCCGCCCGCTATTGATGGTGAAGTGATGTACTTACCTTGTATTGCCACAGTTGGTACGCCATCAATTCTGTATGTTTGAGCGATTTGATTGCCAGACCTAGCCTTAGAGGTCACTGTAAAAGACTTAAATGCCTTTAAAAAAGCCTGTACATCAACGCCTTGAGACCCAACCCAATCTGTGATTTCGGCTTCAGACAATAACTTCTTTTTACTGACGTGCATAGCATCCATCACTTTTGCATGCAAATCAGATCGGCCCAAAGACTCCAAAGCGTAGAAAAGCTGGCTATGGATTAACAGGTCATCTCTGAATGCAACTGGAATTTTTCGCACAACAACATCTTTACTTTGTCTCTTAATCCAAGCGCTTAACTCAGGCTCAAAATCATGACAGTGAGGACAGCCGTACCAAAAAAATTCCAAAACCTCTACCTTGCCCTTTTGTTCAACCACCTGAGCCACTGGCAAAGATCTGTAATCAAAACCTTCTTCGATTGGTCGGCCTTGCGCCATCGCCACAACAGATGCCAAACTCAAAAGTAAACTAATTAAAACTTTTTTGGTTAATTTTTGCATATCAAGGCTCTTTGTTTTGATAGATTAATTATTTTTGTTGATACGAATAACAGTTGCCGCAATACCAGCGCCCTGCAATCTTGAACGTGCTTTTGCAACATCCTCTTGCAACACAAATGGCCCAACACGAACTCGCCACAACACCGCACCCTCAACTTCACGCTCTGAAATCAACGCCTCTAAACCTTGCATAGCCAAAGTTGCTTTTTGTCTTTGAGCTTCATCTTGATTTCTAAAGGCCCCGGTTTGTAACCAATACTCAGGTCCCTGAGTAGCAGCCGCTATGTTGCCAATAGGGTCTTTTGTTACCTCACTTGGTAAAGGCACTTTACTTTGTAATGACTTATTTAAGTTAGGCTTCTCTTCTACTTGAACTTCGCCTTCTTCAATTGCCTCAGCAGGTTTAGCTTTGCCGTTTAATTCTGGTGCTCTTAAATTTAATTTTGGCTCAGGCGCGCCTTTAGTCAAAGTAACTGCAACCCCCACCGCAATTGCTAGACCTAACAACAAACCCAACACGAAACCCATCAGAGTTCCGCCTGATGACTTATTTTGCAATTGCTGACCTGCTTGTTTATGTGTATTCATAGAGCTATCTTACCTCTTACATTTTTTCTGGTGCAGATACACCCAAAATAGCCAAACCATTTGCTATTACTTGTTTAGCCGCTGATAGCAAAGCCAATCTTGCTAAGCGCAAGGCCTCATCGTCAACAAGCACACGATCAGCATTGTAAAAAGTGTGGAAATCGCCAGCCAAATCTCTCAAGTAAAACGCTACTGAATGGGGTGTCATCTCCTTGGCTGAATCAGTCAACATATCTGAATACTCAGCCAAACGTCTTAACAATGTATCTGATGCAGGACTATTCAAGCTATCTAATGCAACATTTTTTAGCGATGCCTCATCGCCCGCCCACTGACGCAATATTGAGCAAATACGGGCATGCGCATATTGAACATAAAAAACAGGATTTTCATCATTTTGTTTCAAAGCCAAATCAACGTCAAAGACAAACTCTGTATCGGCTTTGCGTGAAATCAAGAAAAATCTAACGGCATCTCTACCTTTGCGGATTGCATCATCTCTTTCTGACGCTAGCGTTTCCTCAGATAAACCACCTGACCATTCAATTAGATCTCTGACGGTTACGTATGATCCAGCACGCTTAGAGATTTTGACCTCTTCGCCACCCTTCATCACCGTTACCATCTTGTGCAATACATATTGCGGATAGTCTTTCGGAATATTCCAACCACGTTTTTGCGCAACACCTTGTATGCCAGAACGCACTCGAGCAATAGTTCCATGGTGGTCGCTGCCTTGAATATTAATCACATGTGTGAATCCACGAGACCACTTGCTTGCATGGTAAGCAACATCAGGCACGAAATATGTATAACCACCATCTGATTTACGCATAACGCGATCTTTGTCATCGCCATCTTCGGTAGTTCTTAGCCATAGAGCCCCTTCTGACTCATAGCTTTTATTAACAGATCGCAAATCACTAACAACTGCCTCAACACTACCATCGCTATACAAAGATGATTCAAGGTAATAACAATCAAACTTGACGCCAAATGACTGTAAATCTATATCCTGCTCGCGACGCAAGTACGCTACCGCAAACTTTCTGATTGATTCAATGTCATCCATCTGGCCCGATCCTGTAACAGGCTCGCCGTCAGAGGCAACAACTGTAGACTTAGATATGTAGTCTCTTGCAATGTCAGCGATGTACTCGCCGTTATATGCAGATTCAGGCCAAGCAGCATCTCCAGGTTTTAAACCCTTGGCTCTAGCCTGAACTGAAATGGCTAAATTCTGGATCTGCACACCAGCATCGTTGTAATAAAACTCTTTATGTACAGACCATCCTTGAGTTTTTAATAAATTCGATAGCGCATCACCCAACGCTGCCTGCCTACCGTGTCCCACATGTAGCGGACCAGTTGGATTAGCAGAAACAAATTCAATTAAAACCTTTTTGCCATTTTCTGATTGCTGACCAAAGCAGCTACCTTCCGCAAAAATCTTATGAATAACTTGCAATTTGGCCGCTAGAGTTAAGCGTAAGTTAATAAATCCTGGACCAGCAATTTCAGCACTAGCTATTAGATCTTTGCATCCCGGTTGCGCTTGTAATTGGTCTACAAAAGCTTGCGCAAGCTCTCTTGGATTTGTTTTCCAATTTTTAGCCAACTGCATCGCTATATTTGTGGCTATGTCACCGTGCTCAGCCACTTTCGGACGCTCTAAATGAGGGGTAGGCAAAACATCTAAAGAGATATCCCTGCTCTTGGCAATCTCTGCCAATGCGCTTTGCATCAATGTAGTAATTTGTTGTTTAATGACTGGTAGCATAGATATTCAGTTTATCAGTTCGCTTTAATGTTAATCTTTGGCTATGTTATATAAATTTCAATGCAAAAAATCTGCTGACGTTTTAATGCTCGAAGATCTCACATCAAGAATCTTTGAGGTTATCGATAGACCACTTGAAGCAAGAGGCGTTTTTCTAGTTGAACAACTACCTGTTGCCATACAAAGGCTTGAGGCAGCGATTGCAGAAGATGAAAAACTCAGAAAAGAAATGCTTGAAGAAAAATCAGATAACAAAGAGGGTTCACCCCCCAAGGTTAAACATGACCGCCTAGGACAAAGAGCATTTCCGTTCATACAATTACTCAAGGCTGGTTTAGCTAATCAAGAAATGGTTATTTGGGGCGTTTAGCAAAGTCACTTTGCTGATCTTCACCAATACGACCCACATCAAAATATTGCGCATGCGGACTAGCCAAATAAAAACCGCTGACACTTGATGCTGGTGTCATAGCCATTGACTCTGTTAGCGCCATATCAATCTCACCCGCACTCAAGCACTCAAACATTTCCTTTTTAACCAAATGGTCTGGACAAGCTGGATAGCCTGGAGCAGGTCTAATACCTTGGTATTTTTCTTGAATCAACTCGTCATTTGTCAAAGATTCGGAAGCAACATAACCCCAAAGCTCAGTTCGTACCCGTTGATGCATTTTTTCAGCAAAAGCCTCTGCCAATCTATCAGCCAGTGCTTTTAGCATGATTGCACTGTAATCATCATGCTTAGACTCAAATTCTTTTAATTTTTTCTCGATTGCATGACCAGCAGTTACTGCAAACATCCCCACATAGTCAGCAACACCAGAATCTTTTGGCGCAACAAAATCAGACAAACAGCGGTTAGGTTTTTTAACTCCATCAACCACAGGGCGATCTGCCTGCTGCCTGTAATTCTTCCATGTCAGCAAAACCTTCTGACGTGACTCATCAGAATAAATTTCGATATCATCACCAACGCTATTAGCAGGATATAAGCCTACAACTGCATGGGCTTGTAACCAACGTCCCTGAATAATTTTTTGAAGCATACTCTGCGCGTCGGCATAAACCTTTTTAGCAGACTCACCAACAATCTCATCATCCAAGATTTGAGGAAACTTCCCCGCCAAATCCCACGTCTGAAAAAATGGCGTCCAGTCAATGCAAGTTGCAATTTCGGCCAAGTCATAATTCTTGAAAACGCGACGCCCAATAAATTTAGGCTTAACAACACTTGCTTTTGACCAATCAATTTTTTCTTTATTAGCGCGAGCCTCATCCAGACTAATTATTGGCAACTGCTTTTTATTGGCATGCTGATCGCGGATACGATCATATTCAGCATTTAGATCATCAATGAATTTCTTGGCGCCATCATCTGATAACAATCCTGAAGCAACGGATACAGCTCTAGATGCATCTGGCACATAAACCACCGGCCCCTCATAATGAGGTGCAATTTTTACTGCAGTGTGCACGCGCGAAGTAGTCGCCCCACCAATCATTAGAGGCATTTTTTTACTTCTGAAGTAATCGTCTCTCTGCATCTCCTGAGCAACATAAGTCATTTCTTCAAGAGACGGTGTGATCAAGCCAGATAGGCCGATCATGTCTGCCTTCTCTTCTTTAGCTTTGTTCAAAATCTCATTACATGGCACCATGACACCCATGTTCACAACATCAAAGTTGTTACATTGCAATACAACCGTAACGATGTTTTTACCGATATCGTGAACATCACCCTTCACTGTTGCCATGATAATTTTTCCGCGCGAGCGAACATCGCCACCACGCTCCAAAATTTGACGCTTTTCTTCTTCAATATATGGCACTAAGTGTGCGACAGCCTGCTTCATCACACGAGCACTCTTAACAACCTGCGGCAAGAACATCTTTCCTTCACCAAAAAGATCGCCCACCACGTTCATGCCATCCATTAAAGGACCTTCAATCACCTCAATTGGTCGACCACCGGCGCCAGCGATTTCCAAGCGCATTTCCTCGGTGTCTTCAACAATATGAGAGGTAATTCCATGAACCAAGGCATGTGTTAAGCGATCTCTTACCGAAGCCTCTCGCCAAGCTAATGTTTCCTCAGCTTTAGCTCCACCACCTTTGTATTCATCAGCAATCTCTAAAAGTCTTTCGGTTGGCGTCTTACCATCTTTCTCTTTAAACCGATTCAAGACTACATCTTCAACGCGCTCTTTTAACTTCTCATCTAAGTCAGCATAAACACCCAACTGACCTGCATTAACAATACCCATATCCAAACCAGCACGTATAGCGTGGTAAAGGAATACTGTGTGTATGGCTTCACGAACTACATCATTGCCGCGGAAAGAAAAGCTGACATTTGAAACACCACCACTAACTTTGGCGCCAGGTAAATTTTTCTTAATCCAAGCCGTGGCATTAATAAAGTCATTGGCATAGTTATCGTGTTCTTCAATACCAGTGGCGATCGCAAAAATATTTGGATCAAAGATAATGTCTTCAGCAGGAAAGCCTAGCTCATTAACCAAAATGTTGTAGCTACGTTGGCAAATTTCAATCTTGCGCTCATACGTGTCAGCTTGACCTTTTTCATCAAACGCCATCACTACGGTTGCCGCACCATAACGTCGTATTAATTTCGCTTGCTGTCTAAATGGTTCCTCTCCCTCTTTCATAGAGATAGAGTTAACAATTGCTTTACCTTGAACGCATTGCAAACCAGCCTCGATCACGGACCACTTTGATGAGTCAATCATCACTGGCACTCTTGAAATATCTGGCTCTGATGCAATCAAATTCAAAAAACGTACCATCGCAGCTTTTGAGTCCAACATGGCTTCATCCATGTTGATATCAATCACTTGGGCACCATTCTCAACCTGCTGCCTCGCAACTGACAAAGCCTCGTCATATTGACCATTCAAAATCATTCTTGCAAACGCTTTTGAGCCTGTCACGTTGGTACGTTCGCCAACGTTAACAAATCCTACGTGCGCGCTAATGTTGCATGGCTCAAGACCTGATAAACGCATCGGTGGAATCTTCGCTGTACTCATCACACAGACTCCTTATAAGCATCCCAGCGACGAGCAGTTCTTTTGGATACGACCTCCGCAATAGCCTTAATATGAGCAGGAGTTGTGCCACAGCAGCCACCTACCAAATTAACCAAACCATCTTTTGAAAACTCGTCTAAAAGTCTTGATGTCATTTCTGGCGTTTCATCAAAGCCCGTATCACTCATTGGATTAGGCAGACCAGCATTTGGGTAACAAGAAACCGCAACGTCACAGACCTTTGCTAACTCAGCAATATATGGGCGCATCAAAGTAGCGCCCAAAGCACAGTTCAAGCCAAACGTCAGTGGCTTAGCATGACGCAAGCTATTCCAAAAAGCTTCTACAGTTTGTCCAGACAAGATTCTGCCGGACGCATCAGTCACTGTTCCTGAGATCATGATTGGCAATCTAACGCCTGACTCCTCAAAGAACTCATCAATAGCAAAGAGTGCCGCCTTTGCATTTAGCGTGTCAAAAATTGTTTCAACCAACAACACATCGGCGCCACCCTCATACAAGGCTTCCACTTGTTCTTTATACGCCACTCTTAATTGTTCAAAGGTTACGTTTCTGGCACCAGGATCATTCACATCTGGAGAGATGCTAGCAGTCTTTGGCGTGGGCCCAACAGCACCTGCAACAAAGCGTGGTTTTTCTGGTGTTGAAAACTCATCACATGCTTGTCTTGCCAATTTTGCTGCAGCAATATTCATTTCCCTAGCAAGCTCTGGCATTTTGTAATCATCTTGCGCAACCGTGGTTGCGCCAAATGTATTTGTCTCAATTAAATCTGCACCAGCTGCTAAATATTGTCTGTGTATATCGAGAATAATTTCTGGATGGGTTAAGTTGAGTAACTCGTTATTACCCTTCAGATCAATGGGATGATTTTCAAAACGCTTTGATTCAGGCAATCCACGGTAATCTTGCTCCGTCAATTTACGTTGCTGAATCATGGTACCCATAGCACCATCCAAGATCAAAATTCGATCTTTTAATAATTGAGGCAAAACAGCGCCACGCGTATAAAGCATAGGTAAAAACTCTTGATTTAGCAGCAAATGATTGCGGCAAATGGATTAAACCTATATTTTATCGGTATTACGCATATTTATCTGATTACATTAACTTTTTTATTAAGGGAGTCATCATGTTTGGTGCTATGCCGGATTTCAATCAAAGCCTTGAAATGTTTAAAACAATGTGGGGTAACTCGCCTACTCCTGGCGATTTGAGTGGGTTTGGCGCCGGTATTGGTGGGGGTGCAGCAATGCCAACCCTTGATATTGAGGAACTAGACAAGCGTATTCAGGACCTAAAAAGCGTAGAAAACTGGCTACAACTGAATATGAGCGTACTTAGAAGCACCATCCAAGGCCTTGAAGTACAAAGAGCAACCTTGGCAGCGTTAAAAAGCTTTAGCGCAGCCATGACCCCAGAAGCCATGGCAGAAGCCAGTAAAGCGGCTCAAAAAGCAGCCAACCAAGCCACTCAGGCTGCCACTGAAATGGCAAAAGAAATGGCTACAGGTAACTTTTCTGATAAAAAAACCGCCAAACCCCGTCAGAAGAAACCTCGCGCGACAAACACCCGACGCGCCACAGGTAGTTAAGATGCGCAATGGCTTCGCCCATTGCAAAAGTTAATTGATGAAGATCAAGCTCCCTCTTAAACAGAATAGGAATTAAATCTCTTGCAGTTTGAGGGGCTTGCTGGCAAGCAGCGATAGTGTCAGCGAGCCTATCTTGGTGATGTTTCTTTAATTGCTCGACTCGCCAATGAAGCCCCTGAAATGGCTTACCATGTGATGGCAGTACCAAAGTTTTTTCGGGCACATCTTTAAATCGCTCTAAAGACGATAAATACAAACCCAATGGATCAGCATCTGGTTCTGTGTCAAAAACGCTCACATTTGTGGAGATTCTGGGTAAAACCATATCGCCAGAAATCAATAAATTATCTTGAGCATTCCATAGAGAAGCATGCTCAGGCGCGTGACCATAGCCTGAAATAACCTGCCAAACTCGATTGCCTATGGTGATTTCTTCACGATCAATAATTCTTCTGAACCTTGGCGGAACGTTAGGCACCATTTGGCTGAAATAATTTGCCCTTGCTCTAATTTTTACCAAATCCTCTTCTTGATTTAGTCCATGCTTAGCAAAATGATCTGCCGCACCACCTCCACCGGCTGCCGAACCTACACTTGCTCCCTCAGCACTTGATAACCATTTCGCTAACAAATAATCTGTCATAGTCATCCACAATGGCGCAGACCATTTTTCACATAACCATGAAGCAAGCCCAATATGATCTGGGTGCATATGTGTAACGATCACCCTAACAATAGGCAAGCCCTCTAATTCAGATAAAAAGACGGCATCCCAAGCATCTTTGGTTGCTTGATTCGCTACCCCACAATCAACCACCGTCCAGCCAGCTTGCCCATCAAAAACATCTTTAATTAGCCACAGATTGATGTGGTCTAGAGCGAAAGGCAGAGGCATACGCACCCACTTGACGTTTGCATCAATTCTTTTAGCTCCCCCAAGTGGGGGTAACTCATCATTAAATGGGTATTCAAGAGATTTCATTTGTACTGTTATATCAAATAAATGAGCGATGCCCCATAAGCGGTGAAGTCTTGAAAAATTCCGCCAAATCCAAAAGTCACTGTAACATTCTTACTGTGATGCCAATATTGCAATAATCTATTTGCCAACAGATAAAGATTTAATTATGACGACATCAAATAATCCATACATCCTATCCAAGTTACTTGAAAATAATCAGGATTGGGTTGATTCCGTCACCAAAGCTGATCCGAATTACTTTTCTAGACTGGTCGACCAACAGGCTCCAGAATACCTATGGATTGGCTGTTCAGATTCAAGAGTTCCTGCCAATCAAATTACTGGTCTAGCACCAGGCGAAGTGTTTGTTCATAGAAATATTGCTAACGTTGTTGTTCATACAGATTTAAATGCCTTATCTGTTATCCAGTTTGCAGTCGATCAAATTAAAGTCAAACATATTATTGTGGTTGGTCACTATGGCTGTTCAGGGGTGCGTGCAGCACAAATCAAAGCGCGTATTGGTATTGCAGACAATTGGATTAGGCACGTTCAAGACGTTCAAGATAAGCATGGAAAATATCTTGGTCAAGTTCTTAAGGAGACTGATCAATTCGATAAATTATGCGAGTTAAATGTGATCGAACAAGTCATGAATGTTTGTCAAACAACCAGCGTTCAAGATGCTTGGTCAAAAGGCCAAGAAATAACTATCCATGGTTGGATTTATGACTTGAAAGATGGTCGAGTAAGAGACTTGGGAATTAGCATTAAAAATGCTACCGAGCTCTCCAATCGATATCAAGCAGTTTTGGAAAAGAACTATCCTCAAAGTGAATAGTACTAATACACCATCAAGACCAGCATCACCTTGTATTAACTTATGCAGAATGGATGATGCTGATTTATATTGTCTTGGCTGCCACAGAACCTTGGATGAAATTGCAGCCTGGTCAGAGCTAGGCGATACAGAAAAAGAAGTTGTCTGGGCACAATTAGACATTAGACGCGCCAATTTGCATGAGTGATACTGCGCTACCTGAAGGTATCAAAGTTTTTGAAAGAGGTTGGCTCTCTGCCAATAATATTTTTTTTTGGTCAAAGGACGATATATCTATCGTAGACACTGGCTATGTTGCCCACCAAGAACAAACCTTAGCTCTAGTTAAAAATCTACTCAAAGCCGAAGGCTTAAGCAAGCTAGATAAAATCGTTAACACACACCTTCATTCAGACCACTGTGGTGGAAATGCAATTCTAGTTAAGAATTTTCAATCTAACGTTTATGTCCCCGCCAGTGAAGTTTCAACCGTTAATGGCTGGGATGAAAATTTATTAAGCTTTAGGAATCTTGGGCAAGACTGCCCGGCCTTTAAATGCCAATACTCTCTAGAACCAGGCAAGCAAATATTACTTGGCACACACATGTGGGAAATTCTTGCCGCACCAGGACATGACCCGCACTCAATCGTCCTTTACCAAGAAGATTATCAACTTCTTATTTCTGCTGATGCACTCTGGGAGGATGGCTTTGGAGCAATATTTCCTGAGCTTGATGGTGAGGATGGATTCGAAGAAGTTGCAAAAACTCTTGATTTAATTGAGCAACTAAAAATTAAATTAGTAATTCCAGGGCACGGGAAGTTATTTACAGATATTAAAACATCGATAGCTAGAGCAAGAAGTCGCTTAGATTATTTGGCTACGGATAAGGCAAGAAATGCCAGACATGCCGCTAAAGTTTTACTTAAATTTAGACTACTTGAGTGGCAATCAATTGAACTAAACCTTGTGCATGAGTGGATCAAAGAAACACCCCTGATGAAAGCTATTGCTAAAGAACTAAATCAGTCAATTGATCAATTGACTGATTGGCTACCACTGGCTTTAATTAAAGCCGGTGGTGCCAAAATAAATCAAAACACGTTAATCAATCTAGATTGATTAGTCAGCGTACACACCAGCCTTCTTAATGATAGGCGTCCACAAGTCAATTTGAGATTTTAAATGCGCCTTGTGTCCTTCTGGGCTAGCATTTTTATCGTTAGGCACGTTTGCACCCAACTCTGCCATCTTAGCTTTATAACCAGCATCATTAATACCCGCTTTGATTGCAGCTGATAATTTATCAGTAGCCTCTTTTGGTGTTCCTTTTGGTGCATAAACGCCATGCCACACGTTTACTTGGAAGTTTTTCAAACCTTGCTCATGCAATGTTGGGATATCTTTAAATGCAGGAATACGTTGCATAGTTGTCGCACCATAAGCTTTAACGGAGCCTGCTTTTAGTTGACCTGCCAAATTAGTTGTTTGATCACACATTAATTGAACTTGACCACCAATCAAATCTGTTAATGCTGGCGCTGTACCTTTGTATGGAACAGTTGTCATGTCCTGCTGAATGGTGCTCATAAATAACAAGCCGCACAAATGACTTGCTGAACCAATACCTGCATTTGCATAAGCCACTTTTGACGCATTAGCTTTGATGTACGCGAGTAACTCTGTGTAGTTTTTTGCTGGCAAATCTTTGTTTGCCACCATCACCATTGGTACGTCAGCAACTTGACCCAAGTGTTCATAGTCAGTATTTGGATCAAAACCTAAATTTTTATACAAAGCTGGCGCAGTAGACATACCAATGTGGTGAATCAATACTGTGTATCCATCTTTGGGTGCATTAAGAACTTTCTTGGCCGCAATCGTGCCGCCTGCACCAGGTGAGTTATCAACAATCACTTGTTGCTTGAGAGTTTTTCCCATTGCTAAAGCTAATTCTCTAGCCACTTTATCTGTTGGGCCACCCGCTGCGAATGGAACAACCATCGTAACTGGCTTGTCTTGTGGGAATGCAGCTTGAACACCGCCTGATAGAGCAGTTGCTACGACACCCATAGTTAGCATCGCATGACGAATTGTCTTGTTCATATATATCTCCTTAATTGTTGTCACTGTGCAAAATTACTAAATTGACTCATTAATTGTAAGGAATTATTAAGGGAAGTTGCAAAAACATTCAGGTCAAATTACTAGAACTTACCCTTATACCTAGGCTGTTTTTAACAAAAAATCGCTTGAAAAAACCCTATTGTGATCAGAGGTAATCACAATGCCATCTTTTTGTGCACGTTTTGCGATTTTTAAGACCAGCTTATCTTTGCTAATCAGCATGGCAGGCTTGAGGGTATAGGCTAAATTTATAAATACTTGGTCATCCCTATCCTTGCACTTCCAGGGAGCAACATCAAGCACTTCATCATTGATTAATCTAGACCATGATCGCCACTGAGACATGATTTCATTTTGCCTCTCTTGTGAGAGCGAAAATTGTTCACGTCCGATCACATCAAGAAATTCTGACAAAGTTTTTTCAGTGGCAACAGCGTCTAAGCCTCCTGCAATTAAGGCTGCTCTTAATGGATGAGCCCGACTGTCGTCAAAAACCAAAACATCCAAAAGAATATTTGTATCTAAAACAACAACCGGCTTCACTCAACTGTCACCGATTTAGCCAGATTTCTTGGTTTATCCACATCAGTGCCTCTGGCACAAGCGGTGTGATAGGCAAGCAATTGCAACGGCACAACATGCAATATTGGTGATAGATCACCATAGTGCTCAGGCATACGGATCACATGAATACCATCTTCAGCAACAATGTGAGTATCAGAATCAGCGAAGACGAATAAACGTCCTCCACGCGCTTTAACTTCTTGCATATTAGATTTAAGTTTTTCTAATAGCGCGTCGTTAGGCGCAACAGTCACCACAGGCATTTGCTCAGTAACTAAAGCTAATGGACCGTGCTTTAACTCACCAGCCGGATAAGCCTCAGCATGAATATAAGAAATTTCTTTTAACTTAAGTGCGCCTTCTAAAGCAATTGGATAGTGCAATCCACGCCCCAAAAATAAAGCGTTTTCACATTTAGCAAATGCCTCACTCCAAGCAATAATTTGAGGCTCCAAAGCTAATGCCGCATTGATGGCAGACGGCAAATGACGTAAACGACTAAACGCTTTACGCTCTTGATCTTTCAAAAGCTGTTTTTTACTTTTTGCCAAAGTAAGGGCCAATAAATACAAACCTACCAATTGAGTGGTAAATGCTTTAGTGGATGCAACACCAATTTCTGTACCTGCGTGCGTTAAGAACCGATATTTTGTCTCGCGCACCATTGCACTAGTTGCAACATTACAAATCGCCAATGTTTCTGCATGACCTAATGCCTGCGCATGTCGCAAAGCTGCCAATGTATCTGCAGTCTCACCAGACTGAGAAACAACTACCACCAAAGCATTGGGATTGGGCACAGTTTTTCTGTATCGATATTCGCTGGCAATCTCAACTTGAGTAGAGATTCCAGCAAGCTCTTCTAACCAATATTTGGCAGTACTAGCAGCATAGTAACTAGTGCCACACGCCAAAATTAGTATGCTGCTAATTTTCTCAAAGTCTTCAGCGGAGGCACCAAACAGAGATGGATCAGCATTTTGCGCATGACCCAAGGTATCAGCAATTGCTCTTGGTTGCTCAAATATCTCTTTTTGCATGTAATGCTGATACGGCCCCAAATCTACCGCAGCAGTTTGAGCGGGCACTGGTTTTTGCAGTCTATTTTGAAGGGCACCCGCAAGGTTGGTAATACTAATACCCCCCGTTGTCAAAACAGCAATATCGCCTTCTTCCAAATAAGCCATTGATGTAGCATGCTCTGCCACAGCTAACGCATCGGACGCCAAAAAGTTTTCTTCTGTACCATACGCCACAACCAAAGGCGAACCAGCTCTAGCACCCACCAAAACATTAGGGGCATCTTGTGCAATCACACCAATTGCATATGCGCCGTGCAAACGAGGAATTACTGCTCTAACAGCAGCTGGCAAATCTCGCACATTCATCTTTGTATAAGCCTGATGAATTAAATGTGCGATAACCTCTGTATCAGTTTGAGAAACAAACACATAACCAGCCGACTGAAGCTCATGACGAAGCTCTTCATAGTTCTCAATAATTCCGTTATGAACAAGGCCAATTAAATTGTTAGAGAAATGTGGGTGGGCATTAACTGTATCTGGCTTGCCGTGCGTTGCCCATCGGGTATGCGCAATACCAATATTGCCCGACATTTTTTCGCCTTGCTCACCCAAATCAGCGACACGCTCTGTAGTTCTAGCCCTAACTAATTCATTATTTGAAATTAGCGCAAAGCCACAAGAGTCATAACCACGGTACTCCAAGCGACGCAAGCCCTCTACCAGAACTCCAACAATATTTCTTTTAGCTATCGCGCCAACAATACCGCACATGACTGCTTCCTATTAATTAATCGTTCTATTTATTTTTCTTAACAGGCCTTTGCCAATTAAGTGAGATTTGCTTAGCTCTTGTAACAGTTAGCTGATCTGGCGGGGCATCTTTTGTTAATGTCGTTCCAGCACCTAAAGTAGCGCCCTTGCCTACTGTTACTGGGGCTACTAATTGAGTATCTGAGCCAATAAAAGCTTCGTCTTCAATAACAGTTCTATGTTTATTAACCCCATCGTAGTTGCAAGTAATTGTTCCTGCGCCCACATTAACTTTTTTGCCAATCGTCGCATCACCGATATAAGCCAAATGATTTGCTTTACTTTGTGATGCTATTTGACTGTTTTTAACTTCAACAAAATTGCCAATATGCACTTCTTCTAATAACTCTGTGCCAGGTCGCAATCTTGCATAAGGTCCAATAATGCTCTTGGCTCCAACTTTAGCTTGATCAATATGTGTGTATGCCTGAATAACTGCACCCTGCTCTATGTGAGCATCACGAATGACACAATATGGTCCGACTGATACACCATCAGCCAGAGTAACCTTGCCCTCAAAAATACACCCAACGTCAATTTTTACATCTTGACCACAAATCAACTCGCCACGAACATCAATTCTTGCGGGATCTAATAATGTGACGCCCAAGTCAAGCAATCGGTTAGCAACTTCTAATTGCCATGTACGCTCTAACTCAGCCAACTGACCACGACTGTTAACACCCACAGTTTCCCAATCAAATTCTGGCGCTGTTGAACATACTGGAACACCATCTTTGACTGCCATCTCAATAATATCGGTGAGGTAATACTCGCCTTGCGCATTATTCGGAGTAAGAGTACCCAACCAACGTTTTAAATGTGCAGTTGGAACAGCCATGAGACCCGTATTTATTTCTGTGATGCCCTTTACTTCAGGGCTAGCATCTTTTTCTTCAACAATGGACTGAATGCCACCATCTTGATTTCTAACTATGCGCCCATAACCAGTAGGATTACTCATCTCTTGAGTGAGTAAAGCCAAAGCACCTGTTGATGCCAACTTTGATAACTTTTCAAGAGTATTCGTTTGGATTAGTGGCACATCACCATAAAGTATTAATGTGTCTTTGGCATTATCTAAAAGATCGGCAGCTTGTAAAACAGCATGACCCGTACCTTTTTGTTCAAGTTGATATGCAGTTTTAGCAGTAACACCTGACTTTTCAAGGTAATCTTTGACCAAATCTCCACCATGCCCCAAAACAACAACTATCTGATGCTCGCCCGCCATAGCTTGTGCACTCGCAATAGCGTGCGCAAGCATCGGTCGGCCCGCAATTGGATGGAGCACTTTCGGCAAAGAGGAGCGCATGCGCTTTCCTTGTCCAGCGGCTAATATGACGATATTCATTGTTAATAATTATATGAGTTTATTGAAACCACTCCAAACTCTAAAATGGCTGGCTATTGGGGCATTTGCAAGCCTGCTACTGGCCTGTAGCGCTGTTCGCTTTGTTTACAACCAAGGTGACGCGCTATCACGCTGGTGGATTGATGATCATATTGGCTTAACGCAAGAGCAAGATAACCTCATCAGGGAGGCTCTAGATCGTCACTTTTGGTGGCATAGAACCGCCCAACTTCAGGGGCTATCCGCAACTCTTGAGGAAATTCAGCAAAAACTTAACAAAAATATCTCAAGGAAAGATGTTGTCTATTTTTATGGGGATATCAAAAAACATAGCTATGCGATTGCATACAAAGTGACCCCAGACATGGCTAGACTTTTCATGAGTCTTGAAACCTCACAAATTGAGAATGTTCGAAAACGAATGGCTCAAAATAATGAGAAATTTGTTAAAGAATGGCTTCCCAAAGAAAAAGCTGAGCAAGTTAAGGTGCGCATAGAAAAAACCATTCAAAGATCTGAGTGGTTTTTTGGAAAACTAAACAAAGATCAAGAAGAAAAAATTAAAGTGCACATCATTGCTAATCCAATTGATATGAACTTAATTTATCAAGATAGATTACGTCGCCAACAAGATCTAATTCTCGTGATGAGCGAAATCGCGAAAAAGAAGCTCAGTCAAAAAGAATCAGAAGCCTTAATCACTGATTACATCAAACATTTTGAGTACGGAAGATCTAAAGAACAGCAAGATGCAACTAAGAAACGAGAAGAAACAGCGATTGGACTAGCCTTTTTTGTTGCTGAAATAACAAATGCCGACCAGAAAAAAAATGCTTCCGAAAGAGTAGAAAATTGGGTGAGCGATATTAACTCTCTAATTAAAGAGTCATCTGTACTGGCTGCCAAGCGATCTGCTCTTCCAAATCGCTAGAACCACTTGTATCAGTTAAATTCTTGAAATCAAAATGCTGTCCGTCCATTAGGTGTGAGGGCACAACATTTTGTAACGAGCTAAATAGACTTTCTACACGCCCTGGATATTTCTTTTCCCATTCGCGCAACATGGCCTTCATAGCATTACGCTGCAAATTTTCTTGGCTGCCGCATAAATTACAAGGAATGATTGGAAAAGCCATTTGCTCTGCATACCGCTCTAAATATTTTTCTGGTACGTAAGCTAGAGGTCTAATAACAATATGCTTGCCATCATCTGACTTCAGCTTAGGTGGCATTCCTTTAAGCTTTCCGCCATGAAACATGTTCATCAATAGTGTTTCAAGAATGTCATCCCGGTGGTGTCCTAGAGCAATCTTTGTCGCCCCCAACTCTCCGGCAACTCTATACAAGATTCCGCGTCTTAATCGTGAACACAAGCCACAGGTTGTTTTACCTTCCGGGACAACTCTTTTCACAATCCCATATGTATCTTGCTCTTCAATATGAAATGGAATACCTAATTTTTTTAAATAATTAGGGAGAATATCTTCTGGAAAACCAGGTTGCTTTTGATCCAAATTGACTGCCACCAAATCAAAATTGATGGGAGCACGCTCTCTCAATTTCATCAATATGTCTAACATGGCGTAACTATCTTTGCCGCCAGATAGGCAAACCATGACCTTATCGCCATCCTCAATCATGTTGTAATCAACAATAGCTTGCCCAGTCAGACGACATAACTTCTTGTCTAACTTATTTTCTTCGTAAGCTACTTTGCGAGGATCTTTCATTCTTTAATCAAAAATATTTCAACGCCAACTGCGTCACAATCTGGATACACATCTGGCTTTGCAGTAGATACTCTGACAGCCCTAACTCTTGGGTGCTTCAACATAATTTTTGCAACATCATCGCACAAGGTTTCTTGTAAGTGTATATGTCCTTTTGACACACGTTCAACGATACTCTGACGCATGAAATCATAATCAACAACCTCTTCCAAACTGTCATGTGTAGGAGTGTTCTCAATTAACGGTACAAACAAGTCAACGTTAATTAATACACGTTGCTCACCACGCTTTTCGAAGTCATGAACACCAATATTGATGTAAATCTCGTAGTTACTTAAAAATAATCTACGACAGTCCATTAACCTTGGATGGGATAGCAAAGCCTGCATTTTTTACTCCGTCAAAAACATCACGTCTCGATCAGTCGACAATAAATGTTGGCCGCCGTCCACGTACAAAGTTGTGCCAGTTACGGCATTTGAATTAGCTAGATAAATCACAGCCCCCGCAATATCATCAGGCGTTGATGACTTACCTAATGGTGTCATGCTGTGTGCCTTAACAAAGCCATCCTCAGACTGATCACCAGAAACCATTGTAATTCCAGGGGCAACACCCACCACCCTCAAGTTTGGTGCAAATGATTGTGCCAACAAAGTGGTTGCTGAGTGTAATGCGGCTTTAGAAAGTGTGTAAGACAAAAAATCTGGATTCAAATTAGCAAGCTTTTGATCCAACAAATTAATGACAACACCACTGGGACCAACAGCATCTTCTGTTCGTTTTTTTGCATGTAAGCGATATAAGTCTCTAGATAAAATTAGTGGGGCTGCCACATTAGTCAACATATGCCGATCCAAAGCGGCGTAACTAAAACTAGAGGCCACGTCATATTGGAATAATGAGGCGTTATTAACTAAACAGGTTGGCAAACCTAAAGCATCGACACATCTAGCAATTAATTGATTAGCCTGGTCCTCTTTAGATAAATCAGCCTGCAAAGCCACCCCTCGCTGTCCAGTTGCAAGAATATCCTTAACTGTTTGCTCTGCTGCATCCTTAGAATTTCCATAATGAATTGCCACGTCCCAACCATCTTTTGCCAAGCCAATAGCTATGGCTCGTCCGACTCGTTTTGCGGCACCAGTTACTAAGGCAATTTTCTGATTTTTCATATTTTTTGCAGCTTTATCTATAAGAGTTGTAGACTCGCGAGGTATGGATATTACCCCTAGTACAGCAGAAACGTTGCATAGCCAACTTTTGGCTCAAAAAATTCAACAAGAAATTATTGCCAATAATGGGGCAATTTCTTTTTCTAAGTATATGGAAATGGCGCTTTACGCGCCAGGATTAGGGTACTACGCGGCAGGCAGAACCAAGCTTGGTCAACATGGCGACTTCACCACAGCCCCTGAAATAAGCCCCCTTTTTGGCGCCACAATCACGCAAACGCTATTGCCCGTTATTGAGAGGCTTAAAACAGAAGGCCTGCCTATAAATATTCTGGAATTTGGCGCTGGCTCTGGGGCGCTTGCCGAATCGATATTAGACGCCCTAAAAAATGATGGCGTCGCCATAGATAGTTACAACATTCTTGACTTATCAGCTGACCTTATCGATCGCCAAAAAAATAAGTTAAAGGGTCGATCCGAAAATATTTGTTGGATCAATCAACTACCTAAACAATTTACAGGAATTATTCTAGCCAACGAAGTTTTAGATGCGATGCCTGTTGAGTTAATCACATTGATTGATGGTGAATGGCGATACAAAGATGTTGGCATTAATAAAAACTCTAACGACTCAATTACATTTACGTTTTGCCCAGGAGCCAAAGTTCCTGACGAGCTAATTCCCAAACATTTACAAGCTGCCAACTTAATAAATGGCTACACCACTGAAATACACCCTCAAAGTCAAGCATGGATTAAGACTCTGGGGCAATGTCTTGATCAAGGAATTTTCTTAACGATTGATTACGGCTTCCCCGAACATGAGTATTACCACTCACAACGTGGGCAGGGTACATTGATTGGACACTATCGCCATCACACGATTCAAGACCCGTTCTATTTCCCAGGGCTGTGCGATCTAACATCTCATGTCAACTGGACCACTATTGCTGAAACTGCAATTGAACATGGATTTAATTTTTCTGGTTACACCAGCCAAGCGTCTTATCTTATGGATGCAGGTATTGGACAACTTCTTCTTGAAATAGCGAATCCTACAGATACTCAAACTTTCATGCCACTAGCCAACGGAATACAAAAGTTGCTATCTGAGGCTGAGATGGGTGAGCTATTTAAAGTTTTATGCCTAACAAAAAAAATGGACTTCTCAGAAGGTGAGTTACCTGGTTTCAGATCTAGACCAAGACCTCTCTAATAGCATGACGGCGAGCGTCATCAATGGCACTTTTTATTAACTCCCCAGCGCCTAAGCCCTGCTGCGTATAGCTTGCAGCAATATCAGATACATTCACTTTTTTTGCTGCGAGGTATCCCTTAACCAACAGCTCCACAGAGTCACCAATTAATTTGCCGACATCAATCAACTCATTAAATCGATCAGGTTTTCTCCAAACATCAACCCGATTTAATATTTGCAATACATCCTCAGCCTTGCTTAAACCAAGCTCTATTGCACGATGAATTTCATGTCCTAAAAGTGCGTAATCTCGGCACTCAGAAGGAATACCCCACTTGGTACTCCAAGCAGCAATAGCTTCAGTATCTAGCCCACAAAACAAAACGGCACAACGTTGTTGCAAATTAAAATTAAGAGATTTCGATTGGTCAATATAGTCAAAAAATTTTCGGTTGCTTTTCAAAAGTAGAGCGGATGGGAAAAACTTTTCAAACACCTCTACGGCATCAAGAACATCTAACATCCTAGAAGGTTTTTCAGAAAGCAGCCCTCTTGAAAATTCTTGCCACACCCTCTCTTTAACTAAAGCGTCCAACTCTCCGCTTTGTCCAATCTCCTTAAGCAACTCCATAGTATTGGGAGCAACATTAAAACTCGGGAATCGTGCAGCAAATCTAGCCACCCTCAACAAACGCACGGGGTCCTCTACAAATGCACCACCCACATGTCGAAACAATTTGTCTTGTAAATCTTTTTGCCCATCAAATGGGTCAATTAATGGGCCAACCGCAACCCCGCTAGAATCAATCTCCCTAGCCATTGCATTGATTGTTAAATCGCGTCGCGCCAAATCTTCTTCTAGGGTCACATGCTGATCCGCATGAAAAACAAATCCTTTGTATCCAGGTGCAGTTTTACGCTCCGTTCTAGCCAAAGCATATTCAGCATTAGTGTCTGGATGCAAAAAAACTGGGAAATCTTGTCCAACCGGCCTAAAACCTTTGGCAATCATTTCCTCAGGCGTAGCGCCCACAACGAGATAGTCCAGATCTTTCACTGGAAGACCCAGCAACTCATCACGAATCGCACCGCCTACAACATAGATTTTCACTTCAGCAAAACTTCCAAAGGTTGCGGGGTTACTCCAAACGTTTTTTCAAGAACGTTCTCTGCACCCAACGGCAGCACGTTATCTTGCTGCATGGAGGCTAAATTATCGCGCGACATAAGCGTTGGTCCGGGCATCAACTCCAACATGTAGGCTTGTAAATATCCCAATGCACGCGGAATAGGAAGTATCAAACTAGATTTTTTAACCCTTGCACCCGCAAACTTAACCAATTCTGCCAAGCTATAGATCTTAGAGCCAACCAAATCAAAAGTACGCCCAATTGTTTGACTCATATTGATAGACCGAACAAATGCCTCTGCAACGTCCCCTACATAAACAGGCTGAAA
>JBEEOV010000006.1:0-35006 GCA_041191465.1 Pseudomonadota bacterium
GCTTTGGAAGAAGCTCGCGCAGCAGGTTTCTTGGGTGACAAGATTTGTGGTTCAGAGTTTTCATTCCAATTGCATGCACACCATGGTTGGGGTGCTTATATTTGCGGTGAAGAAACTGCGTTATTGGAATCGTTAGAGGGTAAAAAAGGTCAGCCACGCTTTAAGCCACCTTTCCCGGCAAGTTTCGGTTTGTATGGCAAACCAACTACGATCAATAACACTGAGACTTTCTCTGCTGTGCCATTTATCTTTGCAGTGGGTGGCGAGGCTTATGCCAAATTAGGTAAGCCTAACAATGGCGGTACAAAGATTTTCTCAATTTCTGGTGACGTTGAGCGTCCTGGTAACTATGAGATTCCGTTGGGCACATCATTCGCCACTCTTTTGGAGTTGGCTGGTGGCATGCGCGGTGGCAAAAAAATTAAAGCTGTCATTCCTGGTGGTTCATCAGCTCCAGTGGTTCCGGGCGCCATGATGATGGAAACAGACATGGATTACGACAGCATTGCAAAAGCAGGCTCTATGTTGGGCTCTGGCGCTGTGATTGTGATGGATGAGACACGTTGCATGGTTAAGTCTTTGTTGCGTTTGTCTTACTTCTATCACGAAGAGTCATGCGGTCAATGCACACCGTGCCGTGAAGGTACAGGTTGGTTGTGGCGCATTGTGAACCGTATTGAGCATGGTGAAGGTCGTCCAGAAGATCTAGATCTTTTGAATGATGTTGCTGCAAATATTCAAGGTAGAACAATTTGTGCATTAGGTGATGCTGCGGCAATGCCAGTGCGTGGCATGTTGAAGCATTACATGGATGAGTTTGCGTATCACGTTGAGCACAAGCGTTGCATTGTGCCGGCATACGTTTAAGCGTCTAAAAGAGATCGACAGGAAAAAAGATGGTTGAAATCGAAATTGATGGCAAAGCAGTAGAAATCCAACAGGGTTCTATGGTGATGGATGCGGCTAAGAAATTAGGCACGCACATTCCTCACTTTTGCTATCACAAGAAATTATCAATAGCTGCTAACTGCCGCATGTGTTTGGTGGAAGTTGAGAAGGCTCCTAAGCCTTTACCAGCTTGTGCAACACCAGTGACGCCTGGTATGAAGGTGCACACTCATTCTGAAAAGGCTGTTGCTGCTCAGAAATCAGTGATGGAATTTTTGTTGATTAACCACCCATTGGATTGCCCGATTTGCGATCAAGGTGGTGAGTGTCAATTGCAGGACTTAGCAGTAGGTTACGGTAAAACTACTTCACGTTATTCTGAAGAGAAGCGTGTGGTATTCCACAAAAATGTTGGCCCATTGATTTCAATGGAAGAGATGAGCCGCTGTATTCATTGCACACGTTGCGTTCGTTTTGGACAAGAGATTGCTGGTGTGATGGAGTTGGGTATGCTCAATCGTGGCGAGCATTCAGAAATCACTTCTTTCGTTGGTAAATCTGTTGATTCTGAATTGTCAGGCAACATGATTGATTTGTGCCCAGTGGGTGCTTTAACAAGTAAGCCATTCCGTTATTCAGCTCGTACATGGGAACTAGGTCGCAAGCGCTCAGTGAGCCCGCATGACTCTCTAGGTTCTAACGTGGTGTTACAAACTAAAGCTAATCAAGTGTTACGCACAGTTCCTTTGGAAAATGAAGCGATTAACGAATGCTGGATCAGTGATAAAGATCGTTTTGCTTATGAAGGCTTAAACGGCGCAGATCGTTTGAAAAAGCCAATGGTTAAGCAAGACAATCGTTGGATTGAGACAGATTGGGAAGCGGCTTTAGATTACGTTAGCCGTTCTTTGAACTCAATTAAAGCTGATCACGGCTCTGATGCGATTGCTGCTTTGGCTCATCCAATGGCCAGCGTTGAAGAGTTGCACTTATTGAGAAAAGTGTTGGGTGGCTTAGGTTCACAAAATATTGAGACACGTTTGCGTCAGCAAGACGTGAGTGGTGCTGCAAAAGCCCCATGGCTTGGTATGAAGATTGCAGAAGTTGGACAGTTGCAACGTGCATTCTTCATTGGCAGCTTCTTACGTAAAGATCAACCTTTATTAGCGGCACGTGTTCGTGCAGCAACTAAGCGTGGTTTAAAAGTAACTCGTTTGGGTGCTAGTTCTGAAGATTGGCTCATGCCAGTGGCGGCTAGCGCACAAGTTGCACCATCCAATTGGCCAGCTGAGTTGGCAGGCGTAGCGACTGCAGTTGCTCAGGCAAAAGGAATCAATGCGCCAAGTAATGCCAGCGTTAGTGCTAATGCAAAAGCGATTGCTGATAGCTTATTAAGTGGTGAGCGCAAGGCAGTATTCTTGGGTGCAGCTGCGATGGCGCATCCACAATTTGCACAGCTTCACGCTTATGCTCAATTCATTGCAACAAATACAGATGCTACTTTAGGTTTCTTGCCTGAAGGTGGTAACTCAGTAGGTGCTCATGTAGTTCAAGCGATTTCTTCTGCAGGTGTAGAAGGAATCTTGGCGAAAGATCTTAAAGCAGTTGTCTTGTTGGGTTTAGAGCCAAGTGCAGATTTGGCAAATCCACAGGCTGCAAAAGCTGCTTTGGCTAAGGCGGGAACTGTGATTGCCATGACGGCATTTGATAGCCCAGAGTTACGTGAAGTAGCCGATGTGTTGTTGCCAATCACGCCGTACTCAGAAACATCTGGTAGTTACATTAATGCTGAAGGTACTTTGCAATCTGTGCAAGCAGCTGTTCGCCCACTAGGTGATGCTCGTCCAGCATGGAAAGTATTACGAGTACTTGGCAACTTATTGAACTTAGATAACTTCTACTTCAATTCTTCAGAAGAAGTATTGGGTGAGGCAGTACCAACTAATTTTGCAACTCAGTTAAGCAATACAACTACAACTGCACCAGCGGTAACTAGCTTGTTTACCCCAGCAGTTGAGCGTTTGGCTGATGTGGCGATTCATTCAAGCGATGCCATCGTGCGTCGTGCACCAGCTTTGCAGTTAACACAAGATGCTAAGCGTGCGATCAAATTGGGTGTGCCATCAGGTCTATTTATGCAGTTGGGCTTGAAAGAGGGTGACGCTGTTAAGGTGAGTCAGTCTGGTCTTTCCGTCACGATGCCTGCTACTGAAGAAAAAACTTTGGCTGATGGCGTTGTTCGTTTATCTGCTGCAACATCAGTGAGCGCGCAATTGGGCTCAATGTTTGGTCTATTAACAGTGGAGCGTGTATGACTGAATTAATTCAAACTATCAACACGCACGGCTTGGCGCTTTTTGGTGAGTTGCTTTGGCCGATTGTTTGGACTTTATTAAAAATTGTCATCATCGTATTGCCAATGTTTGGTTGCGTGGCTTACCTCACTTTGTGGGAGCGTAAGCTCATTGGTTGGATGCACATTCGTTTGGGGCCTAACCGTGTTGGTCCATTGGGTTTGTTGCAACCGATTGCTGATGCTCTGAAGTTGTTACTAAAAGAAGTCATCATTCCAAGCAAAGCGAATAAGGTTCTTTATATCGTGGCGCCAGTGATGGTGATTGCTCCTGCATTTGCTGCATGGGCAGTGGTGCCTTTCCAAGCAGAATTAGTACTTGCTAACGTGAATGCTGGTTTGTTGTATGTAATGGCAATTACATCGATTGGTGTGTACGGCATTATTTTGGCGGGTTGGGCATCTAACTCTAAATATGCTTTCTTGGGCGCTATGCGTGCTTCAGCGCAAATGGTTTCTTATGAGATCGCAATGGGTTTTGCGTTAGCATCAATTTTGATCATTTCTGGTACTTTGAATATCACTGATATTGTTAAGTCACAGCAAACTGGTTATTTCGCTAGCATGGGCTTGAACTTCTTGTCATGGAACTGGTTGCCGTTGTTGCCGATGTTCTTGATCTACTTTATCTCTGGCGTTGCTGAGTTAAACCGTCATCCGTTTGACGTGGTTGAAGGTGAATCTGAGATTGTTGCTGGCCACATGATTGAGTACTCAGGCATGGCCTTTGCGATGTTCTTCTTGGCTGAATATGCCAACATGATTTTGATTGCTGCTTTGACTTCTATCATGTTCTTTGGCGGTTGGTCACCAATCATTGATGCGCCAGTTTTACGCGACATCCCAGGCTTCTTCTGGTTGGTTGGTAAGACATTCTTCTTCTTGTCATGCTTTATCTGGTTACGCGCTTCTTTCCCGCGTTACCGTTATGACCAAATCATGCGTTTGGGTTGGAAGGTATTTATCCCTATCTCGATCTTCTGGATCTTGTTGGTAGGTGCTTGGGTATTGTCACCCTGGAATATTTGGAAATAAGGCGGGGATTTGACTATGTTCCAACGTATCCGTGAATTTTTAAACAGCCTCTTATTGAAAGAACTCTTTCAAGGCTTGGCGCTGACTGGTAAATATTTGTTTAAACCAAAGATTACTGTTCAGTATCCTGAAGAAAAAACACCAATGTCACCACGTTTCCGTGGTTTGCATGCATTGCGTCGCTACCCTAATGGTGAAGAGCGTTGCATTGCTTGTAAGTTGTGTGAAGCAGTTTGTCCTGCGATGGCTATTTCTATCGAGTCTGATCAGCGTGAAGATGGTTCACGTCGTACAACGCGTTATGACATTGATTTAACTAAGTGCATTTTCTGTGGTTTCTGTGAAGAAGCTTGCCCAGTCGATGCAATTGTTGAGACTCATATTCATGAGTACCACGGCGAAAAGCGTGGCGACTTGTATTTCACTAAAGAAATGTTGTTGGCTGTTGGTGATCGTTATGAGAATGAGATCGCGGCTAATAAATCAGCGGACGCTAAATACAAATGATGCTAGAACCTAAAACACTTCTTTTTTACATCTTCTCTGCGATTTTGGTGATTGCCGCTTTGCGTGTGATTACAGCGCGCAACCCAGTTCATGCCGCTTTATTCTTGGTGTTGTCATTCTTTACAGCCGCAGGCATTTGGATGCTATTGCATGCAGAATTCTTGGCCATCTTATTGGTCTTGGTTTATGTGGGCGCGGTGATGGTGCTCTTCCTGTTTGTGGTGATGATGCTAGATCTCGATTTGGATCACATGCGTAAAGGCTTTAAGCAATTCATGCCAGTGGCTTCTTTGGTTGGTGCGGTTATCGTTGCTGAAATGTCGATTGTGTTAATTCGTGGCTTTATTGGTACAACGCAACCAGTTCAAAATCTAAGTCCAGAAGTTGCTGCTAATAACACCAAAGCATTAGGTACTTTGTTGTACACAGAATATCTATTTAGCTTTGAAGTAGCTGGCGTGATTCTGTTGGTGGCAATCATTGCTTCAGTAGCTTTGACATTGCGTCGTCGCAAAGACACTAAAACTCAAGATATTGCTGAGCAAATTCGTACGCGTAAAGAAGATCGCGTGCGCATGGTATCAACGATGAATGCTGATACGTCAGCGACAAAAGAATAATAGGGAATAGGGAAAAAGGATCAACATATGACTATTACCTTGGCTCATTACTTAGTGCTAGGCGCCATCCTATTTGCTACAGGCATTGTGGGTATTTTCTTGAATCGTAAGAACTTGATCGTTCTTTTGATGTCAATTGAATTAATGCTTTTAGCTGTTAACTTGAACTTCGTTGCTTTCTCTCATTACTTGGGTGATATGGCAGGTCAAGTTTTTGTGTTTTTCATTTTGACTGTGGCTGCTGCAGAGGCAGCGATTGGCTTGGCTATTTTGGTCACCATGTTCCGTAAGCTTGACACGATTCATGCTGAAGACCTTGGACAACTGAAGGGCTAAGCAGAGATACTTATGACTACTCCAACTCTAAATCCTCTTCTACTTCTAGCAATTCCGTTGGCGCCATTGGTTGGTGCCACTATTGCTGGTTTATTTGGCACCAAGTTTTTTGGTAACTTGATTGGTAGAGCTGCTGCGCACACTGCAACTATTTTGGGTGTTGCGATTGCGTGTGTGCTGTCATTCATGGTTCTAAATGATGTATTAGCCGGTGCTCGCTTTAACGAGACAATCTACACATGGATGCAATTGGGTGAGCTTAGCCTTGAAGTAGGCTTCTTAGTCGATCCATTGACTGCCATGATGATGGTGGTGGTGACATTTGTGTCATTGATGGTTCACATCTACACCATTGGTTACATGGCTGAAGATGAAGGTTACTCACGTTTCTTTGCCTATATTTCATTGTTCACCTTCTCTATGTTGATGTTGGTGATGAGCAACAACTTCTTGCAGTTGTTCTTTGGTTGGGAAGCGGTAGGTTTGGTGTCTTACTTATTGATTGGTTTCTGGTACACACGTCCAACAGCCATTTTTGCCAACATGAAGGCTTTCTTGGTCAACCGTGTAGGCGACTTTGGTTTCATCTTAGGCATTGGTTTGTTGTTGGCCTATAGCGGCAGCATGAGCTATGACGGTGTATTTGCACAAAAAGATGTATTGGTGCAACAAGTCTTGCCTGGTACTGACTGGAACCTATTAACAGTTGCTTGTATTTGTTTATTCATCGGCGCGATGGGTAAGTCAGCTCAATTTCCATTGCACGTTTGGTTGCCAGACTCTATGGAAGGCCCAACACCAATTTCTGCGTTGATTCACGCGGCAACAATGGTGACAGCAGGCATCTTCATGGTGAGCCGTATGTCACCATTGTTTGAGTTAACAGACACAGCCTTGTCATTCGTGTTGATCATTGGTTCGATCACAGCCTTGTTCATGGGTTTCTTGGGCATTGTGCAAAACGACATCAAGCGCGTTGTTGCTTATTCAACACTTTCTCAGTTGGGTTACATGACTGTTGCCTTAGGCGTGTCAGCTTACCCAATCGCAGTATTTCACTTAATGACACACGCTTTCTTTAAAGCCTTGTTGTTCTTGGGCGCTGGTAGCGTGATCATGGGTATGCACCACGATCAAGACATGCGCAACATGGGTGGTTTGTGGAAGTACATGCCAATCACTTGGTTAACATCATTGCTTGGTTCATTGGCTTTGATTGGTACGCCATTCTTCTCAGGCTTCTATTCAAAAGACTCCATCATTGAAGCAGTGGCAGAGAGTCACATCTACGGTTCAGGATTTGCGTACTTTGCTGTGATGGCTGGTGTATTTATTACAGCGTTCTACTCATTCCGTATGTACTTCTTGGTATTCCACGGTAAAGAGCGTTTTGGTCAAGCGCATGACGATCATGGTCACGATGCTCATGATGACCATCACGATGATCATCATCATGGTTTGGCTCCAGGTCAAAAACCACATGAGTCTCCATGGGTTGTTACTTTGCCTTTAGTTTTGTTAGCGATTCCATCAGTGATTGTTGGTTACTTCACGATTGGCCCAATGTTATTTGGTGATTTCTTCGGTAATGCAATTTTTGTTGATGTTGTTAAACATCACTCTATGAAAGAACTCGCTGATGCATTCCATGGCCCAGTAGCCATGGCTGCACACTCATTGCATAGCCCAGTCCTTTATTTGGCGCTTGGTGGTGTGGTGACGGCAGCTGTTTTCTATCTTTGGTTGCCACAGATTCCAGCATTCTTTGCTCGAGTGCTTGCGCCAGTAAAAGCCATTTTGGATAACAAGTACTACTTGGATGATTTCAACCAAGCTGTATTTGCTAAAGGTGCTCGTGTATTGGGTGCTGGCTTATGGAAGGGTGCTGATCAAGGTCTGATTGATGGTTTGGTTGTTAACGGCAGCACGAGAGTGGTGGCTTGGTTCTCAGCAACTGTTCGTCAAGTTCAGTCTGGATACCTTTATCACTATGCCTTTGCAATGATTCTTGGCTTGATTGGTTTGATCGGCTGGATTTTGTATACCCATTTAGGCTCCATTAAATAAAACAACAGACAGAGCGCCACGACATGATTCTTTCTTACTCAATTTGGTTGCCGATTATTTTCGGTCTAATTATTTTGTTCACAGGTTCGGACAATAGCAAAGGCTATGTTCGCGTGATGGCATTGATTGGTTCTTTGATCAGTTTGTCAGCCACTATTCCATTGATTACTGGATTTGATACAACGACTGCAGCGATGCAATTCGTTGAGCAGGTAGCTTGGGTGCCGCGTTACGACATCAACTACTACTTAGGTGTTGATGGTATTTCTATGTGGTTCGTGGTGCTAACAGCATTTATCACAGTGATCGTGGTGATGGCTGCTTGGGAAGTGATCACTGAGAACGTTGCTCAGTACATGGCCGCTTTCTTGATCCTATCTGGTTTGATGATTGGTGTATTTGCTGCATTAGACGGTTTGTTGTTCTACGTATTCTTTGAAGCAACGCTTATTCCGATGTACATCATCATTGGTGTATGGGGTGGACCAAATCGTGTGTACGCAGCGTTCAAATTCTTCTTGTACACATTGTTAGGTTCATTGTTAACGTTGATTGCTATTTTGTATTTGTACAACGTGACAGATACATTCAGCATCTTGGCTTGGCATAAGGCTAAATTAGACATCGTTGAGCAAGTATTGATCTTTGGCGCTTTCTTTATGGCGTTTGCTGTGAAGGTGCCGATGTGGCCAGTGCATACATGGTTGCCAGATGCTCACGTTGAAGCGCCTACTGGCGGTTCAGTGGTGTTGGCTGCGATCATGTTGAAGTTGGGTGCTTATGGCTTCTTGAGATTCTCATTGCCAATCGCTCCTGATGCTAGCCAATATTTAGCTCCTGCTGTGATTGCGCTATCACTAGTGGCTGTTATCTACATCGGTCTTGTTGCGCTTGTTCAAGCTGATATGAAGAAATTGGTGGCTTATTCATCAATTGCTCACATGGGCTTTGTAACTCTAGGTTTCTTTATCTTCAACCCAATGGGTGTTGAGGGTGCGATTGTGCAAATGATTTCTCACGGTTTCATTTCTGGCGCTATGTTCTTGAGCATTGGCGTTTTGTATGACCGCATGCACTCACGTCAAATTGCTGATTACGGTGGTGTTGTAAACACGATGCCTAAGTTTGCTGCTTTTGCAGTATTGTTTGCGATGGCTAACTGCGGCTTACCAGCGACATCTGGTTTCGTGGGTGAGTTCATGGTGATTTTGGCTGCAGTTGATTACGATTTCGTGATTGGTATCTTGGCAGCCACAGCCCTTATTTTGGGCGCTGCTTATTCATTGTGGATGACTAAGCGCGTGTTCTTTGGTGAAGTGGCGAATCAACACGTGGCAGAGCTAACAGACATTAATAAGCGTGAATTTTTAATTATGAGCATCTTGGCCATTTTCACTATTGGCATGGGTGTATATCCAAAACCATTTACAGATGTGATGCACGTTTCTGTTATCGAGCTTTTAAAGCACGTAGCAGTTAGCAAGCTTTGATCCTGAAAGAGGAAAGAGAAATATATGCAATCGATTGACCTCATTGCCATGTTGCCAGAGTTGGTTCTTTTAACAGTAGCTTGCCTATTGTTATTGACCGCTTTTATGAACGAGCCACAGGCAACAGACGAAGATATTTTCCACGCTCCTCGTGGTGCATCATTGGCTTACAAGATCACGTTGGCTTTGTTAATTGGTCTTAGTGCTGCATTTGGTTTACAAGCAGTTGATCAGCCTGTACATGCATTTAATAACCTATTCATGGTGGATGCACTATCAAGCATTCTTAAATCGGTGGCTTGTTTAGCGGTGTTCATTAGCTTGATTTACTCTAAGCAATACTTGATTGATCGTGGTTTGTTCCGCGTTGATTTCATTGTGTTAACGCTTTTAGCTCTAGCTGGCCAGTGCGTGATGATTTCAGGTTCTAACTTGATGACCTTGTATTTGGGTCTTGAGTTATTGGCTTTACCAACCTATGCATTGGTTGCCATGAAGCGAGATTCAGATGTGGGCACAGAAGCTGCGATGAAGTACTTCATCTTGGGTGCTTTGGCTTCAGGTTTCTTGCTGTACGGTATGTCCATGCTTTACGGTGCAACTGGAAGCTTAGATCTTGATGAGATCCTAAAGGCTGTGAGCGATGAGCGTATCAATCGTTTGGTATTAGCGTTTGCAGTGGTATTTATCGTTTCTGGCTTGGCATTTAAGTTGGGTGCAGCGCCATTCCATATGTGGGTACCTGACGTATATCAAGGCGCACCAACAGCTATTACTTTAATGATTGCAGGCGCTCCAAAAGTGGCTGCGTTTGGTCTGTTATTCCGTTTATTGGTAGGTGGTTTGTTGCCATTGACTCAAGATTGGCAGCCGATGATCATGATTTTGGCGGTCTTGTCTTTGGTGATTGGTAACTTTACCGCCATCATGCAAACCAATTTAAAGCGTATGTTGGCTTATTCAACGATTTCGCATATGGGCTTCATGATGCTTGGTATGTTGTCGATCTTTGATCAGCATGCTTATAGCGCGGCATTGTTCTATGCAGTCACCTATGTATTAACAACTTTAGGTTCATTCGGTTTGTTGATGATTCTATCTCGTCAAGGTTACGAGTGTGAGACATTGGATGATCTAAAGGGTCTTAATCGTCGTAACCCATGGTTAGCTTTCATGGGCTTGATCTTGATGTTCTCATTAGCAGGTATTCCACCAACAGTTGGTTTTGCTGCTAAGTTATCAATCCTTGAAACATTGGTTGATGCTGGTCACTTATATATCGCCATCATCGCTGTGATGACTTCATTGATTGGCGCTTTCTACTACTTGCGTGTTGTGAAGTGCATGTACTTTGATGAGCCAACGCAAACTGCGGCTATTGAAGGTGGTGCGATCGCTAAAACAACATTCACATTAAATGGTTTATTTGTGTTGGGGTGCGGCATCTATCCTGCCACATTGATGGCTCTTTGTTTAACAGCCATGTCTAAAACATTGCTGAGTTAACTATGACGCCATCAGGCTTAAGCCTAGAATCTTGGTTATTCATATTGGTCGCGCTGGTCGCGGCCAATTTGGCTTTTGTGTCGCCTAAATTTTTATTTGTAAAACCTCTTGGGCAAAAACACGTTGGCTGGTGTTTGTTAGAAATGCTCATTTGGTATGCAGTCATTGGCGTAATTGGTTACAGCTTGGAAAATCTCATGGGTAACGTCTTTCCCAAGCGTTGGGAATTCTTTGCAGTCACTCTTTGCCTTTTCCTCGTAGCAGCTTTCCCAGGCTTTACATGGCGCTTTTTGGTTAAGCATCGCAATGATGCGCATCAATGACTAAGCCAGAAAAAAATCTATCAGATTTGCCAGTAACTGATGATCACTTGCGTGAGCATCCAATTTCTTCTGAAGATGCCTATCAAGGCAAATTCCTTAAGCTAAAGAAAGATATAGTGAAGTTGCCAGATGGCAATGAAACATTTCGTGAGTATTTAATACATCCTGGTGCAGTGGCGATTGTGCCGCTATTGGATGATGGCAGAATCCTATTAGAGAGGCAGTTCAGGTATCCAGTAGATGCTGCAATGTTAGAAATCCCTGCGGGTAAATTGGAAGCTGGTGAAGACCCATTATTGTGTGCTCAAAGAGAGTTGCTTGAAGAGACTGGTTACTCCGCTACAACTTGGGAGTTCTTAGGCCGTATACACCCTGTAATTTCTTATTCCACTGAGTTTATCGACATCTATTTGGCTAAGGGATTAACTGCTGGCGAAAGATCTTTGGATGAGGGTGAGTTCTTAGATGTTTTTGCAGCAACTCTCGATGAGATGCATCAATGGATTGCAGAAGGCAAGATCACTGATGTTAAAACAATTATCTCCGTCTACCACTTAGAGCAAAAGCTAAAACAGTAAAACAACTCTTTTATTTAGATTTTGCAATAAAGCTCGCTTTATCAATGGTGGTCATCCAAACAATGCCATCTCCAATTTGACCGGTTTGGCAAACGTAAATAATCACATCCATTAGTGCATCTGCGACCTCATCAGGGCACACAATCTCAATTCTTGTCTTTTGTGTGTAGTCAGTCAGTTCATCTTTGATACTGCTTTTAGTGACCTTATTAGGCGCGCTGCAGCCTTCAGCCTTAGAGATGGTCATCCCAGGAAAGCCTGGGGTTTCCATGAGCTTATTGCGCAATAAGGGTAATTTATTTGGGCGAATGATGGCTTTGATTTCTTTCATGCTTCAATTTCCTTTTCTTCAAACCAGCCATAAAGAACCGGCAAGACTAATAATGTGAGTGATGTGGATGTGATCAAGCCAAAAATGACCACAACAGCCAATGGTCTAGTGACTTCTGAGCCTGGGCCGCTAGAAATTAACATCGGCACAAGGGCTAGCATCGCCACGCAAGCAGTCATCATGACTGGTCTAAAGCGGTGGGTGCAACCCTCAATCAGAGCTTCTTTTAAGCTCATACCATCTTCTCTAAGTTGTTTGATGAATGACACCAGCACAACACCATTCAGTACCGCGATGCCCCATAAGTTGATAAATCCAACAGCAGCAGGGACTGATAAGTATTCACCTGAGATGAGTAGGCCAAATACTCCACCGATGGATGCAAATGGTAGAACCAGAATAATTAAGCCAGCCAATCTGATCGATTTAAAAAGCATGAATAGCAAGAAGAATATTGCCAAAATCGTTAATGGAATAATGATCATTAGGCGTGACATGGCACGTTGCATGTTTTCAAATTGACCGCCCCAGTCTAAGGTGTAACCATTAGGCAAGGAAACATCTTTAGCAATCTTATCTTGGGCTTCTTTAACGAAGCCCCCAAGGTCGCGACCATTGACGTTCACGCCAATCACCAAGCGACGTTTACCAGACTCTCTGGAGACCTGTGAGGGGCCATCAACAATACTGATTGTTGCTAGGTCTCTCATTAAGACAAGAGCTCCGTTGGGTGACCTCAATGTGATGTTTTCAATAGCCTTCACGTTTTCGCGATAAGAAGCGGGGTAGCGCAGCACCAATGGGAATCTTCTTTCTCCCTCAAACACTGTGCTCGCCTCTTTGCCGCCAATCGCAGTCTCAATGACATCATTGACATCTGACACATTGATGCCATGTCTTGCGATCGCATCGCGGTCAATTTTGATATTTAGATAATTTTGACCTGACACTTGCTCAATACGCAAGTCAGTACTGCCTGATGTGTTGGCGAGTATTAGGCCAATTTGACTACCCAATTTTTTTAATTGCTCCAAATCATCACCAAAAATCTTGACGGCTACTTGTGATCGCACGCCAGAGACCATTTCATCAACGCGTGCAGCAATTGGTTGGGAGATGGCTAATTCAATACCAGGAAGAGTTTTAAGCTTCTCTCTAATTTGATTGGCAATTTCCTCTTGTGATAGTTTGCGATCACCTTGTGGTTTGAGTGACACAATCGGGTCGGATTCATTGGGTTGTCCTGGGTCTGCTGGAGACTCACCTCGACCAAGTCTGGAGACTGCTTTCTCAACTCCTTGTATGGTCATGATTCTCTTTAAGGCTTCAAATTCAAGTTTGATGGACTCATCTAAAGAGATATTAGGGGCTCTCACAATCACGGGGGTGATGGAACCTTCTTGCATCACGGGTATGAATGATTTGCCCAACAGTACAAAGCCAACCAAACTCACTCCCAAACCAATAAGAGCCCGTTTAACGACCACCTTGGGATTTTGTAAGCACCAGTCTAGCCATTGCATATATGGCTTTTTGAGTTTGGCGACCAGTTTGGTGTCATGTTCCGCGCCACCTTGAAGGATGTATGAACACATCACGGGTGAGAGCGTAAATGACAAAATTAAAGAGATGGTTAGGGCGATCGCAATGGTCAGCGCTAAAGGCGCAAACATCTTTCCTTCCATGCCTTCTAAGCCTAGAAGTGGCATGAATACTAGAATAATGATGCCAACACCAAACAGCACAGGTGTACCCACTTCTGTGGCTGCTTCTAAAACAATACGATTCTTTGACTCGCCTTGTCTGAGTCGTTCACCTAACTTGGCAAAGGTATTTTCAACAACAACAACTGAGCCATCCACCATGATGCCAATGGCAATTGCCAAGCCGCCTAGAGACATTAAATTGGCAGAAATGCCATAGTGGTTCATGGTTAAGAAAGTAATGAGTGGTGTGAGAATCAGTGTGGCCACCACAATCAAGGATGATCGAACATCGCCTAAAAACACAAACAGCACAATCACCACCAAAATGATGCCCTCGATCAGCACTTTGGCAACGTTAAACATAGCGGCATTGACTAAGTCAGTTCTGTCGTAGAAGGGCACAATTTGCATACCTTCTGGCAAGAGTTTGCGCTCATTAATTTCTTTAACTTTTGCTTTAACGCGATTAACAACCTCGCGCGCATTGGCGCCACGATTCATTTGCACGATGCCAGCAACTGCTTCTGTGACGCCATTCTTAATAATGGCGCCTTGGCGTATTTCTGTGCCAATGGTTACTTCTGCTACGTTTTTAACGTACACAGGCGTGCCGCGTACTTCTTTTAGAATGATTTGGCCAATATCATCAGGTTTTTCGATTAAGCCAATACCGCGTATCAGGTATCTCTCTGCATACACAGGTAACTGACCGCCACCAGAGTTAGCATTGTTTCTTGCCAATGCGCTATACACATCCTCTAGATTGATTTGATAGTGCCTTAAACGATCTGGATTGACCAATACATGATATTGCTTGGCATAACCACCTTGAGTATTGATTTCAGCCACACCTGGGATTGATCTCAACATCGGGCGAACTACCCAATCTTGCACAAGGCGACGCTCGACTAATTCATCGACAGGGATTTCTCGATTGGCGTCACTTGGATGTTCAATGGTGTATTGATAAATTTCACCCAAGCCAGTTGATGGTGGTGCCATGACAGGTGAGATGCCCAAAGGCATCTTTGGCATCACTTCAAGGAGTCGCTCCATCACTAACTGTCTTGCAAAGTAAATATCAGTTTTCTCTGTGAAAACCAATGTAACAATAGAAATGCCATTTCTATTTAGTGACCGCATTTCTACCAAGCCAGGCAGACCAGTCATGCCAATTTCAATGGGAACCGTTACAAAGCGCTCAACTTCTTCTGGAGATTTACCTGGTGCTTCTGTGGCTACCTGTACTTGAACGTTTGTAACATCTGGAAAAGCATCGACAGATAGTTTTTTGACAGCCATTAGTCCAACGAATAGCATCACGATTGCAATCACTGCAACAAGGATGCGTTGCTGAAGAGCTAAGCGAACAATTTTTTCAATCATTGATTAGCCACCACTCAACTGTCTTTTGCGTTCTGTATTAAGGTGATATGCACCTTTAACCACAATCACTTGGCCAGGCTCAATGCCAGAGTAGATAGGGCGCTGTCCCTTGCCCTCTGGGCCAACTTTTACATGAACCATTTTGTAGGTTTCATTATTAATCTTCACAAATACATGATCAGTATTGTCATCCCTTACTACGGCTTCAGATGGAACAGTCAAAATATCTACAGGCTCACTTTCTACAAGCATCGTTGCCAACATGCCAGGTTTTAGTTGACGATTAGTGTTGTCAATTTCAGCGCGCACTACCACTGTTCTTGTTTCTGGATTAACGATTGAACTCACGTAAGAGATATCTGCTTCAATTTTTTTATTGTTCAGCGCACTTACTTGAATTTCAGATTTTTGTCCTTTTTTAATCAGCGGTGCATTAGTTTCAGGAACTTGTGCAATTGCCCACAGTATGTCGAGATTTGCAATGGTATAGAGAGCATCAGAAGGTTGCACCACCTGACCTTTATTAATCTTTCTTTCAACAACTTCGCCAGGAATAGTTGCCGTGACATTATTGATAGATTCAATCACTCCTGTTTTTGCCAAGCGGCTGATGCTGGCTTTATTCATGCCTTGCACAATCAGTTGATCCTGAGAAGCTCTCAGTTCAGCCTTGGCATTACTCGCCTCAGACTCGCGACGCTGCATTTCTGCTAAGGCAATCACATCTTCTTTGTATAGAATGCGAGCACGTTCGGCGGCGCGTTCAGCTAGGTCACTGGCATTTCTTGCTTTTAAGTAGGTTAATTGTGATTGAGTGAGTTCCGTTGATGTAATTTGAGCAAGGATGTCACCTTGTTTAACGACTTGACCTGGGATGGCATGCATTTCAGCAACGCGACCTGTGACGTTCGCGCCAATTCTAGCCAGATGAGATTCATGAAAATCGATTCGACCAGATACTCTGATAACTTCGATGTATGGTCCAACGACAGCTTCGCCTTCCGCAATCATTTTTTGAACTTCTGGATTGATGATGACAATGCTTGGATCTTGTGCTTTGATAGCTTGTGGTGTTTTTTCAAATACATCAAATAAATTTAATGTAAATACCAACAAGAAAATCCATGGCACAAAAGGCGCAATATTTCTGACAGATTTGGGTAGCTTATCAAATAACTCAAGAATGATTGGTGCGCTACCACTTAGCCATGTGCGGGTATTTTTGTTAGCCACTGATTGAAAATTCTTAATGGCATTAATCACCATTTTTAATTGATTGATGGCCCACGTATAGCTTGAAGATGTTATCTGCTTGATAGCATCAATGGGTAGCTTGGGAAGCGTAGGTAGTTTCATGTTATTGCTCTAGTAGCTTTGATAATGTTTGTGGATTTGATCTGAGGCGCTCAATTTCAATGGAGATAAGGGCTAACTCATACTTGGCTCTAATTAGGTCAGCACGCGCTGCTCGAAATGTTCTTTGTGCATCTAAATATTCGAGCATGCCGCGTTCGCCATGTCTGTAGGACGCTTCGGCAATTCTTCTGGCATCTGCAGCTTGAACAATCACTTCATTTTCCAAGGTCTTCACTTGGTAACTGATAGTTTCAAATTGTTGGTAGGCCAACTCAATTTGAGTTTCAATATTTTGAGATTCGTAATGAAGCATATTTTTAGCTCGAGAGACATTGGCTGCTGCTTCTCTAACTTGACCAATACGCCAATCCCAAATTGGCACGGTTAAAACCACGCCATAACTTCTGTCTCGAAAATCTGGTTCATTACTTTGCTGAGCTTTTAGGGCTAACTTAGGTAATCGAGAATTTTTTTCTAAGCTCAATTTTGATTCAGCACTTGCTAGCTCAGCCTTGGCCCTAGTTAACTCAGGATTTTGATTTCTGATTTCTTCTACCAAGATTGGTAAAGGGGGGAATTCAATCTCTTTGAAAGGTACAGCCGCTATTTCAAAGTTCGCTGGTAATTGCGGTCCCACCGCTTGTCTTAATTGAGACTTTGATTGATTAAGTCTTGATTGGCTGGCTTGTGCCACCATTTTGACATTCAAGAAATCTGTCTCTGCTCTGATTAATTCAAATTTAGCTGTTTCGCCTACTTGATACCTCAGCTGAATGCGATCACGGATTTGACGCGTCAAATCCATGTCTTCATTAGCCGCTTTCAGTTCTTCTTGGCGACGCATGTAATCGTAATAGCGATTTTTAACTTTAGAAATGATTTCAAATTCCTTGGCAATTCGCATCGCATCGCTTGCTTGTAGTTGAGCTTCTGCAGCATTGACCCTAGGTATTCTGGTGTAGGGCATATCAAGTGGCTGAGTGACTGACCAAGATGAGGTTGATCCAATTCTGCTGTTATCAGCACGTGATTTTTGCTGACCTCTAACACCCTCGAATTCTGGGTTAGGAATTGCTCTTGCAGCACTTAGTTGCCCGCCAACTGCCTTGGCTTGATCGCGAGCAGCCAGTATTTCTGGATTAGAGTTGATTGCAATTGCAATCAAATCATCTAATGAATGTTTCTTGGTGGTTTGCCCTTCTGATGGCAGAGATACTGCAAAAAAACCAATGGCTGGAATAATTAGAGCCACCAGGCGCATTATTTTTCGCTTGAACCCAGATTCTGATCGATTCGATCGCATATTTTTTATCTTTTTAATTTAGGCACTTATTTAATTTATAGCAGATTTCCGATAGGGATAATCCCTAGTCTTATCGGGGCTTTATGGCACAATTTCATTATTACGTAAGAACTTAGCTTTTTTGCTCCATTAATTAAGAATAAAAATCGAACACCATGAAAGTCTACAACCTCGTTTGTCATTTAGATCACCACTTTGAAGGCTGGTTTGCCTCTGAAGCGGATGCTCTAGAGCAACAGGAAAACGGTTTATTAACCTGCCCGATGTGTGACAGTCATGAAGTATCGCGCTTACCATCAGCTCCAAGAATTGCTAAGCACTCAAATAGGGAAGTGACCAAGGTGAGCGCACCAGAAGAGGGCGCAAGTATGGGTAACTCCATGGTTTTGACGGGGCAGGAGCAAGCTAATCTTCAAGCAAAGGTTCAGGCCACTGTCATGAAGGCGATGCGTGAGTTAATTAGTAAAACAGAGGACGTTGGTAGTGACTTTGCTGAAGAAGCAAGAAAAATTCATTACCGCGAAGCCCCAGAGAGAAGTATTCGTGGTCATGCTACTGCTGATGAAACTGCAGAATTGCGTGAAGAGGGTATTGAAGTAGTTGCCCTACCAGTATTGCCAGCGCTTAAAGATACGCTGCAATAAACATATCTCAATCTATCAATTAGGCGCTTTATTTATTAACAGGCACAAGCTTTTGCTTGCGACTGTAATCTTGTACTGGCACATCGCTGGGTTTAAGGCGTTTCTCACAAGCCGGTTGCCCATCAAATACTCTCATTACTGAACAGTCGTGCCCGGTACTTTCTGAGGCGGCATGGTCCGTTAGACTTTTGCCTGTTGTCGCGGCTGATCCGACGCTCACAGCTGTGACGGGGTAAGCTGCCACCATGGCGCAGCCAGATAATTGGCCTAAAACCATGCCAAACCCGCAAAAAATGAGAAAAAGCCTAAAAATACCCAATTAGATAGAATCTTGTTAAAGTGATAACCACAAGAATATAAAACAAGTAGGAGACAAAATGTCAGAAACAATTGGACACCATATCAATGGTGTGGTCACTCATTTTGGTGGTGCGACTGCCCCTGTTTTTGAACCAGCCACTGGTCAAGTTAGACGTCAAGTAGAGTTGGCAAATGCTGATGGCGTTGCGAAAGCAGTGGCTGCTGCCAAAGCAGCTTTCCCAGCCTGGTCAACAACCCCGGTGACTCGAAGAGCAAAAGTGATGTTCAACTTTAAAGCCATCATTGAAGAACGCATTGATGAAATGGCGGAAATTATCACTAGAGAGCATGGCAAAACATTTGAAGATGCCAAAGGTGAAATTCAGCGCGGACTAGAAGTCGTCGATTTTGCTTGCGGTATTCCGCAACTATTGAAGGGCGAGTACACCGAACAGATTGGTAAAGGCATGGATGCTTGGACGATGCGCCAAGCTGTTGGAGTGTGCGCGGGTATCACACCATTTAATTTCCCAGCCATGGTGCCCATGTGGATGTATCCGGTGGCGATTGCCTGTGGCAATACATTTGTCTTAAAACCATCCGAGCGTGACCCATCAGCCACTTTGTTGGCGGCTAAATGGCTTGAAGAAGCTGGTTTACCGAAAGGTGTTTTCAATGTGGTTCATGGTGATAAGACTGCTGTGGATGCATTATTGGCGCATCCTGATGTCAAGGCCGTGAGTTTTGTTGGCTCGACGCCAATTGCTGCTTATATTTATGAAACAGCAGCCAAAAATGGCAAGCGTGTGCAGGCCTTAGGCGGCGCTAAAAATCACATGGTGGTGATGCCCGATGCTGACTTAGACCAAGCAGTTGATGCCTTGATGGGTGCTGCATACGGTTCTGCAGGCGAGCGCTGTATGGCTATCTCAGTAGCTGTTGCGGTAGGCAATGTGGCTGACGCGTTGATTGAAAAATTATCTACACGCATTAAAGCTCTCAAAATTGATAATGGTATGAAGCCGGGCGCTGAGATGGGGCCACTGGTAACCAAAGTTCACTTGGATAAGGTGAAAGGTTATGTGGATGCTGGAGTCAAAGAGGGTGCCAAACTGGTAGTTGATGGTCGCAACCTTAAAGTTCCGGGATGTGAGGAAGGTTTCTTTTTGGGCGGTTGTTTATTTGATAACGTCAAACCTAATATGACCATCTATAAAGAAGAAATCTTTGGCCCTGTACTAAGCGTGATGCGTGTTGATGATGTGGCTACAGCCATTCAATTGATTAATGATCATGAGTTCGGTAATGGCACTGCGATTTTCACAAGAGACGGCAACACTGCCAGAGAGTTTGTAAGTCGCATCCAGGTGGGTATGGTGGGTGTGAACGTGCCGATTCCCGTGCCAATGGCATTCCATTCATTTGGTGGATGGAAACGTAGCTTGTTTGGTGATCATCATGTACATGGTCCGGAGGGGGTGCGTTTTTATACCCGCATGAAGGCAGTGACCCAGCGTTGGCCGGAAACTATTACTCAAGGGCCAAGCTTTACCATGCCAGTGAATGGCTAATTGACAGCAGAAAAAGCTAGTTATTTGATTTAGCTCAGTTTTTAGTCAATTTGCGTTATTTCATAAAACACGGGGGTTAAAATAACCCCCGTGAACTTTTCAGCATCTTCTGCCTCTGTGAGCCCTAATGTGGGTGAGCCATTATTTCAACCTGAGTTACTCAAGCGTTTTGATATTAATGGACCGCGTTACACCTCCTATCCAACAGCGGATAGATTTCATGGGGAATTCAATCAACAGGATTACATCGAGGCGCTAAAGAGAACTGCCAAAACTGGCAAGCCTATTTCTTTGTATTACCACTTACCGTTTTGCCCCAATATTTGCTATTACTGTGGCTGTAACAAAATCATCACCAAAGATCATGGTCGCAGCGCTAAATACATCAAGTATCTAGCTAAAGAAATGAAAATGGTGACTGATGTCATGGGGTGTGCTGATAAAAAAATACCAGTGACTCAATTGCATTGGGGTGGAGGCACCCCGACATTTTTATCGCATGAAGAAATGCGTGAGCTCATGCATCACACTCGTGAGCATTTTGAGTTGCAAGAAGGTGGTGAGTACTCCATTGAGATTGACCCTCGTCGCGTGAGCGAGGCGGATATCAGCTTGCTAGCTGAGTTGGGCTTTAATCGTATTAGCTTAGGTGTGCAAGACTTTAATTTAGAAGTCCAGCAAGCTGTGCATCGCGTGCAAAGTATTGAAGAAACCAAGGCTGTGATTGATTGGGCTAGAAAGCACGGCTTTAATTCTGTGAGTGTGGATTTGATTTATGGTCTACCTAAGCAAACACCAGAAACTTTTAAAGAGACTGTTGATGCAGTGATTGCGATGGACCCAGATCGTTTATCGGTTTATAGCTACGCGCATCTGCCAACCATCTTTAAGCCACAACGTCGTATTGCTGAAGAGGATTTGCCAGTAGCGCAAGATAAGCTCAGCATATTGGCTAATACGATTGATCAATTGAATCAAGCTGGCTTTGTTTTTATTGGTATGGATCACTTTTCAAAGCCAGATAATGAATTAGCCATTGCTCAAAAAGAAGGTCGTTTACATCGCAATTTCCAGGGGTACTCTACGCAGGCAGAGTGTGACCTTTTGGCGTTTGGTATTTCATCCATTGGTAAGGTGGACAATACATACCCTCAAAACCTCAAAACCTTAGATGAGTACTATCACGCGATTGATCATCATCAATTGCCCACAATGCGTGGCTTGGAATTAGATCAAGATGACATACTAAGACGTGAGTTGATTGGCGAGTTAATGTGTCAGTTTGAGTTGGATACAGATGAATTTGCTAAAAATCATCAAATTGACTTTGATACCTATTTTGCAAAAGAATTACCAGAACTCAAAGAGCTTGAAGAGGCTGGTTTATTAGAGTGGCATGGTCGAAAAATTTATGTGCCTACCAAAGGGCGCCTCTTGGTAAGGCGTGTGGCAATGGCATTTGATCGCCACTTGCGGGATGCAAAAACACATGCCCGCTACTCAAAAGTCGTGTAATCATTCTTTCTTAAATAGTACTTATAATCAAGGCTCTACTAAAGGGGTTTGAGATATCTTATGCGCTATCCAAGTTTTAACATTCGCCTTGAATGGCTCATTCTCATTCTTGCCACTTACTTCTCTTTATTTCTAAATCAGTCCTTATGGACTGCATTGGTTAACACTCAATCTGGTAGCGGATTCGAAGTATTTACATTTATGGCCGCCGTAGCAGTGGCTGTGACGGCACTGCAATTTGGTATTTTGAGCTTATTGATTTACAGACCGATCGCGGTAAGCACTGCAATCATTATTTTGTTAACTGGTGTTTCGGCAGACTTTTTTGCCAAGAAATACGGTGTATTTTTTGATACGTCGATGGTCCGCAACATCGTCAGTACAAATCATGCTGAAGCAAGAGAGTTGTTCACACCATCATTGGCTTTGCACTTTTTAATTTATGGGTTGCCAGGCGTTTTGTTATTAGCATGTTTTAAAGTGAAGGAAACCACTCTTGTTAGAGGTTTAACTTTAAAAATTGCCATGATTATTTTGGCGGTGGTGGTGGCTTTGGCAAGCTTTATGACAGTCTTTAAGAATTTCTCTGCCACGATGAGGAATAACAAAGAAATTCGTCACCTTGTTTTGCCCATGAGCTATTTAATTTCAACGCCGCGGGTCATTTTTGATACTGGTGTTGAAGCTCAGAAAGAGTTGTTGCCGTTGGGTGAGGACGCCGTTAAAAATAGCAAAGTAGGTGTTAAACCAACTTTATTGGTATTGGTGGTTGGCGAAACAGTTAGGGCGGCGAACTGGGGCTTATCTGGCTACGAGAGACAAACAACGCCTAACTTGGCAAAACAGGATGTCATTAACTTTCCATATGTGGTGAGTTGTGGCACGAATACGGAAGTATCAGTGCCATGTATGTTCTCCGCGTTGGGTAGAAAACAATATGATGAAAAGAAGATTCGTTCCACAGAGTCTTTATTACACTTGATCTCTCGCACTGGTGTGCCTGTTACCTGGATTGATAATCAGTCAGGTTGTAAGGGTGTCTGCAAAGGGTTGGAAAGCATTGATGCCAAAACCTTGGGAACGCCTGATATTTGCCCTGCTACTGGATGTTATGACGAGACCTTATTAAGGGGTCTTGAAGCCACGATTAAAAAATCAACAAGCGATCAGGTTGTTGTGCTTCACCAATTGGGTAATCATGGGCCAGCGTATTACGCGCGCTATCCAAAAGAATTTGAAAAGTTCAAACCAGTTTGTGCCAGCTCTGATTTGGGTCGTTGTACGCAACAAGAGATCTTTAATGCTTATGACAATGCCATTCTTTATACCGATCATATTTTGTCTAGAGCGATTGATCTATTAAAAACTAAAGAAACCAGAAATGTAGTTTTTATTTATGTTTCGGATCATGGCGAATCATTGGGTGAGGGTGGTTTTTATTTACATGGTTTGCCGTATTCCATTGCACCTAAAGAGCAAACCCGAGCGCCAATGACGATTTGGGCATCTGAGCAGTTCATGAAGCAACAACAGTTGTCAAAGGAATGCATGATGCAACGTGCTAAAGAGCCTGCCCATCATGACAACCTCTTCCATACTGTTTTGGGTCTCATGAACATTAGCACCAGTGTTTATGATCCTTCTTGGGATTTAACGGCGAAGTGCAAAAAATAATCATGACTTGGTTTAATCGTCAGTTATGGATTTTATTGGTTAGCGCCATCTTATTGCTGGGGATATTTGAGCTCACATCTTTAGATATCTGGCTAGTGCAATATTTCTTTAGTCCTGAACTGGGTAAGTTCCCATTTAAAGACCAAGCTTTTTTTACGAGTGTTTTACATCATGGATTAAAAACAGCTATGTACATCACAGGTGTTGCATCAATTGTGGTGTCATTGTGGTTCTTAAAAAAATCAAAAGATATATTCACCTTAAGACATGCTTTGGTGGGTATCTTGGGTGTTATTTTGATTCCTGCGATTGTGGCGCTTTTAAAGCATCTCACTAACAAACATTGTCCATGGAGTCTAGACATGTTTGGTGGACCTATTCCATACACAGGGCTCTTTGAGATGTTAGATCCTCAATATCCACGAGGACAATGCTTTCCAGCTGGTCATGCCGCAGGGGGCTTTATGTGGTTTTCTTGGGCGATTGCTTTATGGAGTATTCAGCCTAGATTGGCAAAGTTCTTCTTTTATGGCGCTATCTTCTTTGGCTTACTAATGGGTGTGGCTCGCATGGCGCAAGGAGCCCATTTCTTTTCACATGTTTTGTGGACAGCTTGGTTTGCTTGGGCAATTGGTATCATCCTAGCTTATTGCTTGAAAGCTCTGCCAAATACAGAGCGTCATAAAGGATCTTAATATGTTGAAGCCTCTGTTTGGTTTGTTGCAGCGTCGTTTGCTGGGAGCATTTAAATACTCCATCGATGGACTATTGGCCGCATGGAAGTCTGAGGAGGCTATCAAGGTTGAATTAACTATATTCCCTATTTTGGTCGTCTGTGCCCTGTATTTTGGCCCTGGGAAGATTGAAAAAATTTTATTGATCGGTAGTGCCACCTTAGTAATCATCATTGAGTTACTAAATACTGGTCTAGAGAAGACCATTGATCGTATTTCTAGTGAGCGTCATGAGCTATCAAAGATCGTCAAAGATATCGGTAGTGCTGCTGTGCTGCTTGGATTGATTCAGTTAATCGGTGTTTGGCTGGCGATTTTTCTCTGATCTTATTTAAGATCAAATTCAACTCATTTTGATTGAGTTCATACAAAAAATTGGCTGATAATTGAGCTATACATGTGTGATTTGCGAGGCCTAAGTGTTACGTTTTGATATTCCACCCGTTAATGCCAATGTTGCAAGACTAGAGGCGTTTATCACCTTTTCTTTCTGTCTTATTGCATTGCTAGGGTTTCCATATTTATTGCCGGTATTGGCTCTAATGGGGTTTGTTAGGGGTTTCTTTGGGCATTACAAGTGCCCATCCCATCGCCTCTTTACAAAAATCATGACGGCTATGAACATCGCCGGTAAAAAAGAGAATGCAGGCGCAAAGATGTTTGCTAATAAGCTCTTATTTATTGCTGCAACGGTTGCCAGTGTTTTGTTTTTTATGGATATTGATTTGTGGAGGGTGCCAGCAAGTATCTTGGTTGTTTTTTCAACTCTAGAATGGGCCTTGTCATTTTGCGTGGCTTGTTGGTCATATGGTTACTGGTACAAATTATTCCCGCCACAGCAATAATGATTAAAAGTAAAAATTAAACTAACTATAAAAAATGCCGCTCATTGCGGCATTTTTTACGTCAGTAGAATTGTTTAGGTGTTCCACACGGGCGGTTTCTTGGCAGCCTTAGCCACACCTTCTAAATACGCCTCGTGAGCTTCTTGTTCTTCGATGCTGGCAAGTTGAATAACTAAGCTAGTTGGAAGTGGCTTACGTTTGGCATTTGCGCCATCAGCTTCTAAGCTATTTAAGTCAATCATCAAATCTTCTTGGCCGCGAGTCATTGCTAAGTACACTTCAGCTAATAGCTCCGCATCTAGTAAAGCGCCGTGTAGTGTGCGGTGTTCGTTGCTGATTTGAAATCTCTCGCACAAAGCATCTAAGGAATTTCTTTTGCCTGGGAACATGTCGCGCGCATTTTTAAGGGTATCAATCACCTTGGCAACATAGTCATTCATCTTGCCAAGTTTTAGCAAGCCGAATTCTGCATCTAAAAAACCCACGTCAAAGGGTGCGTTATGAATAATGATTTCAGCATCTTTTAAGAAAGTGATGATTTCATCAGCTACATCTGCAAATACAGGTTTATCTGATAGGAATTCAACTGTTAAGCCGTGTACAGCTACAGCACCTGGATCAATATCTCTTTGAGGGTTGATGTAGTGATGTAGTTTGTTGCCAGTGAGGCGACGGTCAATCATCTCTAAGCAGCCGATCTCAATGATGCGATCACCTGTGAGGGGATTTAGGCCAGTTGTTTCGGTGTCAAGAATAATTTGGCGCATGAATACTTTCTAAAAGAATCTACTTAGTCTTTTAACATCTCGGCAGGAATATCCATGGGACCTGTGCCGCTATATTTATCAAGATATAAATAAATTACAGGCGTGATAAGAAGTGTGACTACTTGAGAAACTAGTAAGCCACCTACCACTGCCACACCCAAAGGTTGTCTGAGTTCTGCGCCAGCGCCTAAGCCAAGGGCAATTGGTAGCGCACCCATCAAGGCTGCCATAGTTGTCATCATGATTGGTCTAAAGCGCATCAAGCAAGCCGCACGTATTGCCTCGCGTGGTGATTTATTTTGATGGCGTTGCACATCTAGAGCGAAGTCAATCATCAAAATAGCATTCTTCTTCACAATACCAATCAACAGCAAAATACCAATGATGGCAATGATTGTTAACTCAAGATTGAAGATTCTTAAGAACACCAAAGCGCCAATCGCAGCTGATGGTAAGCCGGCCAGAATAGTGATGGGGTGGATGTAGCTCTCATATAAGATGCCTAGCAAGACGTAAATAACTAAAACCGCACCCAATAGCAAGATTACTTGGCTAGATTGCCCGCTTTGGAACACTGCTGCATCGCCGCCATAGCTGGTAATGATGGTTGGTGGTAGTTGAATATCTTTGACAAATTGCTCTAGTTTTTTGGTGGCATCGCCTAGGGCTGCATCTGGCGCCAAGTTAAATGAAATCGTGACGGCTGGAACTTGTCCTTGGTGGTTAACAGCAGTAGGGCCCACGGTGCGAGTGACTGTTGCAATGCTTGATAGTGGGACCAAACGATCACTATTTCTGCCGCGTACATAGATGTTATTGATGTCGCTCTCAAAGCGTTTGTATTCCGCGCCAGCTTCTAAAATAACTTGATAGGTATTAACGCTTGTATAGATTGTTGATACTTGGCGTTCGCCATAAGCTGAATACAAAGCATTTCTGATATTGGCGATAGTTACACCAGCGCTAGCCGCTTTATCTCGGTCAATATTGAGTTGGGCTTGCAAGCCTTTGAGCTGAGAGTCGGTGGTGACATCGCGAAAAACAGGATCTGCACGCATCTTCTCAACGACTTTATTAGACCATTCATTCACACCTTCGAAGCCAACGCTTTGCAAAATGTATTGGTAGCGACTCTTGGTGACTTTGCCACCTAACTGCAAGTTTTGAATCGGGCGCATGTATACCGCAAGACCTGGGATCACCGATAAGTCTTTACGTAGACTCTCTAGAACATTTTTCATGCTCTTTCTGTCGCTACGCGGTTTGAGATTGATAAACATCCTGCCTGTGTTGCTACCCGTGCTGGCGCCACCGCCTAAGATTGAAACAAGGCTGTCAATATTGGGGTTGGCTCTAACAATTGCAGCTGCTTGATCTTGTAGTTCAAGCATGCCAGCAAAAGAAATGTCTTCAGCAGCTTCGGTGGTGATAAATAACTGACCAATATCCTCTTCTGGGAAAAATCCTTTGGGGCTCCATACGAATAATGCGATCGTGATAACAAAAGTTGCAATCGCTCCCTGTAGAACTTTCTTTTGGTTAGCTAAGGCCCAATCTAAACCTTGTTCGTAATACGAGGTGGCTAAATTGAAGTATTGATCAAATTTAACAATGATTGGGTAGTCATGAACTTTAGCGTTTGCATTGTGTGTCTTTAGGAACTTGCTGCATAGCATCGGTACCAATGTCAGTGACATCACAGCAGACACCAAAATGGACAAAGACACCACCACGGCAAATTCTCTAAACAATAAGCCAATGGGCCCTGGCATAAAGAAGATTGGAATAAATACTGCTACTAAAGAAATTGAGATTGAGACGATGGTGAAGCTGACTTCACGACTACCTTTGAGTGCGGCTTTGAGTGGCGCCATGCCATTCTCAATATGGCGCATGATGTTTTCTAACACCACAATCGCATCATCAACTACTAAGCCAACAGCAATGGTGATGCCCAGTAAAGAAACGTTATCTAGGCTATAGCCCATCCAGTACATGATAGAAAAAGCGCCAATCAATGAGATTGGTAGGCTGAGTGCTGGAATGATGGTTGCCGCCAGATGTTTTAGAAATAAGAAAATCACCATAACTACCAACCCAATTGTGAGTAGTAGTGTGAAGTTCACATCATGGATCGATTCACGAATGGATGCTGAGCGGTCAATCAACAAGTTGATTTCTACAGAAGCTGGCATTTGTTGTTGAAATTGCGGCACCATTTTTCTGATCGAGTCCACCACACTCACAGAGTTTGCGGTTGGCTGTCTGAGAATCGCAATCGCAATAGAGCGTTCACCGTTATAGGCTGCTAGAGTTTTTACAGACTCATAACTTTCTTGAACATTGGCTACATCCTTTAGGCGAATAGGCAAGCCACTCTTTTGCGAAATAACTAAATTGCCATAGTCGCTGGCGCGCACAATTTGTGGGTTGGCATATATAGTGAGTTGTTGTCTTGGGCCATCCAATACACCAACGGGAGTATTCGAGTTGGCAGCATTGATGGCACTAGCCACATCATCAATCGTTAAATTCTTGGTGGCTAATAGTGACGGGTTTACTTGTACGCGGACCGCGTAGCGCTTCTCACCGTAAACAATCACTTGAGCAACGCCATCGATGGTTGATAGTGTTGGAGAGATCAAGTTCTCTGCATAGTCACTCAGTTCAGACAAATCCATCGATGGCGATGTCATGGTCATGATCAACACTGGCGCGTCAGCAGGATTCACCTTTCTGTACGAAGGTGGCGTTGTCATTTCAATCGGTAAGCGTTTTTGTGCACGCAATAGGGCGGCTTGAACGTCTACCGCTGCCTTATCAATATCACGATCATTATTGAACTCAAGAGTGATCCTGGTGCTACTAAGAGAGTTTGTTGAGCTAATAACTGTGATGCCATCAATCGTTGAGAATTCTTTCTCAAGTGGAAGGGCTACTGACGAAGCCATATTCTCTGGGCTGGCGCCAGGAAGATTGGCTGTAATCTGAATAACTGGGGTATTAAAACTAGGTAGGGCGGCAACTGGAATTTTGAAGTACGCAACTGTGCCAGCCAGGACCACAGCCATAGATAGCAAAGCCGTCATCACGGGACGGCGTATACATAGTTCTGAAATATTCATTGTTCTTTTGCTTTTTCAGCGTTTTTTGTTTCTTTGATCTTGCTACCAGGGCGAAGGTTTTGTTTGCCTTCGACCACAATTTTGTCGTTTTCGTTAATGCCAGTAACAACAGTTTGGCCTTGGTATTGATAGATCACCTTGATTGGTTTGAGATCTACTGTGCCGCTTTCCTGAACAACATACATAAAGTTGCCATTGATGTTTGTAACAACAGACTGTGTTGGGACAACAAGAGCATCTTTAAGAGTTTTGGCTTTCAGTTTGACTCGCACAAACTGCCCCGGAATCATCACGCCATCTTTGTTGCTTACCTGGGCTTTGACGCGGACTGCACCAATGGAAGGATCTACTTGGTTATCCACAACGTAAACCTTGCCTTCAATGGGAGCGTTAGTGCCACCTAAATCCACGGTGACGCTCAGTGCCTCGTCATCATCACGTTGACCCAAAATCAATGGAATTTCTTTTTCAGACACGGTGAACTGAACATTGATTGGATCAAGTTGAGTAATGGTCACCATGGCAGCTGTTGTGCTTGTGGCTGTGGCGCTGCTAGTTGTTGAAATGTTTGTTCCTGCTTGTACCAATGTGCCGGGGAATACATTGATCACGCCAGCGCGGCCTGCAATTGGTGAGCGAATGTGATCAAAGCTCAAAGCTACCTCAGCCGCGCGAGCGCTAGCCTGGGCTGATTGCATGTTGGCTTTAGAGGTGTCTGCTGCGGCCTGAGAAATAAATTTCTTCTCAATGAGTTCTAGAGAGCGCTTGTATTGACGAGAAGCATCATCAGCCAATGCTTTGGCTTTTTCATAATTGGCTTTGTTGGCTCTGTCATCAAGCGTGAAGAGTAAATCACCAGCTTTAACAGTTTGACCTTCTTTAATATGAATCTTGCTGACCACATTGGTTGTTTGTGGACGAATATCCACAATATTCGCGGCTACGATATTGCCAGTTGCTTCGATAATGATCGGAATGCTCGACTTTTGTACAACAGCAGTTGTCACCAATTGAGTTGGGACAGCGCTTTTGCTCTTAGGAAAGAAATAATTGATGGCGTAGTTGGTGCCATAAATGAGGGCGATTGCTACTGCGATATGTTTTTTGTGAGAGAGTGACCAAGTCAATATTTTTGGAAGATTAATCTTTTTGATGGTGGACTTGAGCAATGCAAATCCCTGACATGCCATACCCATCATTTTTTGTTTCAATGTGTTGATTAATTGCATATTGGTGGGCGGGGCCACAACAGCCCAATCTCCTTATTAATTATGCGTTTATTCTCGCACATTCATGGTGCTTTGGCTGAGAAATAGGCCAGCTTTAAGGTTTTTTCAAATGCTCTTCAACGCCTTTATTGGCAAGGGCATCAGCCAGCTCGTTGCCAGGGTGACCAGCATGACCTTTGACCCAGTGCCAATCAATCTCGTGTTTACCTAAAAGATGGTCAATCTCTTGCCATAAATCGACATTTTTAACGGGATCTTTGCCTGCGGTTTTCCAGCCCCTGGCTTTCCAACCGCCCATCCATTCAGTCACACCTTGCATCACATATTTGGAGTCAGTGTAGAGGCTCACATGGCATGGAAGTTTGAGTGCTTTGAGCGCATGAATGACAGCTGTCATTTCCATGCGGTTATTGGTGGTGAGAGTTTCACCGCCATATAAATGTTTTTCCTTGTCGCCGGATTTCAATACCACGCCCCAGCCGCCTGGACCAGGGTTGCCTTTACAGGCGCCATCTGTATAGATGGTGACTTTGCCTTTGGCTGGAACTGCTTCAGTCATTGATATCTTTCAGCGGAGGTTTGAAGGAAGTTTGTTGCTGGTGACCACCTAAGTTAGCCACCGGGTTCAATTGTGCCTGTGTTGTTAGTGAGGTTTTCTCAATTCGCCCCACTAAGGTTAAGGTAGAAGTGCGCTTAATTGCAGACACAATAAAAACTGAACCTAAAACTGGCCACCAGCGATCACCAGCTTTTTCTAAAAACCCCATTTTTTGCATGCCTGAAGCACTTCTAAGTGGTAAGCGATAGCAACCAAAACGACCACGATCGACGGCGAAGTCGAGCAATTTGAGCCAGTCTTTGATTCTGAGTAAATCGATAAATTTACCCTCGCGTGGCAGGTAGGGTTGACCAATTAGATGACTGCAATACTGTCTTAAGCCCCATAGGCTGGCTGGGTTAAATCCTGAGATCACAACTCGCCCCTCGGGCATCAGAATGCGGTTGACCTCTCTTAAAACGGCATGAGGATTTTCTGCAAATTCAAGAACATGCGGCAAAACCACTAAATCAATACTTTGGCTAGCAAAGGGTAATTCTTCGGGGATACCGTTGATGGTGTGCCAGGATCCTGAGGTGTGGTCTCCAGGTTTATCGTGGGGCGCCCTCAAAATCATCTGCAACGGCATTCTGTTCTCTTTAAGTGCTGGCAGTTGAGGTAAGCCTATTTGTAGTGCATGGTAGCCAAATATGTCGCTCACAATGTGGTCAAATTGAGTCTGTTCCCAATCCAAGACATATTGTCCTGGGGGTGAGCTTAGCCATGCATCCCAAGATGTCCAGGGTGCTTTAACTGTTGAAGTAGGCTTAGCTTGACTCATAAGTGATTTGATTGTGATACCTGATAAAAATATATTACAAGTTCAACCGATTGCAGCATATGACGATAACTATATTTGGTTAGTGTCAGATGGTCATTGTGCCGTAGTTGTTGATCCAGGTGATGCGCAACCCGTGATTGCTTATTTAAAAGAGCAACGTTTGGTATTGCAAGCTATTTTAATCACGCATCATCATGCTGATCATGTTGGTGGCATTGCTGATTTGCTGAGTTGGGCTAAGGCCAATCAGCAGCAACTTCCTACTGTGTATGGACCTGCCTTGGAAGATATTCCGATGGTCAGTGAACCTTTAATGCAGGGAGATACTTTGCATATTGCGCCATTTGTGCCTGAATTTTGGGTGATGGGGGTGCCGGGACACACTGCTGGGCATATTGCTTACTTTTTAAATAATGGACCCACTCAGCACTTGTTTTGTGGCGATACTTTGTTCGCTTCGGGTTGTGGTCGCTTATTTGAGGGCACCGCTTCCCAAATGTTTGACTCATTGAGTAAGCTCAAAAATCTTCCTGAGACCACCTTGGTACATTGCGCTCACGAGTACACCTTATCTAATATAAAATTTGCTTTGGCTGTTGAGCCTGATAACCAAGATTTATTGGATTGGAAATCAAGAGCAGAAGCTTTAAGAAAAGTTGGCAAACCAACGGTGCCAACAACTATCGCGCACGAGAAACGTGTGAACCCTTTTTTGAGATGTGAGTATTCATCGGTGATTCGTTCTGCATTAACTCATGCGTGCATGGAAAGATGGGTTTAAGTGATGTTGCAACGTATTTTTAAAATCACCCTGCCCATATTAGTGGCGTTAGTCTTTACTGGATGTGCGACAACAGCTCAGGACTGGAGCAGTGACGTACCTAGCGTGAATAAATCTAGTAAAGCCAAGCGTGCACCTAAGATCAATATTGATAAAGAATCTGTTGATGCACTTAATGCCCCCTATAGTGACTTGTGGGACAGGATTCGTGATGGTTTTGAATTAGAAGTAGCGGATGATCCGTTGGTGATCAAACACGTGCGTTGGTATGCCGATCGACCTGATTATGTTGATCGCATGATGTCTCGTTCTTCGCGCTATCTTTTTTATATTGTTGAAGAAGTTGAGCGTCGGAAGATGCCCATGGAATTGGCGTTATTGCCATTTATTGAGAGTGCGTTTAACCCAGGAGCATTTTCGAGAGCAAAAGCATCTGGCATGTGGCAATTTATGCCTGCAACTGGTAAAGATTTCAAGTTGACTCAAAACGTATTCAGGGATGAGCGTCGTGATGTGATTCAGTCGACTGATGCAGCATTAGATTACTTGCAACGCCTCTACAAAATGTTTGGCGATTGGCAATTGGTGTTGGCGGCTTATAACTGGGGCGAAGGTAATGTCTCAAAAGCTATTAAACGCAATCAAGCCCAAAATCTACCCACAGACTACGCTAGTCTGAAAATGCCTGACGAGACACGTAATTACGTGCCTAAGTTGCTTGCAGTAAAAAAGATTGTGCTCGATTCAAAAGCTTATGGTTTAACGTTGCCTAAGCTCCAGAACCACCCTTATTTCGTAGTGGTGACCACCTCTAAGGATGTTGATGTTAGTTTGGCTGCGCAATTCGCTCGCATGACAGTTGAAGAGTTTAGGGCGATGAACCCATCATTCAATAAGCCTGTGATACTTGGCGCTAGTGAGCCTCAAATATTGCTGCCTTACGGCAGAGCCCAATCTTTTCAAGAGAACTTAAATGCCTATAAAGGCCGGTTATCTTCTTGGACAGCTATACGCTTGGGAGCCAGAGAAACAGTTGATCAATTGGCGACGCGTTTAAATGTGGAAGCTCATCAAATTCGTGAGATCAATGACATTCCCAAAGGGATGCGTATTAAAGCTGGCTCTACGGTCATCGTGCCCAAAGTTGGTAAGAGTAAAGATGTGCCAGAGCACTTAGCCAACAACACAACCCAGCTGCTTCTGGAAAAAGAAGTAGCAGCCAAGAAAAAGGGCGCCAAGAAAAAAGGTGCCAAGACTACTGGCGCTAAGAAAACTGCCTCGAATGGTGGGGCTACCAATAAAGCTAAGCCAAAGGGCGAGTCTAAGGTGGCATCCAACAGCAAAAAATCTAATTAAGTTCAAGAATTTGGGCAAATTTAGACTGCCCACCTAGGGTAAATCCCTGATGTGTCAGACCCAAGTCAGCCTTGGGTCGCAAATTTATTGGTTTACAAATTTGTCATCTGTTGATTTAGGGAGAGTTGTATGTCTGCTTACAAGGCATTTCATGAGCGTTCAATTAAAGATCCACAAGGTTTTTGGGCTGAACAAGCGCAGTTAATTGAATGGCAAAAGCCGTTTGACCAGGTGTTGGATTACAGCAACCCACCATTTGCTAAATGGTTCGTTGGTGGCAAAACAAATTTATGTCACAACGCAGTAGATCGTCATTTAAAAGACCGTGCAGACCAGCAAGCGTTGATTGCTGTTTCAACAGAAACAGATCAAGAGAGGACCTACACATTCAAAGAACTTCATACTGAAGTCAACAGAATGGCTGCCATCCTTAAAGCCAATGGCGTTGTTAAGGGTGACCGAGTATTAATTTATATGCCGATGATTGCAGAGGCATGTTTTGCGATGTTGGCTTGTGTGCGTTTGGGCGCCATTCACTCTGTGGTGTTTGGTGGTTTTGCTTCACACAGCTTGGCTTCACGTATCGATGATGCCAAGCCTAAGATGGTGATTTTGGCTGATGCAGGTGCTCGTGGTGGTAAGCCTGTGCCATATAAGCCATTGCTAGACGAAGCGATTACTTTATCTGCACACAAACCTGAAAAAGTTTTGTTAATTGACCGTAAGTTAGTTGAGTACAACAAAGTAGCCGGCCGTGACCTTGATTACGCAACTGAGCGTGCCAAGGTGATGGATGCACAAGTGCCATGTGAGTGGTTGGATGCAACAGATCCTTCATACATCTTGTACACATCAGGTACAACAGGTAAGCCAAAAGGTGTGCAACGCGATACAGGTGGCTATGCAGTGGCATTGGCTGCATCTATGCGCCACATTTATGGTGGTAAGCCTGGTGAAGCGATGTTCACAACATCTGACATTGGTTGGGTGGTTGGCCACAGCTACATTATTTATGGTCCATTGCTAAACGGCATGGCAACAATCATGTATGAGGGCACACCATTGCGTCCTGACGCTGGTATTTGGTGGCAATTGGTTGAGAAGTACAAAGTATCTGTGATGTTCTCTGCACCAACAGCGGCGCGTGTATTGAAAAAGCAAGATCCTGCTTTCTTAACAAAGTATGACTTGTCGACATTGCGCTCAGTGTTCTTGGCAGGTGAGCCATTAGACGAGCCGACAGCAACTTGGTTGCATGGTGCGATTAATAAGCCAATCGTGGACAACTACTGGCAAACAGA
>JBEEOV010000007.1:0-29542 GCA_041191465.1 Pseudomonadota bacterium
GATGCCGAGTACACCGGTGCAAGCGAACAGTTGGGTTCAATTGACTATGATTCATTTATTGCCAAAGGGGATCCCAACCATCAGTGGCGCATGCCTACTGATGAATGGGAGTCAGTTTGTTTGAACTACACATCTGGCACTACAGGTAACCCTAAAGGCGTGGTTTATCACCATCGTGGCGCAGCAATCAATGCGCTATCCAATGTGCTTGAGTGGGATATGCCTAAGCACCCAGTGTATTTGTGGACTTTACCGATGTTCCATTGCAACGGCTGGTGCTTTCCATGGACTATTGCAGCAAGGGCGGGTATCAATGTTTGTTTAAGAAGAGTGGACGCTCCATCGATTTTGAATGCGATGCGAACTTACAACGTGACTCATTATTGTGCTGCTCCAATTGTTCATGGTTTGTTGGTGAATGCGCCTGATGAATTGAAGAAAGATATTCCAGTAGGCATCAAAGGATTAATTGCTGGTGCGGCTCCTCCTGCTGCAACCATTGAGGGTATGGAGAAGATGGGGATTGAGTTAACCCATGTCTATGGTTTGACTGAGGTGTATGGTCCTGCCGCTGTGTGCGTTAAGCATGAGGAATGGAATGATGTGGACGTGGGTGAGCGCGCAAGATTAAATGCGCGTCAAGGGGTTAGGGTCTTATTGCAAGAGGGTGTGACTGTGATGAACCCTGAAACCATGCAAGAGGTACCTGCTGATGGTGAGACCATGGGTGAAATCATGTTCCGCGGCAACATCACCATGAAAGGTTACTTGAAGAATGATGCGGCTACTAAAGAAGCATTTGCTGGCGGATGGTTCCATTCTGGTGACTTGGCAGTGATGTATCCAGATGGTTACGTCAAGATTAAAGATCGTAGTAAAGACATCATTATTTCTGGCGGTGAAAATATTTCATCTATCGAGGTGGAAGATGTTCTTTATAGGCATCCAGCAGTCTTGGCTGCTGCAGTGGTTGCTAAACCCGATCCGAAGTGGGGTGAGACGCCATGCGCATTTTTGGAAGTTAAACCTGATGCCAATGTCACGCCAGAAGACATCATTGCTCACTGCAAAAAACACTTAGCTGGCTTTAAGATTCCTCGTGCTGTAGTTTTTGGTGATTTACCAAAAACATCGACTGGCAAAATTCAGAAGTTTGAGTTGCGTAAAAGGGCAGGTTCTGCGACGGCAATTGACGTTTAAATCCCTTTAAAATGAATAATTAACTAATTGGGGTGGCATTTTGCCCTCCAATACAATACTTAATACAAGTTGATATAGCTTTATAGATTAGGCATAGATATGAAAATTTTGGTTGCTGTAAAACGGGTGATTGACTACAACGTTAAGGTTCGTGTGAAGTCTGATAACTCGGGTGTTGAAACTGCTAACGTCAAAATGAGTATGAACCCTTTTGATGAGATTGCGATTGAAGAGGCAGTTCGATTAAAAGAGGCTGGCGTTGCAACTGAAGTGGTTGCCGTTTCTTGTGGTGTGACTCAATGCCAAGAAACTCTCAGAACCGCAATGGCTATCGGTGCCGATAGAGGTATCTTGGTTGAGACTGATACTGAATTACAACCATTGGCAGTGGCTAAATTATTAAAAGCATTGGTTGACAAAGAACAGCCATCGATTGTTATTTTAGGTAAACAAGCGATTGATGATGACAGCAATCAAACGGGCCAGATGTTGGCGGCTTTGATGAATGCATCTCAAGCAACATTTGCATCTAAGGTACAGGTTGCTGATGGTAAAGCAACGGTGACGCGTGAGGTAGATGGCGGTCTAGAAACTCTGGCCCTTAATTTGCCAGCAGTGATTACTACTGACTTGCGTTTGAATGAGCCACGTTATGTGACTTTGCCCAACATCATGAAGGCCAAAAAGAAACCTTTAGATACGGTTAAACCAGAAGATCTTGGTGTAGATGTAGCCCCTCGTCTTAAAACAATCAAAGTTGAAGAGCCGCCTAAGCGTAGTGCTGGTGTGATGGTTCCGGATGTAAAAACTTTGGTTGAAAAATTAAAAAATGAAGCGAAGGTGATCTAAATGACTTCTTTGGTAATTGCAGAACACGATAATCAATCTTTAAAAGCGGCAACATTGAATGCGGTGACTGCTGCGCTTGCTTGCGGCGGAGATGTTCATTTATTGGTTGCTGGCCATCAGGCTAGTCCTGCAGCGGAAGCTGCTAAGCAAGTGGCAGGTGTGGCAAAAGTCATTCATGTGGAAGCGCCACATTTAGAAAATCAACTGGGTGAAAATTTGGCTGAGCAAATATTGGCTTTAGCCGCTAATTACAGCCATATCTTGGCGCCGGCAACTGCCGTTGGTAAAAATACTTTGCCACGTGTGGCAGCTAAGTTAGATGTTGCACAAGTATCAGAAATTACGAAAGTGATTTCTGCTGACACATTTGAGCGACCTATTTATGCCGGTAACGCCATTGCAACTGTTCAGGCAACGGATGCGACTAAGGTAATCACGGTTCGTACAACTGGATTTGATGCAGCTGCGGCCACTGGTGGTTCTGCAACTATTGAAACAGTCGCAGCGACTCCTGATACAGCTAAGTCAAGCTTTGCCGGCAGAGAAGTTAGCAAGTCTGATCGCCCTGAATTAGCGACTGCTAAGGCGATTGTGTCTGGTGGTCGTGGCTTAGGCTCTTCTGAGCAATACCATGCCATCATTGAACCCTTGGCTGATAAGTTAGGTGCAGCCTTAGGAGCTTCACGTGCTGCTGTGGATGCGGGCTATGTGCCAAATGATTATCAAGTGGGTCAGACAGGCAAAATCGTGGCGCCACAACTGTATGTTGCTGTTGGTATTTCTGGCGCGATTCAGCATTTAGCTGGTATGAAAGACTCCAAGGTAATTGTGGCGATTAACAAGGATCCTGAAGCGCCAATTTTCAGCGTCGCTGATTACGGTTTAGTGGCAGATCTATTTACTGCTGTGCCAGAATTGGTTGCTGAACTTGGTAAGTAATACAAGCGAATTATTTAATTAAGTCTTATACATTAATAACAACTCTTTATTCAGACTATAGGGACGAGCCATGAGTTATTCCGCGCCATTAAAAGAAATGCTATTTGTGCTTCAAGATGTGGCGGGTGTTGATGAAGTGGCGAGTATTCCTGGTTTTGAAGATTATGGTTACGACACAGCGGCTGCAGTTTTAGAAGAGTCGGCGAAGTTTTGTAATGAAGTGGTAGCTCCGCTTAATTGGGATGGTGATCAAAATCCAAGTAGCTTAAAAGATGGTGTAGTGACAACTACGCCAGGTTTTAAGGAAGCGTTTAAGCAATTTGGCGAAGCAGGTTGGCAAGGGGTGATTCATCCAACTGAATTTGGCGGCCAAGGTTTTCCTAAAGTGATTGCAACAGCATGTTCAGAGATGCTGCATGCAGCCAATATGTCTTTTGCACTTTGCCCGATGCTAACCGATGGGGCTATTGAAGCGATGTTGACAGCTGCTAGTGATGAACTAAAGCAGTTGTATATACCTAAGATGGTCAGCGGCGAGTGGACTGGCACGATGAACCTCACAGAGCCTCAAGCCGGTTCTGATTTGGCTGCGGTGCGCACACGTGCAGAGCCTCAAGGTGATGGCACATATAAAGTTTTTGGTACAAAAATATTTATCACCTATGGTGAGCACGACATGGCGGAGAACATCATTCATTTGGTGTTAGCGCGCTGCCCTGGTGCGCCTGAGGGTGTTAAAGGTATTTCACTATTCGTAGTGCCCAAATTTTTGGTGAATGCAGATGGTTCTTTGGGTGAGCGCAATGATGCTCACTGCGTATCTATTGAGCACAAGCTAGGTATTAAAGCGAGCCCAACAGCTGTTTTGCAGTTTGGTGACCATGGTGGTGCGATTGGTTATTTGGTTGGTGAAGAAAATCGCGGCTTAGAGTACATGTTCATCATGATGAACGCCGCCCGTTTTGCTGTGGGTATGCAAGGCATTGCGATTGCTGATCGTGCTTATCAAAAAGCTGTGCAGTACGCTAAAGATCGTACGCAATCAAAAGATTTAGCTGGTTCAGATGGTCCTGTTGCGATTATTCATCACCCAGACGTGAAGCGCATGTTGATGACCATGCGCGCCTATACCGAAGGTGCTCGTGCGATGGCTTACGTAGCAGCTGCCGCCAGTGACCAAGCGCATTTCAGTCCTGATGAAGCAACTCGTCAAAGTAATTTAGCCATGTATGAGTATTTGGTGCCGATTGTGAAAGGTTTCTCAACGGAGATGTCTGTTGATGTGGCGAGCTTAGGTGTGCAAGTGCATGGTGGCATGGGTTTCATTGAAGAAACAGGTGCTGCACAGTTCTACCGCGATGCTCGTATCTTGCCAATTTATGAAGGTACTACAGCTATTCAGGCCAATGATTTGATTGGTCGTAAAACTTATCGCGATGGCGGTAAGGTCGCTAAACAAATCGCTCAATCTATTCAGGCAACTGAAGCCGAACTATCTAAGAGCCATACGCCAGCAGCTAAGGCAATGCTAAAACATCTTTCTGCTGCCCGAGTCTCTTTTGAGTCTGTTGTTGATTATGTGGTCGCCAACTTTAAATCTGACACTAAAAACGTATTTGCTGGCAGCGTTGCTTATTTGCGCCTAGCTGGCTTACTTGTGTCAGGTTGGCAAATGGCACGAGCATTGATTGTTGCAGAACAGAAATTGGCAGATGACTCAGAGTTCTTTTCTGCCAAAATTGCTACAGCACGTTTCTATGCTGAGTACTTGTTAAGTCAGGTACCTGGTGTTGCAGCTTCTGTATTAGAGGGTGGCACCGCGGTTAATACTCTCAGTGCAGAGCAGTTCTAAAAGATTTAATCACTATCTTTGAGATTATTGAGAGATCTTTCTCGCCTCTTCAAACTGGCTTAAGAAGTGCTGCTCGAAGGCGACTGCTAAGCCAGTCATCATGACTGCTGCGCCAATCATCAATGACAAAATCACGCAAAGAATCACTAACCAGTTAGAGTTGCTGCTTTGCTTGCTGTCTGGATTAAATTGCGCATCCCATTTTTCATCAGGACGCAAACCAAAAACAATCGTTGTTAACCAACTAGCTTCTAAACTAATAAATCCAGCAACTGCCAATACCCAACCCAAGGCGGATGACATCTCGCTAGCACCTAATAGCTTCCATCCTAAGATGCCAGAAAATAGTGCCACTAGATGAGACCATGCCCAAATATTGCTAAGACCTTTTAAGTAAAAAACATTAAGACCTGTGCCTGGGGCAAATAATCCAAGTGCGCAAAAGAAGAGTTTGTTTTTATGCATGGCCGTATTGTATTGAGTTAATCAAGTAAGGGCTGAATGGCTCTAATTTTTTAAGGCGAAGCTTAAGACTTCACCATCTCGCGTCATGATCAAAAGACGATCGCCATCTCTCACCATGGTTCTGTAATCTGCGAGATAACTTAAAAACTTGTATTCAAGTTCATCTATGTGGGAGCTACATGCTTTACGAGTGCTAGCTACCTTCTCCAGTAAAAATCCCCAATCACTCCCTGCGACTTGCGCCGTGTAGCGATTGCAACCAGCAAAACCGCTTGCTACTTTTCCATCAGGTGAAATAACCAAGGTAATAGGGGAGTTGTTTTCGCCATGTGGAATCATCCTGAGGCGGTTTTTACCATCGTTGGTGCTGGTGTAATGCCACCTAATTAGTTGCCATTGGCTGCCTGCCATATCCTTTGTAGGAGGTGCTGTCACCGCATTGCAAGTGGGTGCCACTTGTGCGCAGGCACTTAACAATAAGCAAGCTAGGCTCCAAAAGCCTAAAAATAAGGAAGAGCGGGGTAAATTAGTCATGATTACCTTTAATTTTTGGTCTTCTTATCAATTCTGCGATAGAATATGTGGTTTATTTCAGCATTGTAAGGAAATCACATGGTCGTCATTCGACTCGCACGCGGCGGTTCAAAAAATCGTCCATTCTTCAGCATCGTTGCTACAGACAAACGCAACCGTCGTGACTCGAACTTTATCGAGCGCATCGGTTATTACAATCCAAGCGCAGTAGAAACTGAACAAGGTTTCCGCATTGCTCAGGATCGTTTGACTTACTGGCAAGGCGTTGGTGCTCAATTGTCACCAACAGTTGCACGTTTGCTCAAAGGCGCTCCAAAGGCCTAAGTCTTGGACGATGATGCATAAGCATCATCAAAGTAGTAATCATTATCGAATCAATTTGCGGAGGCTCTGATGAGCAACACGATGAGCCCTCCGTCTGATTTGATCTTAGTCGGGCATATTCTCGACGCCCAGGGGATCAGAGGCTTGGTGAAAATCAAACCTTATTCAAAAGAACCTGAGGCACTATTTTCCGCACCGCTTATTTGGTTAGCTAAGCCACCAGCCTTGGCTGATAGCGCTCGTCCATTGGCTATCAAAACAGCCAAAGAGCACAGTGGCCAGATTCTTCTGGGCTTAGATGGTGTGGCTGATCGCGATCAAGCTTTAGCTCTCAAGGGTTCTGCGGTATATGTCAGTCGCGCTGACTTTCCAACTCAAGATGAGAACAGCTTTTACTGGGTTGACTTGATTGGTTTACCTGTTATCAATGAGCAAGGAGAGTCCTTGGGTCAGGTGGTAGATCTCATGGACAATGGTGCTCAATCTATTTTGTGTGTTCGCGCAGAAGGTCTGAAAGAAGATCGATTGATTCCATTCATAGCCTCTGTGGTTAAGTCAGTGAATCAAGACCCCAATGATCCGGGTCGCCAAATTGTGGTGGATTGGCAACTGGACTGGTAAGTCCGCTATATGATTGAGCCATGCGTTTTGACGTTGTAACTATTTTTCCTGAAATGTTTTCTGCTTTGAGCTCTTGGGGGGTGACAGGGAGAGCTTTTGACCAAGGTTTGGTGACGCTAAAAACTTGGAACCCTCGTGATTACACAACGGATACTAGAAGAACGGTAGATGATCGTGCTTATGGCGGTGGTCCAGGCATGGTGATGATGGCTAAACCGCTAGAAGATACCTTGGATGCTGTGGCAGCCGATCAGGCTCAAACAGGTGGTAAAAAAGCCCCAGTAATTCTGTTATCACCTCAAGGTGAACGATTTAGCCAGAAAAAAGCTAAATATATCAGTGACTTGGGGTCGGCTACCCTATTGTGTGGTCGTTATGAGGCAATTGACCAGCGTTTGGTGGATAGAAGGGTTGATGAAGAGCTCAGTTTGGGTGATTTTGTCCTTTCTGGGGGTGAAATACCAGCCATGGCGGTGATGGATGCTGTCATTAGGCTGATTCCAGGGGCTTTGGGAGATGCTGAATCTGTGGCCCAAGATAGCTTTATGGACGGCCTTTTGGACTGTTATCACTACACCAGACCCGAAAATTATGAAAATTTATTGGTTCCAGACGTGCTTTTAGGCGGACATCACGCTAAAATAGCGGATTACCGTCGGAAACAATCTTTGGAGCTGACGTTAAAGCGGCGACCTGATTTAATTATTCAGGCACGCCAGCAAGGCTTGTTAAGTTCTGCTGATGAAGCTTTTTTAGCTAGTTTGCAAGACAAGACAGGGTTTTAAACCGCATCCTCTACCAAGTCCGCTATAGCGGAATACAACGTTGGTACGATGCTATAGGAGTTGTAATGAACATTATTGAATCAATTGAGCAAGAAGAGATTGCTCGTCTAACTGCCAACAAAACAGTTCCTGCTTTTGCACCTGGCGACACAGTAGTTGTTAACGTTAACGTGGTTGAAGGTAACCGTAAACGTGTACAGGCTTACGAAGGTGTTGTAATTGCTAAGCGTAACCGTGGCTTGAACTCAAGCTTTATCGTTCGTAAGATTTCATCTGGCGAAGGTATTGAGCGTACATTCCAAACATACTCACCATTGATCGCTAGCATTGAAGTGAAGCGTCGCGGTGATGTACGTCGTGCTAAGTTGTACTACTTGCGCGATCGTTCTGGTAAATCAGCACGTATTAAGGAAAAGCTACAAGCTCGTACAAAGGAAGTTGCTGCTGAGTAATCAGTACCACTTTCAATTCGCTTGTATATCAAAGGCAGCTTCGGCTGCCTTTGTTCATTTTGATGGTGATGTTTTGGCAACGCCATTCATATTTCTATAAACTAGACCCATGTCTAGTTCACCAGATTCATCCTCAGCAACTAAGGTGCGACCACCTGCTTTTGACCCTACGATAGTGCCGATTGTTGGTAGGGACACTCATCTGCCAAAGGTTGGAGATGATCTTTTGTGTGCTGATGCTATTAGAGCGAGATTTTTAGAAGACCGCCCTTGGGATGTAGAGGTGACTGATGAGAATCGCGCCGCAAGATCTGCTGAGGGTGCTATGCGTGCAGGAAGGGGTGGTGAGCCAACGCCAGCATCTGTCTTAATTCCTGTGGTTGCTTATCAATCTGAGTTGAAAATATTACTCACACAGCGAACCAGTCACTTATACGATCATCCCGGGCAAATTAGTTTCCCAGGTGGCAGGGCAGATCCTGACGACCAATCTCCAGAGCATACGGCTTTGCGTGAGGCACAAGAAGAAATTGGTTTGCCTGCTGAACGTGTGGAAATTTTAGGCCGCCTACCTCATTACCTCACAATTACGGGTTACCAGGTGACGCCAGTGGTGGGGTTGGTGACTCCAGGGCATCAGTATCAAGCAGATCCATTTGAGGTGGCTGAGATATTTGAAGTGCCTATGAGTTTTTTAATGAACCCCCATCATCATGAGCACCGAATGTGGCAAAGTCCAGAGGGTGCGCGTCGTTTTTATGCCATGCCTTATGAAAATAAATTCATTTGGGGTGCAACAGCGGGTATGCTACGGAATCTTTATCACTTTTTAAGAGCATGACATTCTTTTCTATTCTATTTGCGCTCATCGCTGAGCAATATAAGCCGGTTGAAAAAGACCATTGGATTCGTCGCCTATCAGCCGCATGGCTAGACTTTGTGGTGAAGAGTATTGATAGTGGTAGTGAGCGAAGCGGGCGCCTAGCTTGTGTTGCTGCATTTGTGCCGCCAGTTATTTTGGTCTTGGCAGTACATATTATTTTGCTGGCCACGCAACCTTTATTAGCATTTGTTTGGAATGTATTTGTTGTTTATTTATTTTTGGGTTTTAGACAATTTAGTCATCCATTCACAGCCATACATGAAGCGTTATTAGATCGAGATTTGGATGAGGCTAGACGCTTGTTAGCCGAGTGGCAAGGTGCAGGCATTAACACTGAGACCATGAGTGAGTCTGAGGTGATTCGTTTGGCTCTTGAGCGCGCGATTGTTGGCTCACACCGTCATGTGTTTGGCACTATTTTCTGGTTCATGGTGCCCATGGGTCCTGCTGGTGTTGTCTTGTACCGTTTGGTGGATATGGCTGCGCAACGTTGGCCATCACAAGCCAGTGCTTCATTGGGTCAGGCGGCAAGAGATTTCTTCCAATTGATCGATTGGGTTCCCGTGCGCTTAACTGCAATGGGTTTTGCGATTGTGGGTAATTTTGAAGATGCGATGTACGGTTGGCGCTATCACTTGCGTAAGTGGAGCAATGAACTTGAAGCCGTTATCTTGGCAGCGGGTGCCGGTGCGTTAGGTGTTCGTTTAGGGGCGCCATTGCCTGAGCCTGACAGTGATGAAGCCTTAAGAATGGCTGAAGCAGGTGAGCCGCCGATTCATGATTTGGGTCATGAAGCTTCCATTAGAAGTTTGCGTTCTGCGGTTGGTTTGGTTTGGCGTGCCGTGATTTTGTGGCTCACGCTGATTGCTCTAATGACTATTTCAGTCTGGATTGGATAGCATCCGCATTATGTGATTCATGGCGCAACTGACGGAATAGTTCCACACGTTGCGCTGAGATATTCCCTGCATTAACTTCTGCGCGTACTACGCAGCCAGGTTCATCACCGTGGCTACAGTTATGAAATTTGCACTGACCCAGTAGTGGTCTAAATTCAATAAAGGCATGCTGCAGCTCACTTTCAGATAAGTGAGCCAAGCCAAATTCTTGAAAGCCTGGCGAATCAATCAATGCGCCAGCAAAAGATTCAGAAGAACTATTAGGTAAGTCGTAATAACGACAGGCGGTAGTGGTGTGTTTGCCACTATCTAATTTTTTAGAGTGCTCTTGAGTTTGTGCAGCGGCATCAGGTATCAGTGCATTTAACAATGTAGATTTACCCATACCGGATTGCCCCACCAATACTGACACCTTGCCTTGTACGTGTGGCAATAATGCAGCCACGGATGATGGATCATGTTTAACCGACATCTCATGCACTGGGTAACCCATCGCAATGTAGGGTTCTAGCATTTTGCGTGCGGCTGGTAATTTATTGGGCAAATCACATTTGTTCAAAATGATGCGTGGCGTGATCCCTGCTGTTTCTGCAGCTATGACAGCGCGACCTAGTAAATCAGGTGAAAAACCAGGCTCGGTAGCTAGCATGATTAAAATTTGATCAACGTTGCTGGCAATCGATTTGCTCTTGTAGGCATCTGATCGATACAAAAGATTTTTGCGCTCCTGTATCTTTTCAATTACTGCTTGTTCTGGGCCCGTTTCAGAAACTTCTAAAACATCACCAACAGCTCCCAAATGCTGTTTGCCACGCGAAGTGACTTGATACAAAGCTCCAGCCTGATGATCCATGGCTCTAGCCAAATAATGGCGACCATAAGAGGCAACAAGGAGGGCTTTGAATGATGTCATTACCAGTTATCTTAATGCCATCTGTTGAAGGTGGGCGATTCGCAATGGCGCTGGTGGGTGAGAGTCGTAGAACTTTGAGTACAGCGGATCTGGTGTTAGTGTGGCGGCGTTATCTTGATATAACTTAACCAAAGCGCTGATCAGATCTTTAGCAGAAGATTTTTCTGCAGCAAAACTATCCGCTTCATACTCGTGTTTGCGTGAGCCCATGCTGTTGATTGGGGTCAAGAAAAATCCAAACACAGGCATCACCAAGCTAAATAGGGCTAAAGCCAATCCTGCGTTATAGCCATTAATATCTGGTGTGACCCCCAAGCTTAAATAAAACCATGCTTTAGTAGAGATCCAACCTAGTAACGCTAAAACTAAAAAGCTCAGCGCAAAAGATTGAATCAAGCGCTTACGGATATGTTGGCGTTTGAAATGACCTAATTCGTGAGCAAGAACTGCTTCGATTTCCTCGGGGCTCAAGCGCTCGATCAAAGTATCAAAAAATACAATTCGCTTAGCTTTGCCCATGCCCGTGAAATAAGCATTGCCATGAGCACTGCGCTTGCTGCCATCCATGATGAATAAGCCCTGGCTGGTAAAGTCGCAGCGTTTGAGTAGATCCTCGATGCGATCTTTCAGTGGACCATCTTCCAATGGTTTGAACTTATTAAATAATGGCGCAATGAACGTTGGGAATAGCCACAGCATTAAGGCATTAAATGCCACCCAGACGAACCACGTCCAAACCCACCAATATTCACCAGCTTCAGTCATCAGGGTTAGAACGACCCATAACAGCGGTAAGCCAATAGCCAAGCCCAGCAAAACACCTTTGATTAAATCTGTAAAAAACAGAGCAGGGGTCATGCGATTAAAACCAAATTGTTCCTCAATGGTGAACTGTCTATACCAAGAGAACGGCAAATCAATTACTCCAGTGATGAGACTAATTGAAATCAATAGGGAAATTTGCTGAAGGGTTCCAGGCCCCATTAGCTCTAAGGTGAAGTCGTGAACGTATTGCAAGCCACCCAATAAAGTGAAACCTATCAAAATAGCAGCTGATAGTGCAATTTCAATCAACCCCAAGCGTAATTTAGCCATCGTATAGTCCGCGGCTTTATGATGCTCGGGTAATGTGATTTTGCTTGCAAAATCAGTAGGAACCTCGTGGCGGTGCTTAGCAATGTGGCGCATATGTCGCCCAGCCAGGTAATAGCGGGTGGCAACACTTAAAACGAGACCTAAAATAAACAAAAAAGTAAATGTCATGAGAAGATTATAGGGATGAGTACAACAAGAAAGAATGACCGTTTAGTTTGGGTGGATATGGAGATGTCTGGTTTACAGCCAGAGACCGACAGAATCCTTGAAATTGCCATGATTGTGACAGATGGTGACCTGAATGTCATAGCTGAGGGACCAGTATTGGTTGTTCATCAAGAAGATGCCGTTTTGGACCGCATGGATGCCTGGAATAAAGGGACTCATGGTAAATCTGGTCTGATTGACAAGGTCAAGGCATCCACACTCACTGAAGCGGATGTAGAGGCGCAGTGCTTGGCTTTCTTAAAACAGCATGTCAAGGCGAGTATTTCTCCGATGTGTGGCAACACTATTCATCAGGATCGCCGTTTTATGAATCGTTACATGCCCAAGTTAGAGGCGTACTTTCATTATCGCAATATTGACGTTTCAACGATTAAAGAGTTGTGTAAACGTTGGCAACCTGAAATCGCTAAGGGATTTACAAAAAAACAAGCTCATACCGCTTTAGCGGACATCATTGAGTCGGTGGAGGAGCTGCGCTACTACCGTGAAAAATTATTCATTCCAACAGTGGGTGATGAGCCTATTGCTGAGGGTAACTAATGTTTTTCAGAATTGCATCCATCATCACGCCGGTTGTATTAATTATTTTTGCTGGTTGGATTTATGGTCGCAAAGCTCACCCGGATATGTCTGGGATTAATAAAGCAACATTGGATGTGATCGCGCCGATGTTGGTGGTCTCTGCTTTTGTGAGCAAAGATTTTGAGTTATTAGAGCAGTGGAATTTATTGCTGTGTGGTGTGGCTATTGTTTTGGGTTCGGGCATCTTGGCTTGGCCGATTGCCAGGTTGTCTGGTATGGATCCAAAAACTTTTGTGCCTCCCATGATGTTTAACAACTGCGGCAACATGGGTTTGCCCTTGGCTGTATTTGCTTTTGGCACAGTGGGGCTGGCTCCAGCAGTGGCTTTATTTGCTATTTCAAACTTGATGCACTTCACGCTGGGTGTGAAGTTGGTTAACCCAAGAGCATCAGTTAAGGGTGTATTTGCAAATCCAATGGTGATCGCCACAATCCTGGGCATATTTTTATCGACCACCAAACATCTCTATACCTTGCCAGAACCTTTGTATCAATCAATAAAATTATTGGGTGATGCCACAGTGCCTTTGATGTTATTTTCTTTGGGTGTGCGTATGAAAGATGCCAACCTCAAGCATTGGCGTGAAGGATTCTTGGGAGCTGCTATTTGTCCAATAGCGGGTTTGGCCATAGCTTTGCTAATCGCGCCATTCATCCCCATGACTGATTTACAAAAAGGATTATTGTTTGTGTTTGCGAGCTTGCCGCCTGCAGTACTGAATTTCTTGGTAGCTGATCGCAATAAGCAAGATCCAGAACTCGTGGCCTCTATCGTGCTACTAGGAAACCTCTCGGCGATGATTTTTGTGCCGGTTGGACTTTATTTGGGGTTGAAATAACCTGCTAAAGGTAGGGGTTGATTCTGTAGCAAATTGTAGCTACAATTTGCTACAAGGAGAATTCATGTTAACTGTAGATGTGCGTTGTCGCATAGACCCAAAAACGAAGGAGCAAGCTTCAGAAGTCATTGAAGCCATGGGGTTGAGTGTGTCTGATGCAATCAGGTTATTTTTGAAAAGGGTGGCTGCCGATGGAGCGATACCTTTCGAACTGCGTGCTCCTAATGCAAAAACTATCTCTGCTATAGCAGAACTTGAATCTCCCACTCGCCGAGCTAAATTAAAAAAATATAAAAACTTGGATGAGATGAATAAGGGTTTAAAAGGGCGCTAATGCTTATACCTATTCCTAGTACTCAGTACGGGAAAGACTTTAAGCGAATCGTTCAAAGCCCCAAGTTCAACCAAACTGATTATTTAATTGTCATGTCTCTTTTGATTGCTCAGAAGAGGTTGCCTCAGAAGTATAAAAACCACCCTTTAAAGGGTGATTATCTTGGGTACTGGGATTGTCATGTAACGAATGATTGTGTGCTTATTTACAAAGCAACTATGAATGAGCTCTGGTTGGCTCGTATAGGCACGCATTCAATGGTTTTTGACGATTAATTCTTCACCCTAATAGCTGATTTAGGTCTAAATGCCTTAATAACAGCTTCATTCGTTTCAACGTATGGGCCCCCAATTAAATCGATACAGTAGGGTACTGCTGCAAAAATTCCTGGAACGATTGACTTACCGTCTGCATCTTTTAAGCCCTCAAGAGTTTCTTGTATCGCTTTAGGTTGCCCTGGCAAATTAATAATCAAGGCAGCGTGATCGGAGATTTCTCTGAGTGCGGCTACTTGGCGAGACAAAATGGCTGTAGGAACAAATTTAAGGCTGATTTGACGCATTTGTTCAGCAAAGCCTGGCATCTCCCTAGTTGCGATGGCTAAAGTCGCCTCTGGCGTTACATCACGTCTTGATGGGCCAGTGCCACCAGTGGTGAGAACGAGGTCACAGCCAACTTCATCGACTAGCTCAACAATCGTTTTAGAGATCAGTTCTTTTTCATCAGGTATCAAGCGGGATTCCATGTGCCATGGGGAACTTAGAGCCTTGCCAAACCATGTTTGAAGCGCTGGAATGCCTTCGTCTTGGTAAACCCCACTGCTAGCTCTATCTGAAATGGACACCAAGCCAATCCAAATTTCGTCCGGATGGCTACGTTTTGTATTTCTAGTATTTGTATTTTTTGCACTCATCCTGTAATTCTAGCTATGATTGCGGAATGTTTTCACATACACCCGAACAATTACAAGAATTAGTCTCTTTTTTATTGGCCGAAGCCAAGGCTTTGGGAGCTACAGACGCCGCAGCTGAACTATCTGAGGGCAGCGGTCTATCGGTATCTGTGCGTAAAGGCGATATTGAGACCATTGAGCAGAATTTAGACAAACAAGCTGGCGTCACGGTTTTTATTGGACAAAGACGGGGTAATGCGGGCACTAGTGATTTTTCAAAAGAATCTTTGAGGGCCAGTGTGAAGGCGGCTTTTCATATTGCTCAACATACGGCTGAGGATGATTGCGCTGGTTTGGCTGAAGCTGATTTGTTGGAGAAGAATCCTAAAGATTTAGATTTGTATCATCCTTGGGCTATCAACACTGCGCAAGCTGTTGAAATTGCCAGAGATGCTGAGCGTGGTGCGTTTGCTGTTAGTAAAAACATCACTAACAGCGATGGCGCGAGCGTTTCTGCACAGCAGTCACATTTCATGCTGGGTACAACCAATGGTTTTATGGGTGGCTATGCCATTTCTCGGCACTACATTTCTTGTACCCCGATTGCTAGTGCATCTACAAAAAAGGGTGCTGCCATGCAGCGCGATGATTGGCACACCACTTCACGCGTTCCTGAAGAGTTAGCAAAAGCTCAAGATGTGGGCGCTTATGCTGCAAAAAGAGCGCTGGCTAGATTAGGTGCTAGATCGATTTCAACCCGCCATTGCCCAGTGCTTTTTGAAGCTCCTCTGGCGGTTGGTTTATTGGGTGCTTATGTACAGGCAACTTCAGGCGGTGCTTTATATAGAAAATCCAGTTTCTTGTTGGATAGCATGGGTCAGCAAGTATTTCCGAAGCATCTAGATTTGCTTGAAGAGCCGCACTTGCCCCGTTTAACAGGTAGCGCACCTTTCGATGAAGAGGGAGTTAGAACACGTTCACGCAGGGTGGTTGATGCTGGTGTGGTGCAAGGCTATTTCTTATCGACCTACTCAGCGAGAAAGCTAGGTATGCAAACCACAGGTAATGCAGGTGGTTCACATCAACTGCAACTCAAGAGTCGTTTAACCAAACATTCAGATGATTTGCCAGCGATGTTAAAAAAAATGGGCACAGGGCTTTTGGTGACTGACTTGATGGGGCAGGGCGTCAATTACGTTAATGGTGATTATTCTCGTGGTGCTTTTGGCTATTGGGTTGAAAATGGGGTGATTGTTCATCCTGTAGAAGAAATCACTATTGCGGGCAATTTAAAAGACATGTTCAAGCAAATTGTGGCCATTGGTGCTGACACCATTGTCAGAGGCACCAAAGAGACTGGTTCCATCTTGATTGAAAACATGACTGTGGGCGGCCGTTAATCAATTTAAAAAATGAAGCAAGCATTACGTCAAGCAGTTTTCCTCGCTCACGGCATTGATCACATCACCAATCTATTTGCCTCTTTAGCTAAATGGGCATTGGTTTTATCGTGCTTGATCAGTGCCATGAACGCATTCATTCGATATGTCTTTGATTACAGCTCCAACTCTTGGTTGGAGATTCAGTGGTATTTGTTTGCTGCTGCTGTGATGTTGGGTGCGGCTCAAGTATTGAGAGTCAATGAGCATGTGCGCGTAGACATCATTTATGGAAAGTTATCCAGTAAAGCCAGGATCTATATCGATCTATTGGGTTTATTGTTATTTTTGTTGCCAGCTATGACTTATATCGCCTACTTAGCTTGGCCGTTATTTCTCAGCATGTATCAGTCTGGAGAAATGTCGAGCAACGCAGGCGGTTTGATTCGTTGGCCAGCGATGTTGATGTTGCCTGCAGGATTTTTCTTGGTCACTATTCAAGGCGTTTCAGAAATTATTAAACGTGTTGCGTGGTTAGCGCATGTTTATGAGATGGACTTTCATTACGAAAGGCCTTTGCAATGAGCATGGAAAACTTTGCACCTCTGATGTTTTTGGGATTGATACTCATCATGTTGATGGGTTTCCCTGTGGCGTTCTCATTAGCCGCTTTGGGTTTAATTTGCGGCTTTTTTGCTGTTGCTCAAGGCTGGTTCCCAATTAGCTTTATGTCGAATTTGCCATTAAATATTTTTGGCATTTTGTCGAATGATCTTTTGCTGGCAATTCCATTTTTTACGCTCATGGGTGCCATCTTGGAAAAGTGCGGCTTAGCAGAAGACATGCTTGAATCAATGGGGCAGTTGTTTGGCTCGGTGCGCGGCGGTCTTGGTTACTCAGTCATTATTGTTGGATTCATCTTGGGGGCTATTACAGGCACCGTTGCCGGCCAGGTGATTGCAATGGCAATGATCTCTTTGCCGGTGATGATGCGTTATGGCTACAACATGCGATACACCACGGGTGTCTTGGCAGCCTCTGGAACGATCACGCAGTTGGTTCCGCCATCATTGGTCTTGGTAGTCATGGCTGATCAATTGGGTCGTTCAGTGGGGGACATGTACAAAGGTGCTTGGGGCCCATCGATTCTTCAAGTATGTTTATTTGTGCTCTATACATTCTTGTTGTCACGTATTCGACCAGGAGATTTACCAGCAATTCCTAAAGAGGCACGCACACTGACCGGTTGGAAATTGTGGCGAACTTGCTTGAGGGGCATCATTCCTTCTGCTATTTTGATTTTTGCAGTTCTGGGCAGTATGGGTGGTTTGCCAGGGATCAATGTGGCGATTGCCACGCCAACTGAAGCTGGTGCGATGGGTGCTTTGGGTGCTTTTGTTTTGGCAGCGATACATGGCCGGCTTAACTGGCAAATCATTAAAGAGGGTATGACCAACACCATGCGCATCACCGCTATGGTGGTATTTATTTTGATTGGTTCACGGGTCTTTTCATTAGTCTTCCAAGGTGTTGATGGGGGCGTTTGGATTGAAAGCATGCTATCCAATTTGCCAGGAGGTCAAATTGGATTCTTGCTGGCTGTTAATACATTTGTTTTCTTCTTGGCATTTTTCTTAGATTTCTTTGAGATAGCCTTCATCATCTTGCCAATGTTGGCGCCTGTGGCTGAAAAGATGGGCATCGATATGGTTTGGTTTGGCGTGCTGTTGTGTGTCAACATGCAAACTAGTTTTATGCACCCACCATTTGGCTTTGCTTTGTTTTATCTCAGAGGTATTTCAGATACTTTGTTTAAGAGCAAATCAATTCCTAAAAAAATCGAATCCAGAGATATTTACTTGGGTTCTATTCCCTGGGTCATTTTGCAATTGCTATTGGTGGTGATTGTGATTTTCTTCCCGCAAACCGTGACCATATTCTTAGATAAAAAAGAGGTCGTCGATCTTAATCAAATCAAGATTGAAATTGCACCTGAGGATGTATTGCAAGCGCCTCAGTTGGATGATCAAAAAATGATGGATGATTTATTTAAAGTCACCCCTAGTAAAGAACAATAAAAAACCAGCCTAGGCTGGTTTTTTATTGACTGTAATAACTTAATTCAAAAAATATTACAACTTTTGTGATTGCATAAAGTTATCGAAACTCATTTCTGAGAAACGGAACCACAAGTTTTGATCGCGACGGAAATTGCTAAAGTCGGCGTAGATCTTTTTCCAGCGGGGATTCTTACTGCTAAGTTCTGCGTAGTAATCTTGTGACACTTTGAAAGCCGCATCCATCACTGGTTTTGGTAAGCGATGTAAACGAACGCCATTGGCCACTAATTCGCGAAGAGCGCTTGGGTTGCGTGCATCGTATCTAGCCATTACTTGTGTATGAGCATAGTTCGCAGCAGTATCCAAAATCGCTTTGTACTCAGCAGAAAGGCTCTGATAGGCTTTGCTATTTACGTACAAGCTTAGTTGTGCGCCACCTTCCCAGAAAGCTGGGTAGTAGTAATTCTTAGCCACTTTATAAAGGCCAAGCTTGAGGTCATCGTAAGGGCCGATCCATTCGGCAGCATCAATGGTGCCTTTTTCAAGTGATTGATAAATTTCCCCTGCAGGTAGGTTTTGAGGAACAACACCTAGTTGTTCCAAAATTTTTCCACCAAAACCACCCACGCGGAACTTCAAACCTTTGAGATCTTCAAGACCTTTGACTTCTTTTCTGAACCAACCACCCATTTGTGCGCCAGAGTTGCCCAGTGGGAAGTTAACAACGTTGTAGTTGGCGTAGAACTCACGCGTCAACTTAAGACCATTGCCGTCAAACATCCAGGCATTTTGCTGGCGACAGTTAAGACCAAATGGAATTGCGCAGTCAAATGCGAAAGTTTCATCTTTGCCAAAGAAGTAGTACGCTGCTGTGTGCGCACATTCCACTGTTTCTTGTTGAACCGCGTCTAGTACACCAAAGGCAGGAACTAATTCACCAGCCGCATGTGTACTGATCGTAAATTTTCCACCAGATAATTCTTTCACTTTGGCGGCAAAAATCTCTGAGCCACCGAATAGAGTTTCTAGTGATTTTGGAAAACTCGATGCAAGGCGCCATCTAATGGTTGCGCCTTGAGCATGAACGACGGGGGCAGTGCCAGTAGCTAGAATGCCAGCAAGGCCAGTGCCTGCAATAAATTTGCGACGATCCATGGTTTCTCCGTAATTTAAAGTTTGCTGTTGTAGGTCACAAATGCATAGGCAAGTTGACCGTTGTTGTGTTCTTCGCGAGCAACTTCTTCCCACATCATGTCATCAATGTCCGGAAAGAAGGCGTCACCATCCACTTCGGTATCAACCTCGGTGATGATGAGTTTGTCGACATAAGCGAGTGCTTCGTCATAAATTTGTGCGCCACCGATGATGAAAGCCTTCTCAACACCTGAGCAGGCATCAATCGCATCTTCTAGGGAGGTGAATGTTTCAGCGCCTTCGGCCTTGAATTCTGGATTGCGGCTCACCACGATATTGCGGCGACCAGGTAGTGGGCGACCTAAGGACAACCAAGTGTTGCGACCCATGATGATGGGGCAGCCCAAAGTGGTGTTCTTAAAGTGCTTTAAATCTTCAGGAAGATGCCAAGGTAATGTGTTGTTAACACCAATCACACCATTTTTTGCGCGCGCAACAATGATTGCTAATTCCACGATGATCCTTTAAACCGCTACAGGAGCTTTGATTGGGTCATGGTGTTGATAACCAACTAACTCAAAGTCTTCGTATTCGTAATCAAAAATAGATGCCGGTTTGCGACGAATCGCTAATTGTGGCAATTGCAGTGGTTCGCGAGAGAGTTGTAAGTTCACTTGATCCATGTGGTTGGAGTACAAGTGGCAATCTCCGCCTGTCCAAATAAACTCACCCGGCGTTAAGCCAGCTTGCTGCGCAATCATGTGTGTTAGCAAAGCATAGCTAGCAATATTGAATGGCACACCCAAGAAAATATCAGCACTGCGCTGATACAGTTGGCACGATAACTTGCCATCTGCCACATAAAACTGAAAGAAGGCGTGGCAAGGAGGTAGTGCCATGCGTGGAATCTCAGCAACGTTCCAGGCGGAAACAATCAAGCGACGAGAGTCAGGATTATTTTTAATCTGATCCATCAATTGGCTAATTTGGTCAACATGTTCACCATTCGGTGCTGGCCATGAGCGCCATTGATATCCATAAATAGGACCTAGTTCACCATCCTCTTTGGCCCATTCATCCCAGATGCTGACACCACGTTCTTTTAACCAATTATTATTGGTGCTGCCTTGCAAAAACCAAAGCAATTCAATAATGATCGATTTAAGGTGTAGCTTTTTCGTTGTGACAACTGGAAAGCCTTGTTGCAGGTCAAAGCGCATTTGATGGCCAAACACTGAAACTGTGCCAGTGCCGGTGCGATCTGATTTGTGAGTGCCATTTGCTAAAACATGGCGCATGAGGTCTAAATATTGCTTCATGGAAAGATTCTACTATTAGTTATTTGCTAAAAGTGACAACGTGATCAGCCACTATTTTGATGCCAATTTTTTCGCCAATGGCGTGATCATGGTGACTTGGCACCATGGTTAAAAGTTCTTGCCCAGAAGCCAGTTTGACGGTGTATAAAAAGTCACCACCTCTGAAGGCTTTGGTTAATACTTCGGCTTGTAAAGGACTGTCGTCATCGTGCACGATGTCGTCGGCGCGCAGCAGTACATCCACTTCCTCGCCAGGTAAACCATAGCTTGATTGTGGCAAAGGCAAGGTGCCTAGTTCTATTTCTACGGCAGGACCCGGGCGAGTAACGCCTGGTACAAATACACCATAGCCAACAAAGTTGGCAACAAAGCGACTAGCAGGGCGATGGTATAGGTTATAGGCGCTGTCCCACTGAACCAAGCGACCATCCACCATCACGCCAATATCATCAGCAATTGCAAAAGCCTCAAATTGGTCATGAGTCACTAATAGAGCTGTTGTGCCATTAGCTTTTAGGATGTCCCTGATCTCGCCAGCCAAGCGCTCACGCAAATCCACGTCCAAATTAGAGAAGGGTTCATCTAAGAGTAATAACTCTGGTTCTGGAGCCATGGCTCTTGCCAGTGCCACGCGTTGTTGTTGACCGCCAGATAATTCATGGGGGTAACGAGAGCCTACATTCTTAAGGCCGACACGCTCCAACCATTCTTCAGCTTTTAGTAAAGCCTCTTTTTTGGGTAAATCCCTTAAACCAAATGCCACGTTTTGAGCATTAGTTAAGTGAGGAAAGAGTGCGTAATCCTGAAACACCACGCCTATACGTCTTTTTTCTGGAGCCAGCGTTGTATCAGATGAACTAACGACTTGTTTATCTAAAGTGATTTCGCCCGCTTGGATTGGTTCAAAACCACAAATGGCGCGCAACACAGTTGATTTGCCGCAACCAGATGGGCCTAACAAACAACCAATGCGACCATGCCTTAATTGCATGGTCAGACCTTGGACGACTTCATTCCAGCTACCTGATTTTTCACCAGGATAGCCCACATGAATATCCTTTAAATTTAAATGAATTGGTGGCGTATCGATAATCATTCTTATAATTGTCTCATCTTGCGACTACGTTTAACACCCATACTCCTGTCATTAATATTGGCTTTGCCAATATTAGGGATTTTTGCGGCTCTTTTAAACCCCCAGGCAACCAGCGGGGATGTGTTGACTCACCTAATAACCACGGTGCTTCCGGGTTATGCATGGACGACTTTATTGATGGCTGTTGGGGTGGCTTGGGGTGTGGCTAGCATGGGTATTATCACCGCTTGGTTAGTGGCTACCTGTGACTTTCCAGGTAAGCGTATCTACGAATGGGCTTTGATTTTGCCTTTGGCAATGCCAACTTATGTCATGGCCTATGCCTACACTGATTTTTTCCAGTTTTCAGGACCTATACAGAGCTTTTTAAGAGATCTTTTGGGGGTTTCAAAGTTGGAGTGGTTCCCAGAGCCTAGATCGGTTTGGGGTGCTGTTTGTGTTCTAAGTCTAGCTTTGTATCCTTATGTTTATTTGTTGTGTCGCACTGCTTTCTTGGAGCGCAGTCCACGATTAATTGATGCTGCAAGAACTTTGGGTGCCAGCCCATGGAGTGCATTTTGGCAAGTGGCTTTGCCGATGGCTAGACCTGCAACCATGGCGGGTGTCGCTTTAGCTTTGATGGAAGCGGTGGCGGATTACGGCGCGATGTCTTACTTTGGTGTGCAAACCATGACAACAGGTATTTATCGTGCTTGGTTGGGTATGGGGGATCGGATAGCCGCGGTGCAACTATCAGCTGCTTTATTGGGTGTGATTTTTTTACTCTTGATGTTGGAGCATGCCAGTCGTCGTCAAATGCGATTTGCGGCTAATGGTCAGCGCTTTAGGCAAATTAAGCCTTGGCGACTACAAGGTAAGAAAGCTTTTTGGGCAAGTCTCTCATGTGCTTTGCCGATGATTTTTGGTTTTATCTTGCCTGTCATCATCATGGCTTATTTGGCTCTCACAAGTGGTGAGGCCTTGAATGATCGTTACTGGACTTGGCTAACCAATACCTTGACGCTTTCAACAGTCACAGCTATTTGCGCCGTCATTATTGCGGTTTGGTTGGCCTATAGCGCTCGCATGGCCAAAGGTGGTTTGCAGTTGTTAGCAAATCGAATGGTGAGTTTGGGTTATGCCGTTCCTGGTGCTGTATTAGCGGTAGGTGTATTAATTTTGTTGGCGCAATTAGATTTAGCTTGGTTGCTGTCTGGTTCGGTATTCATTTTGGTTTACGCTTATCTCACCCGTTTCTTATCATCTGGTTTGCAAACTGTTGAGGCGGGCTTAAGCAAAATCACACCGAGTATGGATGCTAGTGCCATGAGTTTGGGTTCTGGCAAGTGGGAGTTACTCACTAAAATACATTTGCCGTTATTACGCCGCAGTTTGTTAACAGCAGGCTTATTGGTATTTGTAGATGTCATGAAAGAATTGCCAGCCACCTTGGTGTTAAGGCCATTTAACTTCGATACTTTGGCAGTGATTACTTATCAATTAGCAGCTGATGAGCGTTTGGCAGAAGCTGCCTGGCCTGCATTAACAATTGTTTTAGCTGGTTTATTGCCAGTGATTATTCTTTCAAGAGCGATGTCACGCGACTCTTAATTAGACGTTTTGGTTTTGCCGCTCACGCCTAAAATTTCATGTAGTTTGGAAGATGTTGTTGTGTACTGAAGTAATACTGATTCATCTGGGTGAATCAATTCTGCGCAAGCAAAAGCAGCTAATGTTGCCTCATGAAAGCCGCTGACAATCAACTTTCTTTTACCTGGATAGGTGTTGATATCACCTATCGCAAAGATGCCCGGCACATTGGTTTGGAAAGTGGCTGTATCAACAGGAACTTGCTTGCGGTCTAAATCAACACCCCAGTCAGCAATAGGGCCAAGCTTTGGGGATATGCCCAAGAATACCAACAAGGCATCTAAAGGTTGATTAATAACTGTTCCCTCGGGACTTGTAATAGCGATTGTTTTAAGTGCCTGATTGTGCGAAGTAGTATTCGTGATTTGCCCAGCTTTAAAAATCAGGCGACCACTGGCGCGCAACTCTTCATACTTTGCTATTAATTCATTAGGACCTTTTAAAACATCGCGACGATAGATCAAGGTCACGCTTTTAGATATGTTCGTTAACTCAATTGCAGCATTGATGGCGCTTTCATCTCCGCCATAAATCACCACATCCAAATCTTTGAATCGAGATAAGTTATGAGGGTGATAAAACACTTGGGTACCGACCAGGGGGTCAATGCCATCAACGGCCAATGTCTTTGGTTTGAATGCGCCAACTCCAGTAGCCAACAGAATTGTTTTGGTGATAAACGTATTGTGAGCGGTTGACACCTCAAATTCAGCATTCGGTTGACGCGTTAGGCAGCTAACTTCCTGACTCCAATGAAATGTTGCATTCATGGGTTTAATTTGTTCTAAGAGATTGTTAACCAATTCTGCGCCAGTGCAATACGGTATGCCTGGAATGTCATAAATGGGTTTATCTGGGTACAGTTCTGCGCATTGACCACCAGCATGGGGTAGGGCATCAATCACATGTGCTTTGATACCTTGAAGACCTAGTTGAAAGATCGCAAATAAACCAACAGGTCCTGCACCAATCACGAGTGCATCGGTTTTAATAGGATCCTGCTTTGAGTGATTTTGTTGATTCTGTTCTGACACGCAATTTGCCCATTCAGTGGGTCGCTACTGTTAAGTAGTGCTTACGGTACAGCAAAATGAAATCGCCTGCTATAGCAGGCGATTGAGTAGGGTCTTTAGTGATGAATTAGCGAACTAATTCGCCCAATTTATTTTTAACGTCTTTCCACTCCTCAGCATCAGGAAGAGCCTCTTTCGACTTCGTAATTGATGGCCACTTGGCGGCAAGTTCAACGTTCAGCTTGATGTACTCTTGTTGATCACCAGGCACATCATCTTCAGCATAAATGGCATTCACTGGGCATTCTGGAACGCAAACAGCGCAATCGATGCACTCGTCTGGATCGATGGCTAAAAAGTTAGGGCCTTCGCGGAAGCAATCTACTGGGCATACATCTACGCAATCAGTGTATTTGCAACGAATACAGGCTTCGGTCACTACATATGTCATGGCAATAATTTCAAATAAGACGAAAAGCGTTATTTTATCTTAGTGTGAGAATAATCTTGCCTTATAACCTGGTTTATTTAGATGAATTAGTAATTTTCATATGATTTAAATCAATGACATACAATCATCTGACGAGCAAAAGTCTCGCAAAAACACATAAAAATAGTAAAAACAGGAGAACAAGATGTCTAATCAGGTGCAAAAACCTAAGATTTTGGTGGCAAGAGCGATTTTCCCCGACATTTTGGCTAGATTAGAGCAGGTGGCTGATGTGCAATCTAACCAAGATGATCACTTGTGGAATGCTGCTGACCTAAAAGCTGCGATGGCTAATAAGGATGCGGCGATTGTGACGGGTGGTGAACGTGTTGATGCTGACATTCTGAAAGCGTCACCGCAGCTCAAGATTGTTTCAAATATCGCGGTGGGATATAACAACTTTGACATGGCTGCATTTGGTGCGGCTAATGTGATGGCAACCAATACGCCGGATGTCTTAACCGATACCACTGCAGATTTTGGTTTTGCATTGTTGATGGCAACAGCTAGAAGAGTGACTGAGAGTGAGCATTGGTTGCGAGCCGGTCACTGGAAGAAATTCTCGATTTATGACACGCCGCTATCAATGGATATTCATCACAGCACTTTAGGCATCATGGGCATGGGCCGCATTGGTCAAGCAATTGCAAGGCGTGCGCGTGGATTTAATATGAATGTGAAGTATTACAACCGCTCACGTCTTTCAGCAGATTTAGAAAAAGAGTGTGGTGCCACTTATGTGGATCGAGATACTTTGTTAAAAGAATCTGACCACATTATTTTGGTGATGCCATACACCCCAGAAAACCACCATCTCTTTGGTGAAAAAGAATTGAATATGATGAAGCCGACTGCTACCTTGGTGAATATTGCGCGAGGTGGCATTGTGGATGAGTTGGCTTTGGCAAAGGCTCTTAAAGACAACAAAATCTTCGCTGCAGGTATTGATGTTTTTGAGGGTGAGCCTGCGGTTCGTCCTGAGCTATTGGCATTGAAGAATGTTGTTTTGGCCCCGCACATCGCCAGTGCTACTGAAAAAACCAGACGAGCGATGATTGAATTGGCAATAGAAAATTGTTTGGCTGGCTTGGCTGGCAAGACTCCACCTAACTTATTAAAAGCCTAAGTAATCTAAACAATAAAAAAGAGAAATTAGATAAAAACGATAAGACTAGAAATTAGTCTTGAGAAGAAACAGGTTTGGTGTCAGTGATAGTGGTTTCGCGCACAGCTACTTCAATGCCACCAAACTTTTCAGCGACCCAGTTGTACACCTTGCAAGCTAACCAAAGTAAACCAAAACCAATCAATGCATTCAGGATCAATGCCGAAATCACTGTGAAGCCAGGTAATTCGCCATCTCTGATAAATGCCACAAATAGAGCAAGTAAAACCACTGGCACAGAAAAGCTCAAGTAAACCAACACCAGCGTTTTGGCTGTGTGTAGGGGGTCTACGTAAACAACTTCTTTTTTAGTGTATTTAGTGCTTGGCATTTTTAAATCAACAGTAGGTGGTTTGCTCTGTAGACGCGATTCTATACTAATTTATCAAGCAATGTTGCGACGCAATAATAAAAACAACACAAAAATCTTTATACCAAGCCTTCAAATAGGACTACGCCCACGGTATCACCAGCTTTGATTTGGTCTTGGTCGTGCTCTAAAACAATGAAGCAATCTGCCTCACTCATCGACCTGAGGACGCCAGAGCCTTGAGCACCAGTGATGCGCACTGTTCTGGTGCCTGTGGCATCGGTGGATAGAACGCCGCGTTGGAACTCTGTGCGACCAGGACGTTTACGGATCGCTTCTACTGTCTTCGCTTGCATCACTAGTGGAGCAACATCAGTTGCGCCGCTCATCGATAGTAGGGCGTTGCGCACAAATTGATAGAAAGTCACCATCACCGCCACTGGATTGCCGGGTAGGCCAAAAAGCACCGCTTGATGATTCTCACCTTTGATAGAGCCAAACGCCATTGGTCGACCCGGGCGCATCGCAATTTTCCAAAAGCTCACATCTCCAAGTTCACGCATGATTTGTTTGGTGTAGTCTGCTTCTCCAACAGAAACGCCACCAGACGTAATCACGGCATCGCACATGGATGCTGCTTTGCTGAAGGCTGCGCGCATCGCATCTGGTTCATCACGTACCACGCCAAAATCATGAAGCTCCACACCTAAGCGTGAGAGCATGCCAAAGAGGGTGTAGCGGTTACTGTCATAGACGCAACCATCATCCAAATTCTCTCCAATGGAGCGCAGTTCATCACCGGTAGAGAAGAAGCCAACACGCAAGCGACGTTTAACTTCAACTGTACCAATGCCTAATGAGGCAATTAAACCTAAATCAGATGGGCGAATGATTTTCCCCGCCAGCAAAGCAGGTTGTCCTGCTGTTAGGTCTTCGCCTTTTAGGCGACGATTGTCACCGGCTTTAATCAGTGATGATTTAAAACTAATCTGGTCGCCATCCACTTTGACCATCTCTTGGGCAATCATGGTGTCGCAACCATCGGGCATCACAGCACCAGTCATGATGCGTACACATTGGCCTGCCCCTACTTGACCTTCAAAAGCATTGCCCGCTAAACCCTTACCAATCATGGTGAGAGTTGTCACTTCACTGCTGGTAATAGATGTGCCTGCAAAGGCGTAACCATCCATGGCTGAGTTATCAGCAGCAGGCACATTGATAGGAGAAATAATGTCCTTAGCTAAGATACGGCCGAGTGCATCATAGATGCCGACAGATTCTGTGGGCAGTGCTAAAGAACCAGGACGCACAAAATCTTGAACAATTTTGATGGCTTGGTCGACTCGAAGTGACTCAGGGTCATAGTCTGACATGCAAGTCACTACAGAATTTAAGCTGGGTAAGTTACTCATCGTTGCTACAGTTTAATGGCTATTCTATTAACCACCAATGTATGACATTTCTACCTTTGCTTTGCCAGCTAATTCAGGTGAGCCCCGTAACTCTGAATAGCGATCATTGCGATGCGACCACACTTGAGCGATGGCATTACTGATTTCTAAATCAGACTTACCTTCTCGCAGAAGAGCTTTGAGATCGTGGCCTTCAGTGGCAAATAAACAGAGATACATCTTGCCTTCGGTCGATAAGCGAGCGCGGCTACAGTCTTTACAGAATGCTTGCGTAACGCTGGAGATAACGCCAACTTCACCAGAGCCATCTAGGTATCTCCAACGCTCAGCAACCTCACCAGGGTAGTTGGGGTCAATATTCGTGAGCGGAAATACTGAATGAATCTTTTTGATCACATCTGCTGAAGGTAATACTTCAGTCATATCCCAGCCATTGGATGCGCCGACATCCATGAACTCAATGTAACGAAGAATCACACCCGTACCTTTGAAGTGCTTCGCCATCGGAATGATTTCGTGTTCGTTGGTACCTTTTTTAACTACCATGTTGACTTTGATATTTTCAAAGCCAACTTCGCGAGCTGCTTCGATGCCATCCAATACATCGCCAACTGGAAAACCAACATCATTCATTTTCTGAAAGACTGCATCATCCAAGCCGTCCAAACTCACAGTCATGCGTGTTAAGCCGGCATCTTTTAATGCACGTGCTTTTTTACGTAACAAACTACCATTGGTGGTGAGTGTTAAATCAAGCGGTTTACCGCTGAGGGTGCGTAATGATGCTAATTGTTCAATCAGGTTTTCAAGATGTTTTCGTAAAAGAGGTTCACCACCTGTTAAGCGAATCTTTTCAACACCATGATCAATGTAAATTTTTGCTAAGCGAGTAATCTCTTCAAAGCTCAACAAATCCCCATGAGATAGGTAGGGGTAATCCTTATCAAATACTTCCTTTGGCATGCAATAGGTGCAGCGAAAGTTGCATCGATCAGTGACTGAAATTCTTAAATCGTGAAGTCTGCGACCGCGTGTGTCAGCGAGAAGACCATCCGGAGCCACTAGTTGTGCGGGTATGACCGGAATGTGGCTGCCAATCTTTCTTTGGCGTTCATCAATGAGGGGTATGACTCTTTCTGACATATCCCTCATTGTAGAACTAAGTTACTTTTATTACTTTTCGGTACTACTTTTGAATCGTTTGTTCTTTTCCACCAGTTTCTACTAGAACCATAGGACCTGTTGAAATTTCAACTGGTGGCTTTGGTTCACGAGGTGGGTGAACGATTGCTGGCTCAGCAGCAATTTGTGCACGAACTTCTTGGAGTTTTTGATTGTCTGTGTTAACCCAAACCATGCCAGCTGATTCAATCACCGATGTTAGTTCTGAAGTTTGTAATGGCTTGAACTCTACTTTTGGTAGTGGAGCAGGCGCTGGTGCTACTACAGGAGCAGCCACTTCAGCAGGTGCAGAATCAACTACAACAGCAGGTGTTGATACCGGGGCAGATGACTCAACCGCAGTTGGAGCATAACTAGTTTCCACAGTTTGGTTAACCGCCACAACCGCAGTTGGAGCAGCAACCGCATTTGCAGTCGTATCTGTAGAAGCGCTCACTTCTGTTGTTGCTTCAGTGTTGTTCTCGCCGCGTTCAGCACGATCACGCCCGCGATTGCGGCCGCGACGATTGCGACCACGACGGCGCTCATCACCCTCGGAACCTTCGGCAGCTTGTGGTACTTCAGTGTGCGTTAACAAGTCTTTAGCTTGTTCTGCTTTAGCTTCTTGATTGGCTTCAGGTTTGTTTTGACGTTGTTGGTTACGACCATTGCGCTGATTAGGCTG
>JBEEOV010000008.1:0-37891 GCA_041191465.1 Pseudomonadota bacterium
CATTTCTTCAAACTTAGCTTTTTGCCAATTTTGGTCCTGAGCCATCATCTGAATCAATTGTGGCTTGAGTTCTGCAACAGTCGGAACTTTTGATTCACGAACATCTTCTAATTTAATGATGTGGAAGCCAAACTGAGATTTCACTGGCTTATCAGTCATTTGACCCTTATCTAAAGCTACCATTGCTTTAGAAAACTCGGGAACTAATGCTTGTGGGTTCATCCAGTTCAAATCGCCGCCATTAACAGCTGAACCTGGATCTTTAGAGTTGGCTTTCGCCAAATCTTCAAACTTCTCACCAGCTTTGATTTTGGCAATCAAAGATTTAGCATCAGCTTCTTTTTCTACAAGAATATGCTTGACCTTATATTCTTTGCCAGAGAATTGGCCTTTAACTTGTTCATAAGCAGACTTTAGTTCTGCCTCTGTAACACCTTCACGTTGAATGTAGTCTTCAAAAACTGCACCAACTAAAATATTTAAACGGGCTTGTTCCAATTGTTCTTGGATACCATCATTGTTGATAACGCCGCGTTTGATTGCTTCTTGATTGATTAATTCACGTGTAATCAACATATCGCGGGCGCGATCACGCAACTCTGGGTTATTGGCTACTTGACCAGCGCTTGCTAACATCTTGTCTAGCTTAGCTTTGGGAATCGCTTTGCCGTTCACAACGGCTGCATTTTGTGCCATTACTGGTGTTGCAAGAGTAGCTGTCAAAGCTACAGAAACTGCCAAAGTAGAGAGTAATTTCATATTCATCAATCAGTTAGTAATAATTGCTAAAGCATGGATTTCATGAGGCATCCAAGCCGACAGAGCATCATACACCAGGCGGTGTTTTTGGACCCTATTTAAGTCTTTGAATGCAGGGGAGTGGATGTGGATTCGGTAATGACCTGCACCGCCTTGAGCACCTGCATGACCAGCATGTAGGTGACTTTCATCTTCGATGACAAGGCTATCAACTTGAATAGCACTTCTCAAAGCTTCTTCAAATTTGGCAATTCTGTTTTGTGACATGTCAAATTAATCTATTAAAGGTTATTTGTGGTCGTTAACAATGAATTTATTCAACCAGATGCCCTGGGCAATCACAAAAGCTAACATCAAACCCATGCCTCCAAATAACTTGAAATTAACCCATGTAGCCTCATCAAATTGGTAGGCGACTAACAAATTCAAAATACCCATGATGAGAAAGAATACAACCCAGGCAAGATTGAGTTGTTGCCACAAATGATGACCAACACCTGGTTTTAAGGTTAATTGATGTGCCATAGCAGCTTGTATCAGGTTCTTTTTCCAAAAAGTGGCACTGGCCCACAAGCCAATTGAGAATAGCCAATAGAGGATGCTTGGTTTCCATTGAATGAATGTTTTGTCTTGTAGACCAATTGTTAAACCGCCAAAAACCATGATTAGCGCCAAACTAGCCCATTGCATCGGCTCCACTTTTTTATATTTCAAGGCAACCCAAATGATTTGTGCAACTGTCGCAGCCATAGCTACGCCAGTAGCCACATAGATATCTGCCATTTTGAAGGCGATGAAAAACAATATAACTGGCAGTAAATCAAAAAGAAATTTCATGAGGAATTTAATTATTTATGAATCAGAGTTGAATTTTAACGAAGCTGAGTTGATGCAGTACCTTAATCCAGTCGGAGCAGGGCCATCCTCAAAAACATGTCCTAGATGAGCGTCGCAGTTTTTACAGCGTACTTCAGTACGGATCATGCCATGGCTAGCATCTTTATATTCAGCAATATGACTTGCCTGAATCGGTTGAAAGTAACTCGGCCAACCACATCCCGCATCAAATTTGGTATCTGAGGCAAATAGTGGAGTACCACAACAAACACATTGATATTGCCCATCTTGCCAGTGATCCCAGTATTTGCCACTAAATGGATATTCCGTGGCCGCTTTACGTGTGACACGATATTCAATGTCACTTAGTACTTCTTTGTATTCTTGATCGGTTTTTTTCATGGTGAGCGCTATGATGAACAACTAATAGGGATTGCAGGCAACTCTGGAGAGGGACCTGCAGCATAAGAGTCAGAAATTGCTTGAGAAGTGAAGGGGGTCTCTAATACTTTGAGTAATCGAGCGACTTCTGAAAAATCCTTCTTTTGTGCCAATTCAATAGCATGCTGAGCCAAGTGATTGCGTAAGATATATTTTGGATTAATCGCCAGCATATTTTCTAGGCGTTCATCAGTAGATTCCTTTTCAACACTTAGACGTACTTTGTAGGACTCATACCAATGATTCATGGATGATGGCACCCCCAATCCTTCAGATAAATTTCTAAAAAATTGCGTGAAATCTACTTTGTCTCGGTGCAGTGTTTGCATCAGTTCTTCTAGTAAAGTTAAGTCATGCTCGTGATCAGTCGCTAAGCCTAGTTTCCTTCTGAATAGAGTTTGCCAAGTTTGCGCATATGCTCTGTTGTAGTTATTTAGTGTATTTTTGATGTGTTCAATCGCCTCATCGCCATCAATACCATGAACTCTTTTAAGTTCATCTTGTAATGGTTGCAACATAGCGCTAGCTAAGCAATATATATTCCAATGCAAGACCTCTGGTTGACGATGGTATGAGTAGCGACCACCATGGTCTGAGTGGTTACAGATATGATCTGCTTGAAATTGATCTAAGAATCCAAATGGTCCGTAATCAAGAGTTAGGCCAAGCAGACTAGTATTGTCCGTATTGAGTACCCCATGACAAAACCCAAAAGACTGCCACTGAGCAACCATTCTTGCTGTTCTTAATGAAATTTGATCTAGCAGTGTTAAGTAGGGTGTTGCACTGTTATGACACGCTGGATAGTGATGCTGGATCAAGTAATCCAATGTGGCGGATAGTTCAAGCCACATTTGGTTATGGCCATAGTGTTCTATGTGACCAATTCGTAAAAAGCTTGGGGCAACCCTTGTGCATACTGCAGCAGTTTCTGCGGTTTCACGTACAACGGTCATATCTGAACCAACCACTGCCAATGCCCTAGAGGTAGGAACTCCTAAGTAGTGCATCGCTTCACTGCACAAAAACTCTCTGATAGATGACCTTAGTACTGCTCGACCATCTCCCATTCTAGAGTAGGCAGTTTTACCAGCACCTTTTAATTGAACCTCTTGATTAGTAATATCGCCCAAATAAATGGCGCGACCATCTCCCAATTGACCTGCCCAAGATCCAAATTGGTGTCCGCTATAAGCGGTGGCATAGGTTTTAAAAGATTGTTTACCAATGTGAGACTGATTGCCTGCTAACAGATTCAAATAATCTGGATTACTAGGTAAACCATTCAAGACTTCAATACCCAATAAATCTGCTGTTCGATTTGAAAATCCAACCCAATAAGGATTGGGAATCGGAGTCGGACTGATTTCTTGGACAAGGCTGAGATTATCGGTAAACGGAAGGTGAAATGCCATAAATTTATATATTAAGTATGACCTTATTCTAGGTTGCTTAGCGAATATTTGCAGAAAACCTCTGTATGACAGCTATAACCACGATTAAGATATGGCTATGGATAAAAAACAATTAAAAGACCTTGGTATTGAATTAGATGTACCTTTCCTAAAGTTGTTGGGAGTTCGTTGTTTGCGCGCAGAATTAGGCGAAGGTGAAGTGGTTCTGGCGTTAAAACCTGAACACAACAATAGTTGGGAGGTTGCGCATGGCGGCGTTCTATTAACTTTAATGGATGTGGGTATGGCTGTTGCAGCACGAGCTGCTGACGAGGCTGGTCGAGGTGTGGTTACGATCGAGTTAAAGGCTAACTTTATGCAAGCGGCAGAAGGTATTGTGAGGGTGGCAGCAAAAACTGTTCATGCGACACCAACCTTAGTATTTGTTGAGGCAAAACTGTACGATGAGCGGGACAGAGTTTGTTGCATGGGTAGCGCAACATTTAAGTATTTTAAAGAGCTACCAGCTAGGCAATCTAAAAAAGTTAAGCCTTAGCGTCATGGAAGTTTTCCAATTGACCCTCAAAAACTTGTATACCTAATTCTTTTTCCGCATTAAAGAGTTTTTCTATCACTTCGTAGCGACCATCTTTTCTGATTCTGATAAGGGATGTTGACCTAGTGCCGTAATTAGGTGTCCTAATAAATGCAGAGGAGAGTACTTTTTCCCATTCATAAGATACCCCAGTTTGAGGTAAGTAATCATCGGGGGCTTGGGTCAGATCTTCCATAGCCCTCAGGTAGTGTTCTGAGCGCTTAAACTGACCTGTATCCATGGCTAATAACTGTGCGAATGCACCCACTCGATGTTGAACTTTAGGCCAGGGTGTATCGAGCATACCGTTGGATAAGCCATAAATACCTGGATTTAATCGTTGTGGATTCATGACTTTTCTGGGTCTTAAATTTTTCCCCATCAGCACTCGATTGCTCAGCCAAACCAATGCAGGATTTTTATTGGACAGATCTGTTGCTAGCAAATTAAAACCGTTGTAGCGATTAAATGTATGGCTATGAGTATCAATAAATGTCTCGGGGTTATCTGAAGATTTCAAAAACTTAGCAGTAATTTCGCCACGAGTTTGCGCATCTGGGTTTTTCTCGCTGGGAGCCCTGACATTGGTGATTGCTGCAAAACGACCAGATTTACTAATGCCCATCCAAGTACCAGATTGGCCCTTCACATCAGCGCGATCACGTCCAGCGAGTATATGTGTATGGTCATCCCACCAATGCATGGGATCAGTGGCGCGCTCATAAAACTCATCACGATTAGCAAGCACAACCAGTGGATATTCTGGGTGTGATTGCCAAGAGGTGAGTATTAAACACATATAGTGAGTTTATATTTCAATTAATGGGTAAGGCAAAGTTACAAATTGAATGACTGGTCCATTCGCAGATCCCAAGTGAATAGATCCACTCTCCAAAGCCTCTAATTTACATTCAGCTTGAATATCGATACGTTGATTAATGCTAGGGTGTGGTGCGCTAAGGACTACCATGCCACATGGTTGTGATGGATCTTCGCTATGAAAAATCTCCGTACCAATTGCAACATCAGTATTGATATTTAGGTGACCGATTTGCAGTCGACGTTTAATTGTGCCTCGGTACTGGCTTCTAGCAACGACCTCTTGCCCTGGGTAACAGCCTTTTTGAAAATCAATCCCTTTAAGAGATTCCATATTTATCATCTGAGGCACAAACTGCTCAAAAGTTGATTCTGTAATTCTCGGAATACCACTCTGTACCTCTAACCAATTCCAATCATTAATAGATGATTTTGTGTTGTCATTACTGATATCTTGTATCGATGCCTCTTGTGCTCTAGGGCAACTGAGTAGGTAACGTCGGCAATCGTTGCCATTTGATCGAACTGATGGCAATTCAGACACAACAACACCGATAGAGCTCAGTTTTTCTAACAATGCCAACTGGGAGTTGTTTTGATCTAGCAGGCCATACACAATGTGCTGACCGGTCTGATCAATCACTTTTACTTTAGATCTCAATACAAACATAGAGAGACGTTTACTCAAAGACTGCGCCAAGTCTGAAGAGATTAGTAATTGATACTGTGGAACGTCTTCATTCAGCTCATTTTTAATGTTTTGACGCGTAATCCAAAAGCTAGCCATTAGGCGACCTTTGGCAGAGCAGTAGCCTGCAAAACGATTTTGAGTATGCGTAGTAGCGACCATACCAGCAGTAATTGGTTGAATTGATTTAACGCTATTGGTCAGTTGGTTTTGAAGAAAATCAGTGGCATCTGGACCAGTCACCGTGATGACGGACCAATTATTCAACTGGGCAATGGTTGGGGCAGTAGTTTGTGACATGGCTATTTAAATTTCTAAATATTTATAAATATGCTTTTATCATAGACGGATGAACAATGTTTTTACATCAATTTTTTCTAGACCTGTATTCAAGGTTATATCCCTAATATTTTTAGGTCTCTTCGTTAGTTTTATTTACCTTGGTTTTGTTGCATCAGTTGTACCCAATAAGGGCGCTTCATTGACGCCGGCGGGACAATTAAGAGTTAAGGTTTTGCCTGGATCCAATGTGGCAAGCACGGCAAAACAGCTTGCCTCTCAAGGAGTCAATGTTTCGAACATCACTATGCAGATAGTGGCGCGTGGGTTATTTCAGGGAAAGAAGCTAAAAGCAGGGGTTTATGACTTTGCTCCAGGCTCAAGTTTGGCCACAATTCTTTTTAAGATGGGGCGAGGGGACAGTATTAAGTTGAGTGTTACCTTGGTTGAAGGGTGGACATTTAAACAATTTAAATCTGCGATTGATTCGCAACCAGACTTAAGGAAGGAAACCAAGGGTCTTTCTGCTAAACACATTTTGGCTAAATTGGACGCAAAGGAAGCTCATCCAGAAGGATTGTTTTTTCCAGATACTTATGTCTATGAACCAGGTGACAGTGATTTAATGATTTATCAAAAAGCCTACAAATCCATGCGTACCAGGTTAAATGATGCATGGTTGGCAAGATCTAGTGATTCACCAGTTAAGACACCATATGATTTGCTTAAGTTAGCATCGATTGTGGAGAAGGAAACAGGTCATCCAAATGATCGCGGTCTTGTATCCGCTGTATTTAATAATCGCTTAAAGCTGGGTATGAAGCTTCAAACAGACCCAACTATCATTTATGGCTTAGGTGATCTGTTTGATGGAAATATTAGAAAAAAAGATCTTTTAAAAGATGGTCCATACAATACCTATACTCGTTATGGTTTACCACCTACGCCGATTGCCATGCCAGGTAAGGATGCATTGATTGCTGCTGCCAATCCGTCTAACTCTAAAGCTCTCTATTTTGTCGCGAAGGGGGATGGTAGGAGTGCATTTTCTGAGTCGTTGGTAGCGCATAATGAGGCTGTGAAAAAATACCAGCTTAATAACGCCTCATCTAAATAACGTTTGTATACCCCCTTATTAATATAGATTCTGAATTCATATGTCTCTAATGACCCAGTCATCCAACCAACCGGGGTTTTTCATCACCTTTGAAGGTATTGATGGTGCCGGCAAAAGTACTCACATTGAAGCTTTTGCAGCTGAATTAGCAAAAAAATATCCCCATAAAGAGGTGGTTTTGACTCGTGAGCCGGGCGGCACTGCCTTGGGTGAAAAATTGCGTGACTTATTGCTGCACCATCCAATGCACCTTGAGACTGAAGCGTTACTGATGTTTGCTGCTAGAAGAGAGCATTTGGCAACAGTCATTGAGCCTGCCTTATCTGCTGGAAAAATCGTCATATCTGACCGATTTACAGACGCTAGCTTTGCCTATCAGGGTGGTGGACGAGGTCTAGATTTGGCAAAACTCTATGAATTAGAGGTTTGGGTGCAGATGCGCCTTAAAAACGATGGGGTGGGGCAACGATATCTTTTGCAACCTGACTTAACCTTCTTGTTCGATCTGCCCAGCGAAACTGCGCAGGCTCGTAGAAGTGCAGTGCGCGAACCTGACAAATTTGAGCAGCTCAACACTAGTTTTTTTGAGAGCGTGCGCCAAGAGTATTTGCGTAGGGCTAGCGAAGACCCATCTCGATTTAGATTAATTGATGCTAGCCAAACAAAAGAACAAATCTGGAATTTACTTCAAGAAATATCTATATCTATTTGATTATATTTAATATTTTTATCATTAATTTTAACTATAATCATCGATATAATCTAAAGCTATGAAGAATTCTTTACTCCCTTGGTTTGAGCAGTCTTGGTCTGAGATCAGCTTAAACAATATGCCCCATGCCGTGCTACTGCATGGCCAAACGGGTATCGGGAAGATGGAATTCGCTCTCTATTTGGCTAAGGCTTTGCTATGCGAATCGGAACAGGGGCAGAAGCCTTGCTGCTCCTGTGAAGCTTGCCACTGGTTTGACACAGGCAATCATCCTGATTTTTTGGGTATCGTGCCCGAAACAATGATTAATAGTTTGCCCCACGAACTGATGGATGGGGCTGATTCTTTGGAAGATAAACCGAAGCGTGGCAAAAAGAAAGCAGATGACGATGCTGAAAAGGCCGATAAGAAAGCCAGTTCATTTATTAAAGTTGAGCAAATTAGGGAGGCTTTGGAGGGGATTAATACAGCCCCACACAGAGGTCGCCAAAGAGTTGTTTTAATAAATCCTGTTGAAGCGCTACAAGCAGTATCTGCCAACACATTGCTCAAGACTCTTGAGGAACCTCCCGCCAGCACATTATTTATCCTGGTAAGTGATCGTCTAGACCGTATTTTGCCCACGATCAGATCTCGATGTCGTTTAATCGCTTTACCAAGACCGCATAAAGAACAAGCACTCGCTTGGTTATCTGACCAGGTTCAGCTTCTTGGTATCAAAAAATCATCAGCTGATATTGATAAGGCCTTGAGTGAGTCCGGTGGATCTGTGATGGATTCCCTTGCCCAGTTACTTGGGGCGGATGATGATAGGGGAGATGCCTCTCAGGCAACAGATACTCTCTTGGGTGCTCTTGCGGAAGCGGGCCATGTCAATTGGTTAGCTGTTGCCGAGCAAATCTATAAAGCACCAATGTCTGATTTATTGATTACCCTAGAGCGGTGGATTTTTGATTTATTAAGTCAACAACAGTCTGGGCAAATACGTTATTACCCATCTAGGCAGCTTGATATCGAAAAGTGCGCTAAATTGGCAAAGCCTAATAAAGTGGCAAATTTTTGGCGAACTCTCATAGACGCTCGAAGACATGAACTCCATGCTCTTGCCAACAGAGTTCAAATTGAAGCTTTGCTGATACGCTATCAAGAGCTATACAGAGATTAATGAAGGGTAAATGTTGTAATGTTTGTTGATTCACACTGCCATTTAGATTTCCCAGAATATGCTGATAAAGTTCCAGAGCTATTGGAACGAATGAAGGCTGCTAAGGTGATGCATGCGATGTGCATCTCTGTGGATATGCCAGATTTTCCAAATGTTTTGGCTTTGGCTGAAGCGCATGACAATTTATTTGCCACTGTTGGGACTCACCCAGATTATGAAGATACTCCTGAACCGACCGAAGACCAATTAGTGGAGCTTGCCAAGCATCCAAAAATTCTAGCTATTGGTGAAACTGGTCTAGATTATTACCGTATTGGTGATAGAACATATGAGCAAATGGAGTGGCAGAGAGAGCGCTTTCGTACACATATTCGTGCAGCTAAACGTGCCAATAAACCTTTAATTATTCATACGCGCTCTGCATCTGAAGATACGATCAGAATCCTTAAAGAGGAGGGGGCTGGTCAGGTAGCGGGGGTCATGCACTGCTTCACTGAAACATGGGATGTGGCCCAAGCTGCCATGGAGCTAGGTTTCTATATCTCATTTTCAGGAATTGTGACCTTTAAAAACGCCAAAGAACTTCAAGAAACTTGTAAAAAAGTGCCTCTAGATCGCATGTTGATTGAAACAGATGCGCCGTTTTTGGCACCAATTCCACATCGAGGTAAGACAAATGAGCCGGCCTGGGTATCTCATGTTGGGGAATTTATCGCTAACCTCAGGGGCATCTCTGTTGAGGAAGTTGCCAAGAAGTTGCCAAGGCCACTACAGAGAATTTCAGAACGCTATTCAAAGCTCCATTTTGATTATTACACCTAGAGTTTAATGCAAAAATATATCGCAACATGTTGTTTTACAACGTTAATATCGTTATTTTCCGTACCTGTTTCAGCTCAAAATTCGACGGTAAAGACTAACCATTATCAGACTGAGGATTTTTTAAACTCAGTCAAAATGAATGATGTTAAAGCTGTTAAAAAGGCTTTAAGTAACGGAATTAGTCCAAATTCTATGGATTTACAAGGTAATTCTGCGCTAGCGCTAGCCATTACTGAGAAATCACTAGATGTGATCAAACTACTAGTTGATACACCTTCAATTGACCTTGAAAGACCCAACCTTGCTGGTGAAACACCGATCATGATGTTGGCTTATAACGACATGTATGATTTATTGGTCTATTTAGTTGATAAACGTGATGTTGAAATCAATAAGCCTGGATGGACGGCTTTGCATTATGCGGCTACCAATGGTCACGAACGTATAGCTGCTTATTTATTAGATAAACATGCATATATAGATGCGCTTAGTCCCAATGGCACAACACCATTGATGATGGCAGCCAGAGGTGGTCATATCCATGTAGTGAAGCTTTTATTAGATCGTGGCGCAGATTTATCTAAGCGCAATGGCATGAAGATGACAGCTATTGAATTTGCAGAACAAAGTAATCAGTCTGAGATTGCAACGGGGCTTAAATCTAGGTGGTCTAAGCTATACGGTAAGCCATACGCTCAGTGACAATATATTCGCATAATCATTATTATGTTAAATAAGATATATGTATCAGAAATAACATATGGTGAAACCTATCAAAAGGCTAATTACCTAGTCACTACCCCAGGCTGTGAAATACAGTTCAAGATCAATCAGGTCAACAAGGAACTGGCCACATTGATTGAAAGCCATGGTGTCGATGGCGCTAGTCTAATTACAGCTTGTAATCCATATGGCCAAGCAGTTTCTATTATTGAGAATGTCAAAGCCAATCAATCCCTAGAGCAAGATATTCAGTCAACAGGACTACCCTATTTTCTTGGCCAAGGAAGTGATCCAAAGGGTGAATGGAAAGAAGACAGCTACTTAGTGATGGGCATCACTCTTGAGGAAGCAAAAGAGTTGGGGGATATATATCAACAGAATGCAATTGTCTGGATCAACAAGGATGGCTTACCAACACTTGTGTGGTTGAGATAGATTAAAGATGCAGACGGCAATAAAAAAGCCGCTAACGAGTAGCGGCTTTGTTGAACAAACTTAGAGGCTTATAAGCGCTCAAATACAACAGCGATACCTTGACCGCCACCGATACACATTGTTACCAATGCATATTTACCACCTGTGCGGTGAAGCTCATAGATTGCCTTTGTAGCAATGAACGCGCCAGAACAACCCACTGGGTGACCCAAAGCAATCGCACCACCGTTAGGATTGGTCTTTGTCATATCCAAACCTAAGCCTTTAGAAACTGCAATGGCTTGGGCGGCAAAGGCTTCATTAGATTCAACAACATCCATCTTGTCGATAGTCAAACCTGCACGCTGCAAGGCAAGCTTAGATGCAGGGATTGGACCTTCACCCATGATGTCATTAGGAACACCAGCCAACGCATAAGATACTAGGCGCGCCATAGGCTTCTGCCCTGCTTTTGCCGCAGCTTCAGCAGAAGCTAAAACAAAGAATGCTGCACCGTCATTAATGCCTGAAGCATTACCCGCCGTCACAGTACCATCCTTCTTGAAAGCAGGCTTCATCTTGCCCAAGCTTTCCATTGTTGTATTTGCTTTAACGTGCTCGTCAGTATCAAACACCACATCACCCTTGCGAGTTTGCATAGTGATTGGAACGATTTGTGATTTAAAGCGGCCCTCAGCAATCGCAGCTGTAGCACGACGGTGTGATTCAACTGCTAAAGCATCCTGCTCTTCACGGGTGATGTTCCACTTAGCTGCCAAATTCTCTGCTGTGATACCCATATGACCAGCACCAAATGGGTCAGTCAATGTGGCTACCATCATGTCAATCATTTTTGTGTCACCCATGCGTGCACCAGTTCGCATCGCAGGTGCGCCGTAGATACCACGAGACATCACCTCAACACCACCGCCTACACCATACTCACAATCACCCAACATGATCGCTTGAGAAGTTGTTACGATACCTTGTAAACCTGAGCTACATAAACGGTTAACCGCCATAGCAACTGAGTCCATCGGCAAGCCCGCTTGAATCGCAGCTACACGAGCAACGTATGGGAAACGTGATTCTGTAGGAATACAGTTACCCACAGTTACATAATTAATTTGCTTAGGGTCTACGCCAGAACGATTAACAGCCTCTTTCATAACTGTGCCAGCTAATTCAGCCGGTTCCATGCTGCTCAATGAACCACCAAAACCACCAATAGCAGAACGAACTGCACTCAATACAACAACATCACGTGCCATCTGGAACTCCCTTGTTACTTGTTATTAATAGAAAAACTAGTCTGTAGGGCTAATCTTACGAGTAACTGTCTAAAACAATCTATTAGTACTTACCAAGGGTAATCACTCATAAAAAATGACTAATAATTGATTTAGATGAAGGAATTTTGCTCAAAAACTAAAGCTGAGCAATTAGGTCATGACCCTGAGTACCAACAACTGTAGCCTTCACAAATTCGCCTACTCGATACTTTTTGGAAATCTTGTCTGTAGGTAGTAAGTGCACTAAACCATCAATCTCGGGAGCATCTGATTGACTCCGACCTACTCCACCTTGACCATTTACTGCATCAACAATTACTTTGATGCGCTTACCTACTTTGGCTTGAAGAAGTTGAGTGGATATATCTTCAGCGACAGCCATAAATCTGGCTTGCCGGTCATTTCTAATTTCGTCAGGCAATGCACCATCTAATTCATTAGCTTTAGCACCTTCTACTGGTGAGTAGGCAAAACAACCTGCCCTATCAATTTTTGCCTCACGCATGAAGTCAAGAAGATAAGTAAACTCTTCTTCAGTTTCCCCAGGGAATCCTGCAATAAAAGTACTTCTGATGGTTAAATCAGGACACGCCTTACGCCATGCCTGAATACGATCTAAATTTTTCTCGCCACTCGCTGGTCGCTTCATGCGTTTGAGCACATCTGGATGAGCATGTTGCATTGGTATATCTAAATATGGCAAAACCCCACTACCCTCATCTGCAAAACTTGCCATGATGGGTAATATCTCATCGACATGCGGATAAGGATAAACATAATGTAATCGTACCCATGCATCATGTTGACGAGCCAATTTGCCCAATGCTTCAACCATATCAAACAATTTAGCTTTGACAGGTCGACCATCCCAAAAACCAGTTCGATACTGCACATCGACACCGTAGGCGCTCGTATCTTGAGACACTACCAATAACTCTTTAACACCTGCCTCAAATAAATGTTGCGCCTCTAGTAATACATCGCCTATTGGTCGTGAAACTAAGTCACCGCGCAAACTTGGAATAATGCAAAACGTACAGCGATGATTACAACCTTCGGAAATTTTTAAATAAGCATAATGCTTAGGTGTTAACTTAACACCTGCCTTAGGAACCAAATCAGAGAAAGGGTCATGCGCTTTAGGTAGATGTTGATGAACAGCAGTCAACACCTCATCAGCTGCATGGGGGCCTGTAACAGCCAAAACCTTAGGGTGAACTGATGTAACTACATCGGAACCATCAGCATTCTTTTTTGCCCCTAAGCAACCAGTAACAATGACTTTGCCATTTTCCGCAAGTGCCTCACCAATCGCATCTAAGCTTTCTTGAACAGCCGAGTCAATAAAACCACAGGTGTTAACCACAACAAGATCTGAGCCAGCATAATCCTTGGCAATCTCATAGCCTTCAGCACGCAGTTGTGTAACGATGCGTTCAGCATCAACTAAAGCCTTAGGACAACCTAAGGAAACAAAACCAATCTTGCCGCTCAATTATTTATCGCTCTTATTGGGAGTTGTGAAAGGAAACCCTGTAAAAACATTAGGGGTTTGATCTTTCATTTTTTCTTGCATTTGAGTAAATAGATTTTTACTCTGCTCAATGTAGTTGCCCATCTGCATCATTGGGTTCTGCATGTTCATGAATTGAGCCCAACTTTCAGGTGTAGCACCACCCTGCTTAGATTGCTCTGCAAATTGACTTTGCATATCGATGAATGATTGAATATTTTTCTCTAACATACCCCCCACCATTCCCTGCATAGAATGACCATAGAACCTGATCATTTGAGACAACATCGGGGTTGTAAATAATGGCACACCACCAGCTTCCTCTTCCAAAATAATTTGTAGAAGAATCGCACGGGTTAAATCTTCATCAGTCTTTGCATCAACAACTTTGAACTCATCATGAGCAAGTACCAAGCCTTTAACATCAGACAAAGTAACGTAAGTACTTGTTTGAGTATCGTAAAGACGGCGATTAGGATATTTTTTAATCGTCCTAATGCCAGCAGATTTAGCGGATTGTCTTTTTGTGACCATATCAAATAATTTGGGCTTGAATACGCATATTGTATGTGTAAATCAAGCCCACCTCTAAAAACTAAGCAATATGCCCTTTTTTGGGGCATGGGATTGCTTAGCCCATATGTAAACCACCGTTTAGCGAGAAGTCAGCGCCAGTTGAGAAGCCGCCCTGATCAGATGCTAACCAAGAAACGATTGAAGCAATTTCATCAGGTGTGCCCAATCGCTTAACTGGGATTGTAGAAATGATTTTCTCAAGAACATCTTCACGAATCGCAGTAACCATGTCTGTACCAATATAACCAGGAGATACAGTATTTACTGTGACGCCCTTAGAAGCAGTCTCTTGTGCTAATGACATAGTGAAGCCATGAATACCTGCTTTTGCAGTCGCATAGTTTGATTGACCAAATTGACCTTTTTGACCATTAACAGATGAAATGTTAATGATGCGGCCCCAACCAGCATCAACCATACCGTCGATCACTTGCTTAGTTACGTTGAAAAGTGAATTCAAGTTGGTATCGATAACAGCACGCCAATCTTCAGGTGTCATTTTGCGGAAAACTGTATCGCGAGTAATACCTGCATTGTTCACCAAGACATCTACTTTGCCGTGCTCAGCTTTTACTTTATTAAAAGCAGCCACAGTACTCTCCCAGTCACCAACGTTACCTTCGGATGCAGTGAAATCAAAACCTAATGCTTTTTGCTCAGCCAACCATCTATCTTTACGAGGTGAGTTAGGACCGCAACCTGCAATCACTTTAAAACCATCCTTTGCCAAACGTTGGCAAATAGCGGTACCGATACCACCCATACCACCAGTTACATACGCGATCTTTTGACTCATTCTTCTTCTCCCTTAATGTGAATACTTTACTGCTATAAAAATTACAAAATAATTAATCAATTGCTTTTTCTTTGACGTAAGAGCCAGGTGCTTTTTCAATAGGTTTGTACCTAGTGTTTCCATAAGATTTAGGTGCAGGCTTTTGCTTGCCACTATGAGGAACTAACCACTTAGCCCAATCAGGCCACCAACTTCCTGGAATCTCTTTTGCTCCATCAAACCATGCATCTGCAGTTGCTGCCAACTTTGAATTAGCCCAGTAATTACGCTTTTTCTTGGCTGGTGGATTGATTACGCCAGCGATGTGACCAGAAGCGCCAAGAACAAAATGTACTTTTGCACCTTTAAGTAGCTTCACAGACTCATAGGCTGACCACCAAGGAACGATATGGTCTTCTCGTGATGCATACAAGTAGACTGGACATTTGATTTTTCCTAAGTCAACTTTTTCACCGCAAATAGTTAGCTTGCCAGGTACTTTGAGTTCGTTTTGTAAATACAAATGACGTAAGTACCAAGAATACATAGCACCAGGTAAGTTTGTTGAGTCCCCATTCCAATAGAGCAAATCAAATGGTGGCGGTGAATTTCCTTTGAGGTAGTTATCAACTACATAATTCCAAACCAGATCATTTGGTCTCAAGAATGAGAATGTATTGGCTAACTCCACACCTCTCAACATGCCACACTTGCCACCATTCTTGCCGCCGATGCTGTTTTCTCTTAGGCTGACCAATGCCTCATCGACAAACACATCCAAAATGCCCGTGTCTGAGAAATCAAGCAACGTGGTTAATAGCGTTAAGCTTGCTGCTGGATGCTTATTTCTAGCTGCCAATACGGCTAATGCTGTTGTGGTGATGGTACCGCCAACGCAGAAACCTAAAATATTAATTTGCTTTTGACCGCTCATATCTTGAACAGTTTCAATGGCATGTATCGCGCCATCACCAATGTAATCATCCCATGTTGTGTCCGCCATAGACGGATCAGGATTTTTCCAAGATACCAAGTAAACAGTGTGCCCCTGCTCTACCAAGTAACGAACAACTGAGCTCTCTGGTTGAAGATCAAGAATGTAATATTTATTGATACATGGTGGAATCATTAAGTATGGTCGCTCATAAACTTTTGCAGTTAATGGCTTGTACTGAATGATTTGAAATAATTTTGTTTGATAGACAACGGCACCTTCAGAAGTTGCAACATTTTTACCAACTTCAAATGCTGATTCATCCGTCTGGGATACCTTGCCTTTGCCCAAGTCTTGCAAAGCATTCAGAATACCTGTGCGTAAAGACTCGCCTTTTGTCTCAATCAGGCGCTGTTGAGCTTCTGGGTTTGTAGCCAAGAAGTTTGATGGTGACATAGCATCAATCATTTGCTCGATGCTAAAGCGAATTCTTTGTCTAACTTTAGCTTCAGCTTCTACAGCATCAGCCAAATTTAATAGGTGGCGAGAATTCAGTAGGTAAAAATTAACTGTGGCTTGATTCCATGGGTTTTGCCATGCATCAGCCCTAAAACGACGATCCGTAATTGGTGTACCAGTTGGATTTGCCCACAATGCTGATAGCTCTTTAGCATATTGCTGCTCAATTTCCACCAATTTTTCTGGCGGTATCAAAGCCATATGCTGGGGAGCGAGGCTAGGACCAGAACCAAAGCCTTGCATATTCACCATAACGTTCCCTTAAATGTAATTATTGACATTTTGTCCAACCCCTATTCTGAGGTTTTATTGGGGAAATCGTTATAAGAATTAACCCTATCCGAAACTTCTTTAAAGCTTACTTAACAAGATTAAATTGAGGCTTTGATCCAAATCAAGCTAGCCATGCGTCCAGTCACCTGATCTCTACGATATGAGAAGAAATTCATATTCTTGTATGTGCAATCTTGGCCACCATCTATTTCATGGATTCCCATGGCGTTTAGCCTATTCCTAGCTAGACCATAAATATCAGCCATGTATTTGCCAGCATGCTGACTTGGAATAAATAGTTTTGATACTTGTGGGTCATGCTCTACAAAGATAGTTCTAACTTCCTCACCTACCTCAAATGATTTTGGACCAATAGCGGCACCAAAATATGCTCTGATGGTTTGTTTTGTATGTTTAGTAATAATTTTTGATTGCATGGCTTGTATAGTTTTTTCTATCACGCCACTAGCCAAGCCACGCCATCCAGCGTGGACAGCCCCAATAACTGAACCACAATTGGATGTCAGTAGAATGGGCAAACAGTCCGCAGTCATAATGGCTAATACTTGATTTGCTCTAGTGGTGACAGCAGCATCAGCCGTAGGTATCGAGCAACCATCCCAATCATCCGCATCAAAGACTTCATGACCATGAACTTGATTCAGCCAAATTGGCCTATTAGGTAATTTACTGGTCAATTGATCTCTGTTTTTTTGAACAGCATTCAAATCATCACCAACATGGGTCGCTAGATTAAAACTCTCATACGGGGGCAGACTGAATCCACCTTTTCGATCCGTAAAGAGAATGTCTACGTTCGAAGGGATAGAGCCAGTATCAATAGAAACATCAAACATCAAATGATTCCCAGTTCGGCCACAAATTAGAAGCGCTAAATCCTATCTTTTCACCCAGTTGTTGCATATCCGATGGTAGCGGAGCTTTCCAAATCATAGGTTCTTTAGTTCTTGGGTGTTCGATGCCCAGTACAGCTGCGTGCAAGGCTTGCCCTTGCCTTTCAAAGGCTAGTTCGGAAGCATCAGCTGGCAATTTCTTTTTATAGACTGGATCACCCACCAATGGATTACCAAGGGATTCAAGATGCACCCTAATTTGATGAGTTCTCCCTGTTTCTAAGCGACACATAACCAATGAGATTTTGGTTTTTTGAAATTCCACTGTTTCGAGTTGATGAACATGTGTGACAGCTGGCTTGCTTGCTGAGCCAGTCAATAAAGCCATTTTTAATCTGTCACGCGGGTCTCTGCCTAAAGAAGCATGAACAGTCTGAGACCTAACTTGACCCCATGCAAATGCTAAATATCGTCGTATAACTTGCCTGGATTGCAACTGACGAACTAGATCGGTTTGGGCTTCAAGCGTCTTAGCAATCATCAATAGTCCAGAAGTATCCTTATCTAGTCGATGGACAATACCTGCTCGTGGCACAGAGGCAATACTAGGGTAATGATGGAGTAAGGCATTTAGAACTGTGCCAGACCAGTTTCCTGCCGCAGGATGCACAATCATGCCAGCCTGCTTAAGAATCACGAGGATATCCTCGTCTTCATAAACAATATTAAGAGAAATATTCTCAGGAAGGTAAGCTTGCTCCTCTGCGGTAGCCTGTGGAATCACAATAATTTGATCTCCAGCACTCACAGAGTATCTAATTTTTAAGGCATTTCCAGCCAGGGTCACAAATCCACCCTCAATCCAAGATTGCAGACGATTCCTAGAATGTTGGGGTATTAATTGGGCTAAAACTTTGTCTAAACGCTCTCCTGCCAAATTATCTGGCACAACTACAGCAATAAACTCTTCCTCATCGATATAATGGGATGCATTGATCTCAGGAGAATCTGGTAATGCCAAAATTTGGTGCCCTTTCATCTAAAAGTTACGTTAGTTTAAGTCCGAAATTAATTCATCTAGTTTCACTGTCCCTATTATTGATCACCGCCCTTCTATCAGGCTGTGCAGGTGATGCTAATGATGAGACCGCTGGCTGGTCACAAAACAAACTATATGTTGAAGCAAAAGATGCCATGGATGGTGGCGACAATGCAAAATGTATTAAGTACTTTGAAAAGTTAGAAGCCAGATACCCTTTTGGGCCCTATGCGCAACAAGCACAAATTAACGTTGCCTACTGTCACTGGAAAGATGGTGAATTAGCGCAAGCGATTGTTGCGGTAGATCGATTTATTCAGTTACACCCTGGTCACCCTAATGTTGACTATGCCTATTACCTCAAAGGCTTAATTACTTTTAACGACAACATGGGATTCCTTGGCAAGTTAACTGGGCAAGATTTGAGCGAGCGAGATCCAAGGGCTGCACGTGATGCCTTCGAAGCATTCAAGACCCTCACAACACGTTATCCGGAAAGTAAATATACGCCAGATGCCTTGGATCGTATGCGCTACATCGTTAACTCATTGGCTGACAGTGATGTGAATACAGCTCGTTATTACTACCGCCGTGGTGCTTATTTAGCAGCAGTAAACCGTGCTCAAAGAGCCATCACAGACTATGACAGAGCCCCAGCTACGGAGGAAGCACTTTATATTCTTTATAAGTCGTATGAGGCCCTGAACATGAAGGATCTTAGTAATGATGCTTTGAGAGTGTTAAAGCTTAATTTCCCTAATAGCAAAATCTTGGTAACAGGTAAACGCGCTGATGCAGATGAAAATAAAGCATCCTGGTGGCAGATTTGGCGTAAATAAATATATATTTAGCCAGTCATAAAAAGGAAGGTTAGACCTTCCTTTTTTATTGTCATCTTCAGCTAGTTCTGGGTACTCTGGGCGCTAATGCACATAGCAACTCGTAGCCAATCGTTCCGGCAGATTGGGCTACCTCATCGACAGGCAAGAAATTTCCCCATAACTGGACATCTGTACCAACATCTGCGTGGGGCATGTCAGTAATGTCAACAGTAATCATATCCATCGAGACTTGACCTGCCATTCGGCAAACTTTGCCATCTTTTAAACCTGTAGGTCCTGCAACCCAAACAGGAGTTCCATCCGGCGCATGTCGTGGATAGCCATCTGCATAGCCACAAGCAACAATACCAATGCGAATCGGTACATCAGTTCGATATCTCGAACCATACCCAACTGATTCATGGGCATCTAGATGTTGAATGCCAATTATCTTTGAATTTAAAGACATCACAGCATGCAGATTGGCATGCTTGATATCTTCATGTTTACCAGATGGCGATGCACCATAAAGCATGATTCCCGGTCTTACCCAATCTGAAAATACCATGTGGTGATGCCATAAGACAGCCGCTGAATTTGCTAAAGATCTCTCGCCCGCAAATCCCTCAATAGCTTGATGAAAGAGCTCTGATTGCTCATCCACACTGGGTCTTCGATCAATGTAGTCGGCATTCGCGAAATGTGTCATATGAGAAATGACATATCCACTAGAGTGCAAGCGATGGTAAATCTCCCTGTACTCATTAGGTTTAAAGCCAAGACGATTCATCCCAGTGTTCATTTTTAGATAAATCTTAGGTAAAAGACTGCTTGAGCCACGCTTGGCTTCACTGAGTGCTTCTAGCCAGTCTACTTGATCGATATGATGAACTACGCAATCGCAATGAAGGTCTGATAATAAAAATATATCTTCTTGGCAAAATAGCCCCTCTAACAAGAGTATGGGGCCTTGCCAACCCATTTCGCGCAATAACTTCGCTTCAGCCAGGTCTAGTAAGGCAAATCCATCAGTGGTTTTTAAACCTTCTAAGGCGGGTATCAGCCCATGACCATAGGCATTGGCCTTAACTACGGACCATACTTTTGAACCGGGCACGAGTTCCCTGACCCGCTCCAAGTTGTGGCGCATGGCATCAGAATTTATGTGGGCATAGATCGGTCTAGACAGAAAATACTCACTTTCGTGTTTTAATGACAACTCATAACTGAATTGTACGAATGAAACCAGGTTTTTACACAATTATGGCGGCGCAATTTTTTTCGTCGCTCGCAGACAACGCGCTCTTAATTGCAGCCATTGCACTGTTATACCAGCTTCAAGCCCCGGCTTGGATGACGCCGCTCCTGAAACTTTTCTTTGTTCTTTCTTATGTAGTTCTTGCTGCTTTTGTGGGAGCCTTTGCAGATTCGCGCCCAAAGGGCAATGTTATGTTCTGGACCAATAGCATCAAGATTATTGGATGCCTAGCCATGTTATTTAGCGCACACCCTCTTATGGCGTACGCAATAGTTGGCTTTGGGGCTGCCGCGTATTCTCCTGCTAAATACGGTATTTTGACCGAGTTGCTGCCCCCGGAAAAATTAGTTGCTGCTAATGGTTGGATAGAAGGGTTAACTGTTGGGTCAATTATTCTGGGCACTGTATTTGGTGGTATGTTGATTTCTAATCAGCTATCTACACTTCTATTGGCGTTCGATCTCCCGGTTATCAATACAAGCATTGATACAGCACCTGAGGCGGCTATCTGTGTGATTGCATTTATCTATTTAATTGCAGCAGCTTTTAATTTAAAAATTCCCGATACAGGCGCTGTCTATCCTCAACAAGAAACCAACCCCATTCGCCTCGTCAAAGATTTTGAACACTGTTTTAGAACCCTTTGGACTGATCGCTTAGGTCAAATTTCTCTAGCTGTAACAACATTATTTTGGGGGGCTGGAGCCACTCTTCAATTCATAGTACTTAAATGGGCTGAATCTGCATTGGGTATGAATTTATCTGAAGGCGCCATCTTGCAGGCAGTTGTGGCTTTTGGTGTTGCTGGTGGAGCTGTGTGGGCTGCATGGAGAGTTCCACTGAAAAAATCGCTCAACGTACTTATCTACGGTGTCTTAATGGGTGCCTTGGTAATGGTTTTGGCTATCTTTAGAAGAGATCTAATACCAGATGTTTCTATTGATTTGGGCATAATCAGCATGCCTTTATACCTACTCATTGCATATGTTTTCTTAATGACGATTGGCTGGATGTCTGGCTACTTTGTAGTTCCAATGAATGCTCTCTTACAGCATCGCGGTCATGTTCTTCTGTCAGCCGGTCACTCAATTGCAGTTCAAAACTTTAATGAAAACTTATCAGTTTTAGGGATGCTTTGTCTCTACTCATTACTAATTTGGTTAGAGGTTCCCGTCAGTTTTGTGATTGTCTTGTTTGGAAGTTTTGTTTGTTTATTAATGGTTTATATCATTCGATGGCATAACCGAAATCAAATGGAATATGACTCACTCCATCTAATTGGTGAGCACAAGCACTAAGCTACTCTGAGTTTGGGCTAGATCAGAGATCTAGCTAATATCAAGTCCTGCCAGGTCTTAATCTTGTCTAATGGATTCTTTAACAAGTGATCTGGGTGGTAGGTCAGGACTACAGGTATCTCATCACCAGCATGTTCAAAAGAGTGAACTGCCCCCCTAAGCTCATTAAATGGCTCCTGTAGACCCAAAAGAGTTTTCCCTAGATTTGCACCCATTGCCACAACAATTTGCCCTTTGATGCCATCAACTTGGACTTTTGCGCTACTGACTAACTGGATGGTTGCACGAGTAAGCATCATTGAAGCCAAAATTTTGTCAAATAAGACGTTGCCAACCTCTGTTAACTCATCGATAACAAATGTCCATATGATCGGATCAGTATTAGTTAACTGTTGCTTTGATTGAGGCTCACTTGAATCAATTAAGACATGGTCGTTTCTATTAGCCGCGACCTCTTCATCTTTAACCACCCATGTACTGATACCCATGGCATTTAAATAATCAACCTGACTCATATGTTTATGACTTTATTAAGGGTTTTTTCATGATGATAGCGTCTTCACGACCACCAGAAATCAATGGATAGTAATCTTTTCTCAAACCTACTTGCTGATACCCTAACTTTTGATACAAGTTCTTAGCAGGTTGATTGCCACACCTAACTTCCAAAAAAATACTTTCTATTGACCGAGATAACGCAAGATCTTCCATAATTTCTAAAACCTTTTGTGCGTAACCTTTTTTTCTATAGCCAGGATGAACAGTTATATTCAAAAGTTCTAGTTCATTAACGCCAGGCAAAAGTACGCAATAGGCGATTAATTCATCAGGATCCTCATCACCCTCAGCAAGTCGACGTAAACAGTAAGCCCAATATCCCGCATTGAGTGAATCTAAAAAGTTACCTTTGGTCCAGGTAGACTGATGACTCAGGCTTTCAACCTCAATAACTTCATCGAGATCTCTGACTGCCATGGGTAAGAGTCGCACATTAATCATTTCAAAAAACTACTTAGATGAATTTTGCAAGGCGGCTTGACTGCGTTCTGAAATAGTTTGAGCCACTTTATCTCTGACGTAGATAGGCTGTAAGTCCTCTGCGCTAACTTGCAAACCATTTGCTAATGCATCAATAGCTAATGTAGCAATTGATCTTGCATGTGGAACTGCATCAGAATCCACAGCTATTGCTATTTTAGTTAATGTACTCATCTCGGCAGCATAATTTATAGCTGCATTTCCAACTAAATAAAAAGCATCTTTCGGGCAATCGATATCTTGTGGTGATGTTAAATAAATGTCGCCTATTCTCTTTGGTAAACCATTGCTCTGAACAAGATAAATGGCCCAGTAAACTTCATTCATTCGCGCATCAACAGCAACTAATACGATTTCATCAGTAGCTATCCTTAAGCTCTGAATACCTTCTAATGCAACCGCATCAAGGCAGACAATTGGTAAGCAAGGCAAGTCTGCGGCAAATGCCATACCCTGCCCTATACCAACACCAATTCTTATGCCCGTAAATGCTCCTGGACCGATTCCAACAGCTACAGCATCCAAATCTCTAAAATTTATATTGGCTTCTGTGAGTAATTGCTCGACCCAATCTAAAGCGTATTGACTAGACTCAGGCCCGAGATTTTCATGACGTATCAATGACAAAGGGGACTGCGGATTTCCCGAGCCCCCTATTGGGTTGACCAAGGCCACAGAACACCACTGTGTTGAGGTGTCGATGGCCAGGATAGTCAATTAGATTTCCTCGTACAAAGGCAAAGTTAAGAATTCTTCAAATTTTTCACTTGTACTCATTGTGTCAAAAATCTCTGCAGCACGATCCCAGTGACCAGTTGCGCCGCTTGCTTTAACTTTTGGCAATTCTTCAGCAATCAATTTGCGAACTAATTCAGCTGTCACTTTGGTACCATCTTCCAACACACCTTTTGGTGAGCGAATCCATTGCCAAACTTGTGAACGGCTAATTTCAGCAGTAGCAGCATCTTCCATCAAATTGTGGATAGGTACACAACCATTACCAGCCAACCACGCACCTAAGTAATGAATACCTACGTTGATGTTCATACGCAAACCAGCCTCAGTAATTGGTGTTTCTGGCTGGAAGTTCAATAAATCAGCTGCTGAAACATTCACTTCAGGTTTTTGTTTTTCGAATTGGTTAGGTTTATCACCTAACACTTTTACAAACTCTGCCATGGCTGGCTCAACCAAACCTGGGTGAGCTACCCAACCGCCATCGTAACCATCTTCTGCATCACGTTTCTTATCGTTAATGATGCCTTGCATGGCAATCGCATTCTTCTCAGGATCATTCTTAATAGGAATCAATGCGCTCATACCGCCCATAGCAGGTGCGCCACGCTTGTGACAAGTTTTCAAGAGTAACAATGCATAAGCACGCATAAACGGTGAAGTCATCGTTACTTTAGCGCGATCAGCCAAACAGAAGTTTTGATCAACCTTAAATTTCTTGATACAAGAGAAGATGTAATCCCAACGACCAGCGTTCAGACCGGCGCTATGTTCACGCAATTCGTAAAGAATCTCTTCCATTTCAAATGCAGCCAAAATGGTTTCAATCAGAACAGTTGCTTTGATCGTTCCACGTGGGAAACCTAACTCATCCTGAGTCATGCAGAAAATATCATTCCATAGACGCGCTTCTAAGTGGCTTTCCATTTTTGGCAGGTAAAAATATGGGCCCGCGCCACGAGCTAGCTGCTCTTTTGCGTTGTGGAAGAAAAATAATGCGAAATCGAAAATACCGCCTGAAACACGTTGACCATCAACTGTTACGTGTTTTTCATCTAGGTGCCAGCCGCGTGGACGAACTTGCAAAGTTGCAATTTTGTCGTTTAGTTTGTAGCTCTTACCATTTTGCTCAAGGCTAAGTTCACGACGAACTGCCTTCTTCATATTGATTTGACCTTGAATTTGGTTGGTCCAGCTTGGGCTGTTCGAATCTTCAAAGTCTGTCATGTATGAGTCTGCGCCTGAGTTGAAGGCATTGATCACCATCTTTGCTTCAACAGGGCCTGTAATTTCAACACGACGACACTGTAATGCTGCAGGAATTGGGGCAACTTTCCAATCACCCTCACGAATTGCTTTTGTTTCAGGTAAGAAATCAGGTCTTTCGCCAGCATCTAGGCGCTTTGTACGTTCAACACGAGCTTTTAATAATTCTTGACGACGCGGCTCAAAAGCACGGTGAAGTTTGGCGACCAAAGCCAAAGCTTCAGGAGTCAAAATAGTAGCGAATTCTGGGGTAACTTCGGCATTGATAGCCATGCCTTGTGGCAAGTTTGACATGAAAACTCCTGAAAAAACAATTAGTTATGATTATTAAGGGCTAATTACTTAAAACTGTAAAAACGACATTATGCCTTAGCTATAGAAAATGTTTCATAGACCTCAGTGTTAATTCAAAGAATATCTAATTTGCGTCAACCAAATGAAAAACTCATGCGTTATAGCTATAAGGAAACTTTATAGGAGCCTTTTGTGAGATACGGTTTTAATCACTTGTCAGATGATGAATTTCTTGTTTTGTGTAAAGAGTTGAATAAAAACAAGGGGTTATTGCTTATTGGAGCAATTAGAGAGCTACCACCAAAACTCGCAGCCTTTGCAGAGTGGAGAAAAGGCCTCACATATATGCAAGTCTATGCATAAAAAATAATAATTGAGACGCAACATACGATAAAAAACCGCCTTTTAAAGGCGGTTTTTTGTTATTGGTTCTGAGCGTTAACTCAATGCAGCTATGACATCGGCTGGTGCTTGAACTAATTCAATCAATACACCCTCCCCACCAATTGGAAATTCTTCATTTCCCTTCGGATGTAAGAATGTAATGTCATATCCAGCAGCACCTTTGCGAATGCCGCCAGGAGCAAAGCGAACACCATTCGCACTTAGCCATTCAACCGCAACAGGCAAGTTATCAACCCATAAGCCGATATGGTTTAGAGGCGTTGCATGAACAGCGGGTTTTTTTTCAGGGTCAATTGGTTGCATTAAATCAACTTCAACTTTATGAACACCCTTACCCATCGCACAAATATCTTCATCAACGTTTTCACGTTCTGATTTAAATGTGCCCGTAACTTCTAAGCCAAACATATCCACCCATAGTTTCTGGAGTTTGGATTTGTCTGGCCCACCAATGGCAACTTGTTGAATGCCTAAAATTTTGAATGGTTTAGTCATCAATCAACTCACTCAAATCTAAGAATTTGTTGATCAACCGCCAAGCTTTCACCTTTAGCAGCCATAACCTCTGCAACCACTCCATCTTGGGTTGCTACTAGTACGTTCTCCATCTTCATCGCTTCGATAGCTGCAAGACGTTGACCTGCTTCTACTTTCTGACCAACCGTGACTGCAACATCTACTAAGAGACCAGGCATTGGTGACAACAAGAACTTAGACATATCAGGCGGCTCTTTGAATGGCATTAACTTTTGCATTTCTGCGCCTGCTGGAGTCAATACTAAGCTGTCAACACGCACACCATCAAATTGAATGCGATAGAACAAACCAACACGCTCTACTTGAGCAGAAATTGTTTTGCCGTTAACCGTTGCTTTATAAATGATTTGTCCAGGGTTCCAGTCGGTATCAATTTTATAAATCTCGCCAGCAACCTTTACCTCATAACCACGGGCAGATTCATTCACAGTAGTTTCAACATATTCCATCTTGCCTGGCTCACCTGAGGCTACGACAAAATCTGTAGGAATCTTAACTTCATGACCCTCTAACTGACCATAGATGCCAGCCGCACGATCTAAATAACGACGATGTACAGCAGTTGCTAAGGCATCCATTAACTTGTCATCAGCTGGCACAACATCTGAAGCGCGGAAACCATGCGGAAATTCTTCGGCAATAAAGCCTGTGTTGAAGTCACCCGAAATAAAGCGTGGATGTTGCATCAAAGCCGCTTGGAATGGAATATTCGAATGAATACCACGAATCACAAATTCATTCAGCGCTGCACGCATCTTTGTAATGGCATCAAGACGATCTTTACCATGCACAATTAACTTGGCAATCATTGAGTCGTAGTACATAGGTATTTCACCACCCTCGTACACACCGGTATCAACACGCACACCATTGACCTCTTCTGGCGGCTGATATCTGACTAAGCGACCGGTAGATGGCAAGAAATTTCTATACGGATCATCCGCATTAATACGACATTCCATTGACCAACCATTACGCTTGATGTCCGCCTGTCCAAATGATAGTTTTTCACCAGCAGCGACACGAATCATTTGCTCTACTAGATCAAGACCTGTGATTGACTCAGTTACAGGATGCTCCACCTGCAAACGTGTGTTCATCTCAAGGAAATAAAATGATTGATCCTTCCCGACCACAAATTCAACCGTACCTGCAGACTGATACTTAACCGCTTTGGCTAAAGCAACAGCTTGCTCACCCATTGCTTTTCTGGTCTCTTCACTGATAAATGGTGACGGTGCCTCTTCAATCACTTTTTGATGACGACGTTGAATTGAGCACTCACGCTCCCATAGGTACACGGCATTACCGTGACCATCACCCAACACTTGAATTTCAATATGGCGTGGTTCTTCAACAAACTTCTCAATAAAAACTCGATCGTCGCCGAAACTGTTGCGCGCCTCATTTTTACAAGCTGAAAAACCTTCAAATGCCTCTTTGTCATTAAAAGCAACACGTAAGCCTTTACCACCGCCACCAGCGGATGCTTTGATCATCACTGGGTAGCCAATGCCTTTAGCAATTTCTACAGCCGCTTCAGGTGTGTCAATCGCATCGTTATAACCAGGAATGGTATTAACCTTTGCTTCATTGGCCAACTTTTTCGAGGCAATCTTGTCACCCATCGCTGCAATTGAATAATGCTTAGGACCGATAAAGGTAATACCTTCTTCTTCCAAGCGTTTAGCGAAGGCTTCATTTTCAGATAGGAAACCGTAACCTGGGTGAACAGCTTCTGCTCCAGTATCTTTACAGGCCTTGATGATGTTATCCATCACCAAATAGGATTCTCGTGATGGTGCTGGACCAATACAAACTGCCTCATCAGCTAGCTCAACATGACGTGCATCTTTATCAGCTTCAGAGTAAACAGCTACAGTCTTAATGCCCATCTTGCGGGCTGTTTTAATAACGCGGCAAGCTATCTCACCACGGTTAGCAATCAGAATCTTTTTAAACATGTTCTTTTCCTAATCGATTAGAGGGGAATGTTGCCGTGCTTGCGCCATGGATTTTCTAAATCCTTGTCCTTTAACATTGCTAAAGAACGAGCGACACGCTTACGAGTTTCATGTGGCATGATGACATCATCAATATAACCACGACGACCGGCAACAAATGGGTTAGCAAACTTAGACTTGTATTCAGCCTCACGTTCTGCCAATTTAGCTGGATCACCCTTTTCCTCACGGAAAATAATTTCAACGGCACCTTTAGGTCCCATCACCGCAATTTCTGCTGAAGGCCATGCAAAGTTCACGTCGCCACGTAAATGTTTAGATGCCATCACATCATATGCGCCACCATAGGCTTTACGTGTAATAACGGTAATTTTTGGCACTGTACATTCAGCATAGGCATACAACAGCTTAGCGCCATGTTTGATAATGCCACCATACTCTTGAGATGTACCAGGCATAAAACCAGGAACGTCAACAAAAGTTACAACTGGAATATTAAATGCGTCACAGAATCGAACGAAACGTGCTGCTTTAATTGATGACTTAATATCTAAGCATCCAGCTAAAACTAATGGTTGATTTGCCACAATACCAACAGTTTGCCCCTCAACACGGGCAAAACCAATGATGATGTTCTTTGCATAATCAGGTTGAATTTCGAAGAAATCACCATCATCGACAGTTTTCATGATTAACTCATGCATATCGTATGGTTTATTTGGATTATCTGGAACTAGAGTATCCAAAGAGTAATCTAGACGTTCTGCAGTGTCTGCACCCTTTCGAACAGGAGGCTTCTCCTTATTCGACAATGGTAAATAGTTAAAGAATCGACGTAGCATCAAAATCGCTTCAACATCATTATCAAATGCGCGATCACATACACCAGATTTAGTTGAATGAGTCATTGCTCCACCCAACTCTTCTGCCGTCACTTCTTCATGCGTAACAGTCTTTACAACTTCTGGACCTGTTACAAACATGTATGAGCTATCTTTCACCATAAAGATGAAATCAGTTAATGCTGGTGAATACACTGCACCACCAGCACTAGGACCCATGATTAAAGAAATTTGGGGAATCACACCTGAGGCTGACACGTTACGCTGGAAAATCTCAGCGTAGCCACCCAATGAAGCAACACCTTCTTGAATACGGGCACCGCCAGAATCATTTAGACCAATTACCGGAGCACCAACTTTCATGGCTTGATCCATCACCTTACAGATTTTCTCAGCATGAGCTTCAGAAAGCGAACCGCCAAATACCGTGAAATCTTGTGAATAAACAAACGTCAAGCGTCCATTAATCATGCCGTAACCAGTCACAACACCATCGCCTGGAACTGATTCATTTGACATTCCAAAATCAGTGCAGCGATGCTCAACGAACATATCCCACTCCTCGAACGAGCCTTCATCAAGCAATAGCTCAATACGCTCACGAGCGGTTAATTTGCCCTTACCGTGCTGCGCATTGATGCGCTTTTGGCCTCCACCAAGACGAGCTTGCTCGCGTTTGGCTTCTAGCTGTTTAATAATGTCATGCATGGAATGCTCTCCCTTGTTTCTCAATCTTTAAAGTTAATACTTTCATCGCTATTTCATTAAATCTAATAAACGTCTAGCTGCAACAGATGCAGCAACAGTACCGTTATTCACTGCTATTGTTAATTCAGGCAACATTTTTTGAACTTCTACATTAGCTCTAAAATTCTGTTTCAACCCAGCTTCAATTCTTTCCCACATCCATGATTGGGCTTGTTGCTTTCTTCTTTCTGCCAAATGCCCATGTTCACTTTGAATATTTTTAAAGGCAGTGACCATATCCCAAAATTCAGTAATCCCCTCAGATTTCAGCGCACTTAATTTCATGACTTTAGGGTGCCATAGGGTCTCATCATGGTGGGCATGATCTGGATTGCCATGCATGCTGAACAATCTCAATGAACTCATAATTTGAACTTGAGCCCTAGTTGCCGCATCTGAATCCAGATCTACCTTGTTAATAACAACTAGATCAGCTAACTCCATCACACCCTTCTTGATGGCTTGCAAATCATCTCCAGCGTTTGGCAACTGCAGCAGAACAAACATATCTGTCATATTTGCAACAGCTGTCTCACTTTGACCGACACCCACTGTTTCAACAATCACCACATCATGACCGGCAGCCTCAGCAACCAACATGGCTTCTCTAGTTTTTTCAGCTACCCCACCTAAGTTACCTGATGACGGGCTAGGTCGAATGAATGCTTTTTCGTTAACTGATAAGAACTCCATACGAGTTTTATCACCCAAAATTGAACCGCCAGAAACTGATGATGAAGGATCAATTGCAAGGACTGCAACACGATGCCCTTTATCAATTAGATACAAACCTAAAGCTTCAATAAAAGTTGATTTACCAACACCAGGCACACCCGAAATACCCAGCCTAAATGATTGACCACTTTTCGGTAATACCGCATTCAATACATCATCAGCTCTTAAGCGATGATCAACCCGAGTCGACTCAAGTAAAGTGATGGCTTTAGCAACAGCACGGCGTTGCTCTGGCCCAGGTTTGGCACCTGGACCACATATTGCATCAACGAGAGCTTGGTCTTCTACTTGCACCCTATTTCTTCGCTAATTATTTTTGAGCTAAACGAATTTGTTCTAGAACATCCTTCGCTGATGCCGGGATAGGCGTTCCAGGACCATAAATACCTTTAACGCCTGCCTCATACAAAAACTCATAGTCCTGACGAGGAATCACGCCACCTACGAACACAATAATGTCATCTGCACCTTGTTTTTTGAGCTCAGCAATAATTGCTGGCACGAGCGTCTTATGGCCTGCAGCCAGGGTAGAAATACCTACGGCATGCACATCATTTTCAATGGCTTGACGAGCACACTCTTCGGGCGTTTGAAATAATGGGCCCATATCAACATCGAAACCTAAATCAGCAAATGCTGTTGCGACCACTTTTGCGCCACGGTCATGACCGTCTTGCCCTAATTTAGCAATCATCACACGTGGATGACGACCAGCCTCTTTAGCAAAATCAGCGATTTCAACTTTTAGTTTTTCCCAGCCTTCTGCTGAGTCATAAGCTGCTGCATACACTCCAGTCACCTTTTGAGTATCGGCGCGATGGCGCCCGTAAACCTTTTCCAAAGCATCAGATACTTCGCCAACAGTTGCTCTTAAACGAATCGCATCAATTGCTAACGCCAATAGATTGCCTGAATTCGTTTCCGCAGCTTGAGTTAATGCATCTAGTGCCACTTGTACTTTTGCCCCATCACGTTTTGCCTTAACATCTTTTAATCGAGCAATTTGTGAATCACGCACTTTGTTGTTATCGATATCAAGGATATCAATTGAATCCTCTTTAGCGAGTTTGTACTTGTTAACCCCAACAATCACATCTTTGCCAGAATCGATACAAGCTTGCTTCTCTGCAGCTGCGGCCTCAATCTTCAACTTTGCCCAACCACTTTCAACCGCTTTGGTCATGCCACCCATCGACTCAACTTCTTGAATGATCTCCCAAGCCTGATCTGCCATATCTTGAGTTAATTTTTCCATCATGTAAGAGCCTGCCCATGGATCAATCACATTTGTAATATGTGTTTCTTCTTGAATGATCAATTGGGTATTACGTGCAATACGTGATGAAAATTCTGTTGGTAGAGCGATTGCTTCATCAAATGAATTTGTATGTAATGATTGCGTGCCACCGAAAACAGCAGCCATTGCCTCTATCGTGGTTCTAACAACGTTGTTGTATGGATCTTGTTCTGTCAATGACCAACCAGATGTTTGGCAATGCGTTCTTAGCATCAATGATTTTGGATTTTTAGGGCCAAATTCTTTCATAACTCGCCACCACAACAAACGAGCTGCTCTGAGTTTTGCAACTTCTAAATAGAAGTTCATGCCGATAGCAAAAAAGAAAGACAGGCGCCCAGCAAAATCATCCACATCCAAGCCTTTGCTCAGAGCAGTTTTTACATACTCCTTACCATCTGCAATGGTGAATGCAAGTTCTAAAGCTTGGTTGGCACCCGCTTCTTGTATGTGATAGCCAGAAATTGAGATTGAATTGAACTTAGGCATCTTTTGAGATGTGTACTCAATGATGTCACCAATAATTCTCATTGAAGGTTCTGGCGGGTAGATGTAGGTATTACGCACCATGAACTCTTTCAGAATGTCGTTCTGAATTGTTCCGGATAATTGTTCTTGGCTAACGCCCTGCTCTTCAGCAGCCACAACGTAACCAGCAAGAATAGGTAGAACTGCACCATTCATGGTCATCGATACAGAAACTTTATCCAACGGAATCTCATTGAATAAGATTTTCATATCTTCTACAGAATCAATTGCAACCCCTGCCTTACCAACGTCACCTGTCACACGTGGGTGGTCGGAGTCATAGCCACGATGAGTCGCTAAGTCGAAGGCGACGGAAACACCTTGACCACCTGCTGCAAGAGCTTTCCTATAAAAAGAATTGGACTCTTCCGCAGTTGAAAAGCCAGCATATTGACGAATCGTCCATGGGCGCACTGAATACATTGTGGCCTGTGGGCCACGAACAAATGGCTCAAAACCAGGCAAGGTATTAGCGAATGGCAATCCTTCCGTGTCTGCCGCTGTATACAAAGCCTTCAACTTAATACCATCAGGCGTTTGCCAACCTAGTGCATCAACATTTCCATTGGGTGCTGATTTGGTTGCTGCCTTATTCCATGCCTCCATGCTTGGAGTTGAAAATTCAGGCCACTGGCTTTTAGTGGGTTTGCTCATTATTTCTCCACAGACACATTTAATAGATTATTGATATTGAACCTCTAAGGCTTGACATATACCTGACAAAAGTAGTTTAATGAATTCATAATTATGAATTCAAAATCACTACTAAGCCCTAGACCATTGTACGAGGAAGTCGCAGAAAGATTGCGAACCAGTATCTTTTCTCATGAATTCGCCCCTGGCTCGTGGATTGACGAACAAGCAATTGCTAAAGAATATGGCATCAGTCGCACCCCCATGCGAGAAGCAATCAAAATATTAGCGGCTGAAGGCCTTATAACCATGAAAATGAGGCGCGGCGCCTACGTGACTGAAGTCAGTAAGTCTGACTTAAACCAAATATTCACTGTCCTCGCCCTCTTAGAGGGACAGGCTTGCCGTGAAACAGCTTTAAAGGCATCAGAAGGACAGCTTGAAGCCCTAGACTCGATACATATGAAACTAGAAAGAGCGGCAGCAGATAGAGATTTGGACCAATTTTTCTCTATTAACCAATCATTCCATGACAAATTACAAGAGATATCCAATAACCCATGGATGAAACGTGTCATTGATGACCTGAGAAAAGTTCTTAAACTACAGCGCAGAGACTCTCTGAGCAAGCGAGGAAGAATGGAAAGCTCTCTAGTGGAACATAGAAAGATTCTATCCGCCCTACTCGCCCGCGATGCCGATCTGTCCGAGAAACTCATGAAAGAGCACTTATTACAAGGACAGCTTGCCGCTAAATAAACGTAAAAAAAGCCGCTTAGTAGCGGCTTTTTTGTGAGGCAAGTAAGCCTATTACTTCTTCATCACCAATGAACCAGGCAAGTTAGCGATATAAGCTGCCATATCTTGCAAGTCTTTGTTGGAGAATTGAGCAACTTGGCCTGCCATGATTGCATTATTTCGACCAATGTTTGGATTATTAGTCACCTTGTAAGCCTTCAATGCAGCATATAGGTAGTCTGCGTGCTGACCAGCCAATTTTGGATACTCAGGTGCCAAAGGTTTATTTAAACCTTCACCATGACAAGCAATACAACCACTCTTATTAACTAATTCCTCACCTTTTTTAAGGTCTGCAGCATTAGCTGTAAAAGCGATAGAAGCCGTTGCAATAGCAATCAAAATACGTTTCATGTCGACTTCCTCTACTTATTTCAATTTGTTAATAGTCGTGGCAGAAGTTTGAGCAGCATAGTACTCAGCGATATCAGCCATATCTTGATCTGTCAAAGTGCCTGCTATACCGCGCATAGTTGGGTGTTTACGTTCACCCTTTTTATAGGCTTGTAACGCAGAAACAATGTAAGCAGCATTTTGACCGCCCAATAAAGGAACGGTATAAATTTCAGGGTAGCTAATACGGTAGCCAGGGATTGCATGGCAACCAATACACATAGCTACTTTAGGCTCAGCAGCTTTTGCATTGCCCACAGTTTGAGCATTCACAGTACCGGCTAATGTCATAGCGGCAACAGCAACAGTTAGTAGTTTTTTCATAGTGACCAAATATTGAGGTAGATCAAAAAAATAGTTCGAAGGGAGTATAGCGGATGAGCAAGCGAAAAAGGCTTACAAAGAGTAATTTTTAGGTATTTTCACCAAGTTTTAAGACTCTAATGACTAATTTTCACAGTCAAAACAAGCAAAAGTACTGAAAAATGGGAGAACTTAGCGTCTGACTTTTTGCTCGCAATACAATGACGAATCGTTATGGAGAATACAAATGTCAAAGATTGCCACACGCTTAAAAGAATTAAATATTGAACTGCCTGCTGCTGGAGCACCAGCAGCTGCTTATGTGATGTCTGCTCAAACTGGCAATACCCTATTTTTGTCTGGCCACATAGCCAAAAAAGATGGCAAACCACTGGTTGGCAAATTGGGGCTAAACATGACCACCGATGAAGGTAAAGAGGCGGCTAAAAGCATTGCAATTGATCTGATGGCAACAATGCAAGCTCACTTGGGAAATTTGGATCGAGTTAAGCGAATTGTGAAAGTGATGAGCTTGGTCAATTCCACCGAATCATTTACTGAGCACCACTTAGTAACTAATGGTTGCTCAGAGTTGTTGTTTGAGGTGTTTGGAGATGCAGGTAAACATGCACGTAGCGCATTCGGGGTCGCTCAAATCCCATTGGGTGCATGCGTTGAAATTGAGTTAATCGCTGAGGTTGAGTAAATATCGTGAAACCAAGCCTTAGCATCCAGGGAAGACTTGCAGTTATTACGCTGAACAATCCTGAGTCTGCTAACCGTTTAACTGTAGATGACTTGGATACGCTGCAGCAACAAATATCTGAGGTCAATCAAAACCAAGATATTTGTATCTTGGTCATTAAATCTACTGGCAAATACTTCTGCTCAGGATTTGACATTAGCAGCTTAGATGAATCTGCAAAAGAAAAGTCTCTTATGTTTGAGATCGTGGTGAATGCGCTAGAGGATTGCAGACCCATTACCATTGCTGCTATACAAGGTGGTGTATATGGCGGAGCTACTGACCTAGCACTTGCTTGTGACTTCAGAATTGGAAGCCAAGCGGCAGAAATGTTCATGCCCGCAGCAAAACTAGGCATACATTTCTATCAACGTGGTTTAGTACGTTATGTTTCTCGATTAGGTGTTGATACAGCTAAACGACTATTGCTCACAGCCGAAAAAATTCAATCCGCTGAAATGAAAGAAATTGGTTTTTTAACGCAACTAGTTAAACCAGAGGATTTAGATTCAACAATTAATCAATTAATTGAGCAACTCATGGTCATGGCGCCGCTCGCTATTTTGGGCATGAAAAAGCACATCAATAGAATTGCAAACAATACTCTAGATGTTGAGGAACTCAATCAAGACATTGCGCTTGCGCAAAATTCAGCAGACCTTCAAGAAGGCAGATCTGCCTGGGCAGAAAAGCGCACCCCTGTATTTAAGGGGTGCTAAGCTCTCATTAATTAGATACCAGCGATTAACTTCGCGTCTTTTAACTTTGGTTCCAAGGCATGGCCTTTTCTTGCGCGATTAGCTGCAAAGGCCTTGAGTGTTTTGGCATCCAAAGCCGCTTCAGTTGGCTTGCCTGTTCTGCCCAAACCAGACAAAGTAGCACCAGCATCACCTACTGCAATAGCGGATTGAAGCTTTTCGTTTTTATCCAAGTCCATCAGGATGACACCCTTACCACCAGTTGGTAAACGTTTTAAATCATCCAATGGGAATACAAGTAAACGACCCGATTCAGATAGACAAGCAACACTCTTCATACCTTCTACCACTTTTGCTGGAGCCAAAGGGGCATCACCCGGCGCAAACTTGGCATCCACACCAACAAATGATTTACCAGCCTTATTACGGGTTGTCATGTCTGTCACATTAGCTAAGAAGCCATTGCCTGATCTCATCGAGAGCAACAGCAAATCATCATTGTGACCTGCGTAGTAGGCAACCATTTGAGTACCAGCAGCTAAATTAACAAAACCTGTTAATGGTGAGCCATCGCCACGAGCACCAGGAAGATCAGCTACGGCAACCGTATAGACACGACCATTATTGCCAAATCCCAACACTACATCTGTTGTACGGCACTCAAATGTGCCATACATACCGTCACCCGCTTTGAAACTAAATTGTTGTGGATCATGGTCATGACCCTGACGGGCTCTGACCCAACCTCTTTGAGATATCACCACCGTCACAGGTTCGTCGATTACTTTTGCTTCTGCAACAGCTTTTTTCTCTTCCTGGATCATGGTGCGACGCTCATCACCAAAGGTCTTCATGTCCGATTCAATTTCTTTAACAATGCGTTTACGCATGTTCGCATCGCTACTTAGAAGACTTTCTAGATCATCTTTTTCAGTCTTTAACTCATTCAACTCTTGCTCAATCTTAATTGCCTCAAGGCGAGCTAATTGACGCAAACGAATCTCTAAAATATCTTCAGCTTGACGCTCAGATAACCTAAAGGCAGTCATTAAATCTGCTTTCGGATCATCGCTACCGCGAATAATCTTGATGACTTTGTCAATATTGAGAAGAACTAACTGACGGCCTTCTAAAATATGAATACGATCATTCACCTTACCCAAGCGATGCTCTGTTCTGCGTGTCACAGTTGCTACACGGAACTCAATCCACTCACGCAAGATTTCACCTAGACCCTTTTGACGAGGTCTACCATCATTGCCGATCATGACCAAGTTAATGGGGGCATTGGATTCCAATGATGTATGAGCAAGTAATGTTGTTGCGAACTCATTCACATCAATATTTTTAGTCTTAGGCTCAAACACTAGGCGTACTGGTGCATCTTTGCTTGATTCATCACGAACAGAATCTAGTAACGACAAAATGGTTTGCTTGAGATTATTTTGTTCTGCAGTGAGCGTTTTCTTGCCAACCTTCACCTTCGGATTGGTAAGCTCTTCAATCTCTTGCAGCACTTTCTGCGTGGATGTACCCGGTGGCATTTCAGTAACAACTAGTTTCCACTGCCCACGAGCCATATCCTCAATCATCCAGCGAGCTCTAACTTTCAAACTGCCTCTGCCAGATTGATAAATTTGGGAAATTTCAGATTGAGAAGAAATAATCTGCGCACCACCCGGAAAGTCGGGTCCAGGAACATGAGTCATTAACTCATCATGAGTTAATTTAGGATTCTTCATGAGTGCAATAGTTGCACTAGCGACTTCTTTCAAATTGTGTGATGGGACTTCTGTAGCCATACCAACAGCAATACCTGATGCACCATTTAATAAAACGAATGGCAAACGTGCAGGTAATAACTTGGGCTCCTGTATCGAACCATCATAGTTAGGTATGAAATCAACCGTGCCTTCGTCAATCTCATCAAGCAATAAGCTAGCAATCTTAGTTAATCTAGCTTCGGTATAACGCATCGCTGCTGCGCCATCACCATCTCTAGAACCAAAATTACCT